>CAZXDB010000006.1:44886-74572 GCA_964639465.1 uncultured Bifidobacterium sp. | reverse complement strand
GGCCACCATTGATAATTCAAGCTCACTGACTGCCACGCAAGCCGATATAGACAAAGCCCGCAAAATTAGGGATTCAATCGTAGAACTGATAGCAGCAAAACCACTACTTGACGCTCAAAACCTCAAGTATTCAAGAACGGGGGCCGCAATTCTTTTGCCCCAAGGTACCCTCAATTCTGACAAAGCAGCATGGTTCATCTATGAACCAAAACTCATCGAAGGAACCACGCCGGGCACTAGCGGAAGTCTTGGTGACCTTGTGGTTTATCGTGATCAGAGTGGCAATCCAACTTCTTACGAATTTGTTGGAAATAGTCGCGTAACGCTTACGCCGGAGCAGGTAAAGTTGTTTTTCATACCGAAAGACGCTGCAGAAAGAGATCTAATGCAAGCTGCAGCCAATGGAACCACTCTAATCGAAGCCACCAACGCACTCATTAACACGACCGGACTTCCCTCTGGTGTGACGCCGCCAGTGACAACGCTGGGTCCTAGCGTAGAAAAATACTACGACGTCGCCAAATACACCACCGTCGTACCTGGGTATCGTCCGCCGTTCAGCCCGCCACCCGAGACGATTTATGGCGCTTACCCCCCTCTGTCACCGGCAACTTTCGATCTGACTAAGCTGACTAAAGCGGATGAAAAAAAATTTTCAGGATCCGGGTTCACGCAATATTTACTACATTGTGGAGGTGGGTGATACCGGCGGAGTTATAGACTACCGCTTTGTGAGAACCAAAGAACCTTTCATCAGCAAAATGCCCGACGACGTCAAAAAAGCCCTTCGCGGTGAATACGCCGAAAAACAAATCCTGCTCACCCAGCGCAGCACCGATCAGACCCTGTTCGTTACCTCGATTACTCAGCGCTACACCACCTTCTCCGACATGGCGACCAATCTGCTGAAAACGCTGGTGAATTTTTATAACGACTTGGCACGCAATTTACGCGGCTAAGCTACGCGACTGACATTCTCAGGCACCAAACGCATCCACCAGCACTTCAATCCGGCGGTTTTTCGCCCGTCCCTCGCGGGTATCGTTCGGCGCAAGCGGTTTGGTGTCGGCCATACCGCGTACGATCACGCGTTCACGCGGCACACCCGCCTGCTCGGTCAAATAATCGGCGACTGAAGCGGCACGGGCACCGGATAAATCCCAGTTCGACCGAAATCGATTGTGGCCATTGAGCGGTATGTCATCTGTGTGGCCCTCCACCGTGATCCGACCGCCGGCTGCAGCAATGCCGCGACCGATTTTTCTCAGCATGGGCATGAAATCAGGTGACAGATCGGCACTCCCCGAATAGAAACTGCCCTGCACCACCATGCGAATGACGATGCGCTCACCATCCCGCTCGACCTGCGCCTCACCCTTCGCGATCTCGCTGGAGAGCATTTCGCGCAATTGCTTGAGCTGACGCGCGATGTCATTGCGCTGTTCATCGTCCTCACCACCTTCGCGGATTTCCACGCGGCTTTCGACCTGCGCTTGTGCATCGGCGATGCGTCCGTACAGATCCACCATTTCCTGCGGCAGGATTCCGTTACCACGCTCGGGCAATTGCAGAACGATTTTGCCGTTTTCTGGACGCAACTGAACTTTTTTGCCCACCAGATCCAGCGACAGTGATTTTTGCAGTGTGCCGAGATCGCGGGCGAGTTGCTCGGGCAGCGGCGCAGTTTCGGTGGTGGGGCCTGCCACCAGTTGTGTCTCGGCCGGCGGTGCGACAACCACCGGTAATGCATCCTGCTTGCCCAGTGACTTTTGCAGGGAGCCGCTGACATCCTTGAAACGATTGATGTTTAGGTCAGAGAAAGAAAGGATAAGAACAAAGAACGCCAGCAGCAGCGTGATCATGTCCGCGAAGGTCGTCATCCACAAGGGTGAACCATATCGCTTTGGCGGCTCTTCGCCTTCGTGAAGCGCGGCATCAAACAGTGTGACAATCTTTGCCGGCGCTTCTTCGGATTCTTGTACCGCCGTTTTCATTCGGCAGTGGCCTCGGCTTCGTTCGCGATCGGTGCCTCGGGCTCGGCTGCCTGGGGCAGCATGTTGCCCAACAAGAGATCCGGCAATAAACGAGGATCACCCCCTTGGTGAATGAACAGGACGCCAGCCATGGCCAGTTCGTAGTTGCGACGAGCCCGCTTGCCATGCCCCGTGATTTTCTGGACCAAAGGGCCCAGCAGTACGTTCGCAAGTACGGCGCCATAGAGTGTGGTCAGCAAGGCCACCGCCATGCCGGGACCGATCGAACGCGGGTCGGACATATTGCCCATCATGAGCACCAAACCCAGCAGCGTGCCTATCATGCCCATGCCCGGCGCGAGCTCTTGGGCATAACTGAAAAAATCACGCGCGTTGTCAAAGCGCAGTCGCACTTCGGCAATTTCACGCAACAAGGCATCCTTGAGCACACCATGCTCGATACCGTCGACCCACATGCGAACTGCTTTGGCGATGAAGGGATCGGTATATTCGCGGTCTTCCAGCGTAATCATCCAGCGATCGTCATAGCGCGCGATACGACCGACTTCGACCAGCTCATCGATCAGGCCTGGCAAGGGTGTGGGCTGGCTTGTCAAAACTTCACGGGCTGTTTTGAAAGCATCGCGAAATTCCGATACCGAGCTTTTTGCGAGCACACAAAGCGCAGTGCCACCGAAAACAATCAGTATCGCTGGCAGGTCGATAAAGCGCAGAAAGTCGCCACCAGTTGCAAAAGCAATCAGCAGCAGCGCACCAACAACACCCAAAATACTTGCAATATCCATGATGATTCTTAAGGCTGACTGCACATTCGATTCAAGCAGAACGCAGTCGGTATTTATCGATTTTTTCAATCAATGTGGTGCGTTGCAAATTCAGCAGCCGCGCAGTTTTTGAGACGTTGCCGTCCGAACGATCGAGCGCCTGCTCAATGAAGGCACGCTCGATTTCTGCCATGCGTTCCTTGAGCGAGAGGCCTTCCGGTGGCAATACCGGCCCCCCTTGGGCCAGCAGGATGATGTCCTCCACATGGTTATGCTCGGGCTCAGCGACGGTGACTGCTTCCGATAGCGTGGCGTCCTTGTCTCCGACGGCGAACATTTGCAATACGTCGGCGGCATGCGGCTCGTGGGTTTCAACCACCGCATCGCCACGCTCAAGCTGCAATTTCTGCAAACCCTTGGGCAGCATGGCGGCCGGCACACTGCGCAGCGACAGCTTTTGCCCTGAAAACAGGGTCGAAAATCGATGAATCAAATTGGAGAGTTCGCGCACATTACCCGGCCATTCGTACGCCTTGAGGGCTTCGGCAAAATCGGCCGAAAAAGTCACCGGTGCACTTTTGTAGGCAAATTTATCGGCATAGTATTTCGCCAGCAGCAGAACATCGTCGCCGCGCTCGCGCAGCGGCGGCGTAATGACGGGCAATACATTTAACCGGTAGTACAAGTCTTCGCGAAAACGACCCGCTGCAATCTCGACTTCGAGATCGCGATGCGTTGCAGCCACCACGCGCACATCGACTTCGACGGGTCGGGATGAACCCACCGGATCGACTGTCCGCTCCTGCAGCACACGCAAGAGCTTGACTTGCATATCGAGCGACAGATCACCGATTTCATCCAGAAAGAGCGTGCCACCATGCGCAAGCTCAAAACGTCCGACGCGATCGGCGAGTGCTCCGGTGAAGGCGCCCTTGCGATGGCCGAACAGCTCGCTTTCCATCAGTTCTTTGGGAATCGCGGCACAATTGAGCGGTACAAAATTGGCATCGGCACGCGTCGACTGGTAGTGCAGCGCCTGCGCGACCAGTTCCTTGCCGGTGCCGGATTCGCCGTTGATCATGACGGTCGCAGGAGAATCTGCGATGGTCTCGATCAGCTTGCGGATCTCGCGCATCGGTTGGCTGTTGCCAATAATGGGACTCGGCTGGCGCATGCGGTCGGCGTATCCTCGGATGATGGTTGGGCAGGATGGTCTTCCCACCTGCTAAAAAGCAGGCGGGTACAGTTCTCCAATGTTTCCTGATTGGAACATAGCATAGTGGAACTGTCAACGCAGGCTCTAATCACTACCGCAGCTCAAAATTGCATTTAATACAATCTCATCAGCGCTTCCTTCGGTGCGGAATCGCTGGTTTTACAGATTGGAATGCGCCTGGGTTAGGAGTGTTTACAATCTGCCTTGCTGTTCACCCTCTTTTTACGGAGCCGACGACGCCATGAGCACGATTGCGCAACTGCGCCGCATTCTCAAAGACAGTCATACGATTGCCGTGGTTGGCTTGTCGGCAGACTGGTTCAGACCCTCTTATTTCGCTGCGAAGTATATGCAGGAGCATGGCTACAAGATCATCCCGGTCAATCCGAAATACACCGAAATTCTGGGAGAGCGCTGCTATCCCGACCTGAAATCCATTCCAGTCAAAGTCGACATCGTCGATGTATTTCGAAAAAGTACGGATTGCCTGCCGATAGCACAGGATGCTGTGGACATTGGCGCAAATACACTGTGGCTGCAAATTGGTGTCATCAATGAGGAAGCCGGCCGGATTGCCGAAACCGCCGGCCTGGAAGTGGTGATGGATCGGTGCGTCAAGATCGAATATGCGCGGCTGTTTGGTGGTCTGGGCTGGTTTGGTGTGAATACGCGCGTCATTTCATCTCGCCGACCTGCTTAATCATGTGCACGGGTGTCTTTTAGGCACGGTACTCTCAACATCGTCCGCGGTATTTTGTTCAAGCCGCTTCGTCTGACTTTTTCATATCTAGATTATGTCCAAAGATCACGTTTACGACTTCGACACACTTTGTCTGCATGCAGGTCAGATACCCGATGCGGCCACCGGCGCAAGAGCGGTGCCGATTTATCAGACGACCTCCTATGTGTTTGACAGTGCCGAGCATGCGGCGAGCCTGTTCAATCTGCAAACCTTCGGCAATGTGTATTCGCGGCTCTCCAATCCCACGGTGGCAGTGCTGGAGGAGCGCGTGGCCGCCCTGGAAGATGGTCGCGCTGCAGTAGCAACCTCGAGCGGCATGGCTGCTCAGATGATTGCGATGCTCAATCTATGCGAAGCCGGTGACGAAATCGTCGCCGCGCGCACGCTGTACGGCGGCACACACACCCAGCTGGATGTGAATTTCCGCAAGCTGGGTATCAACACGATTTTTGTTGATTCGGATGATCCTGAAAATTTCGCGCGCGCGATCACGCCGAAAACAAAACTCCTGTACGCAGAGACGATAGGTAATCCATCCATGAACGTGTTGGATATCGAGAAAGTCGCTGCCATCGCAGCGCAAGCGGATCTGCCTCTGTTTATCGATAACACCTTCGCCAGCCCCTACCTGTGCCGCCCGTTTCAGTGGGGTGCCGCAGTAGTCATGCACTCGGCGACAAAATTTTTAGGCGGACATGGCACAACGATGGGCGGCATCATCGTCGAATCAGGTAAATTCAACTGGGGTAATGGGAAATTCCCCACCATGACCGAGCCTTCAGACGGCTATCACGGTGTGCGCTTTTATGAAACCTTTGGTGACTTTGGCTTCACGATGAAATGCCGCATGGAGGGATTACGTACCTTTGGTCCGGCACTCTCGCCGATGAATGCTTTCATGCTGCTGCAAGGTGTGGAGACGCTACACCTGCGTATGGAACGCCACTGCAGCAACACGCAGAAAATCGCCGAGTATCTGTCCTCCCATCCGAAGGTCTCCTGGGTGAATTATCCGGGACTAAAAAATAACAAGTATCACGAGCTCTCGAAAAAATATCTGCCCAAAGGCGCTGGCGCGGTGCTGTCATTTGGCGTGAAGGGCGGCGCTGCAGCCGGACAGAAATTCATCGAGAACGTCGAATTCCTGTCGCATCTGGCGAACATTGGTGATGCCAAGACGCTGGTAATTCATCCGGCTTCAACCACGCATCGTCAGCTCTCTGAAGAACAGCAGATCGCCGCCGGTGTGCCGCCTGATCTGATTCGTCTGGCCGTGGGTATTGAATCGGTCGATGATATTTTGTGGGATATCGATCAGGCGCTGTCGAAGACGTAAGTAAGTGCGTAGCCAAATTTGATTGTGAATCGTGTAGGGAAGCCGCACAGTAATTCAACGCCCTTATGCAAAGCAACGACACTGTGTATCAGATGATTTTGACAATGAAAAATACGAAGCTACTTAAACGGTCTGCACCGGCTATGAGGATATCAAGGCGATGGGTTCGCGCGCGCTATGCCCGCGAGACTGCGTTCTGCTAGCCAGCCAGACGTTCAATCAGCCACACGCAGGCCATCAGCAAAATCGCCAGCGAACCCCAGCGCTGAATCAAGCGCACCACACGCTCGTTAGCCAGCACTGGCCACAGCAGCAAGCCGAACAAAAGCACGACCGCCATCTGACCGAACTCGACACCCAGATTGAAGGCGACCAGCGTCTCGATGAAATGCGATGAAGACAAGCCCAGTTCGCGCAGTCCGTTTGCAAAACCCATGCCGTGGATCAGACCAAAACCCAGCGCGAGCTTCCACGCTTGTCTGCCCTCGCCTCCCCGCAAATTCAGCAACGCAGAGACGATGATCGACGCGGCAATCGCGGATTCAATCAGCTTATCGGGCAAGGTAATCCAGTCCAGCGCGGCAGCCGCCAGTGTGATCGAGTGGGCAACGGTAAAAGCCGTCACCACCTTGAGCGCATAGGTGCCGACCGCGCGCAGGCCGGCGCTCCGTGAGCCGTTCACTGTGGTGCCTGGTATCGCCGAGGCGTGTATTGGTGTGGATATATTCGGTTCGATCGACAGATTCGATGCACCCAACATGCTGGACGACCTGCGCGCAGCGGTAAGGCTCAGCCCCGGCAACAGCAAACAGAGCAGGAACAGCAGATGATCGGGCCCGCTCCAGATGTGCAAGGCACCTTCGCGCGCATAGGTCCAGAGCGCTTCAGCGAGTGCAATATTACGCAGCGGCAGACGCTGCACCGCATGTCGTGGATCGAGCACTGTGGTCGATTCCAAAGGCCCGCTATTCAGCTTCAAAAAGGCGCGCGCGACCTTTTCTTCTTCATTGAAAAAGCCATAGCGCACCAGCAGGTAAGCAGTTGTGGCAGGCAATGCGGCGGCGGTATGGGTTTGACGCACATACAGCCCGTCGTTGTGCAGCGCGACTGTCTGTGACTCGAAGGTCAGTATCAGCGGTTGGCCATCGGCTTCCAGCACCAGGGACTCACCCACCAGTGCCGCTAACCGGTCTTGCAGCTCGTCGAGTTCGTGACGACGGATTTCTTTTTGCTGTTCAGGCGGTACTTGCAGCAAGCTGTTCAGGTCGCGCACGGCAAAATCAATCTGCACCGACACACCGCTCTCGGTGCTGCTGATACGCAGATAACTATTGCCGGACTGATGCGCCGAGGCCATCAGCGGCATCAGCACGAGGCAGAGCGACAACCACAGGCGCCACCACGGCCGCAAGCGACTCATGGCGCAGACAAGGCTTCGAGGGTAGCCAGCTTCAGACTGGTCGGCCACTGACTACGAAATTTTTTCTGTATCTCTGCCACGCGCGACTGACATTTCGATTGGGGCAAAGCGCCCGACTCAAGCGCCTGCAAGTAATGAATGCCGAGAATGAAATGCACTTCTTCGCTGTCGATGGCCGGATCCTTCACCGTCATCAAACTTTCACCGAATCCGATCATCTCCAGCAGCGTCTCTTTACTTTGCCGCAGTGGCTTCAGGGGGTGATCGACAAAGCTGTCGTAGAAATGATGTTTGAATAAAAGGAAGCGTGCCAGCGCTGCCTGTTTGCCACGCGGGTCGAGCGCGAGTGCTTCGCGGTACGGTCGCGGATCGGACAAGTAAAGCCGTGTCTGCGGCGACAACTGGAGTTTATGGACTGATGCATTGAGCATATTCACCAGCACGGAGGTCTCCAGTCCTTGTGTTTTGCCGTGACTGATGATGTCTTCATTGAGCAGTCCGCGTATGTCGTCGAGGGTCTTGCCCGTCTCCAGCCAGGCATTGGCCCTGACCGAGGGCGCTGCAGCGCTCTGGGCGGTGCGCGCCAGCTCATCAAGCCGGGACAGGTAGGCCTTGCGAGCTTCAGCGCTGATGGCGTCGTGCGCCTGTACGCTCACACACGACCCCAGCACTGCCAACCCGAGGCAGCCGTAACGCAGCGCCCGCTTCACCCACACAAGCATCGTGTGACGCGTGACGCCGATCGAATGCATGACCAACACCAATGGCATCAGACAGCTTCCGCAGGCGGCATTTCGACTTTTTCACCCAAGGCTGCGGCCCGCGCACCCGGATGAACTTGCATACCGAATTTGCCCTTGATAGGCACCGTCAGGTGCATCGGGCCGGCCTGTTCGAGCAAGGTGACGGCAATCAGAAATCCATGATGCAAAGGCAGATCCTGACGCGCTACCAGCACATGGGTGCCATTGTCGAACATGATCTGCAGCGGCATCTCTTTGTAATCTTCAAATGGCGCAGCGGAAGTCATCATCGCCTCGGCGTGCTGATACGACAGCACGGCCAGTTTCGATTGATCGGTCTTGAGCAAACTCGCAACCCGGACCACGTCACGCGCGCGACTGACCATCGCGCGTGACAGGGGTAATTTTTTGCGCAGAAAATCGACCCATTCATCACCGATGGAGTCACCGGGAAGGTCGCTGTGCGAAGTGAGTATCTGCAAATTTCGTTTACGGAAAATATCCCATTGCGCATAGGGCGTATGGGCGAGTGCCTGTGTAACGGGCCAGAGTGCGGCTGCGATCAGCGCTGTCGCGCTGCTGATAAATCGTCTTCGTTGCATGGTGTACCTTCAGCGTCTACTTAAAAAAAGAGCGAGGATAATCCTCGCTCTTTGTGCTTCATACAGCAGTGATTACTTCTTGCCGAAGATTTCCATCGGGCAGATCGTCGTCACAGCATAGTTTGGCACGTCAACCACGTTGCTGATACGCAGGTCGCAAGCGACGCTGGTAACAACAAACGCCTGCTCTTTGGTCAGACCCTTGGTGGCTTGCAGCCAGTCGAGCATCTGAATCAGCGAGTTACGTGCTGCCAGTGTAACGTCGTTGGAGAGGTTGGTCAGCGGCTTGATTTTCGCGCTGTCCAGATAGGTCCACTGTGGTGGCACTTCGCCGGCATTCTTCAGCGGGTAACCAACTGTTGCGTGGAAGCTGTCTGGCTCGAGTTTCTTGAGCTGCGAACCGCCTTCAAAATGCGGCTGCTTGACAACTGATGCCATGCCTTTGCGGATTTCAGTCTGGACAGTTACTACTGCGCCCATTTCAATCGCGGTGCCTGCCACTTCGCCGTCGCCCTGTGCATAGTGCACGTCGCCGATGAAGAAGCCGCAGCCGTCAACGAAGCAAGGCAACAGCAGTGTGGTGCCTTCAACCATTTGCTTGACGTCCATGTTGCCGCCGTTTTCACGCGGTGGAATGGTACGCAGACATTTGTCTTTGTGGCTACCGTTCGGACCGCAGATGTCAGCAGGACGTGCACCAGTCGGCTCGGGCGGCAGTGCAACGCCGCCGGCTTTGCCCAGCTGGGTCTCGCGAGCGAGCCACTTGTCGACTTCAGCTTCGCCTGGCAGAACGCCAACGGAACCCATGAAGCCGTTCATCGGAATGCGAACGCCTGGAACCTCAGCAGAGACTGCTTCACGACGATTCAGCTTCCAGTTCGCAACGAACGGCTCGGTGTACAGGTCAGGCAGAAAGCCGAAACCCGGAATGATGGTGGTGTAACCATATTCGTTAGGGTTGATGTCGATGAGCTTGACCGCCAGCACATCGCCACGCTTTGCACCTTCGATGTAGATCGGGCCCGTCATTGGGTGGATCAGGTTGACGTCGATAGCAGTGACGTCTTTCGGCTTCGAATTGATGTTCAGGTTCGAATCCAGTGCGTCACGTGTGTGAACGACGATCAGATCGCCCGGCTTTGCACGTGCCACTGGCTTGATGGCCGGGTGGTAACGGTTAAAGCAATTCGGGTCTTGCTCGCAGTGAGCACCCTTCTTTTTGACTTCGACAATTGTCTGGGTCTTGACATCAGCCGTGTCCGCAACAGCGAACTGACCGATGCTTGCTGCCGCGATAGCGACGAGCATTGCAGGCATTAAACGCATTGCTACTCTCCGTTTCAGGGGGGGATTAGTTTTAAATTATATTACTAAAGAGACTAACCGGTTACCAACGCTTTTGAAACACGAATGGCTAGTTCAACCCTATTTTTCCTGATATCAGGGTGTTTGTCCATGGAAACATTGATTAAATGAAACCGGTTCCGGGCGGCCCGACCTCGGCCCACATCACTTACTTCACTTATAGTTTATTGTTTTATAGTTTGTTTTCGAATAGAATGTCCACCTTGATGAGTTTTTCGACGCGCAAGACCCTATGACACCCACCACCGATTTCGATTTACCCGGCATGCGGGCCGCTGCCACCCAGGCCTGCTCGCTGATGCGCGTCATGTCCAACCCGGACCGACTGATGCTGCTCTGCCAGCTCGCTCAGGGCGAGCGCCGCGTTGGCGAGCTCGAGGAGCTGCTCGACATACAGCAGCCCACGCTCTCACAGCAGTTGGCGGTCCTGCGTGACGAATCGCTCGTCGAGACGCGACGGGAAGGCAAACAGATTTTTTACCGTATCACCAGTGACACCGTACTCGCGGTTCTCGCGGTGCTTTATCAGCAATATTGTGTACCCCTTGAAGGAGACTCTGTATGACCATCGACTGGATCCATTTCACCCCCGGCATGTCGCTGCTGGGCGGCGTGCTGATCGGCATTTCTTCCGCCCTGTTCGTCCTTGCCAACGGACGCATCGCCGGTATCAGCGGCATCATCGGTGGCCTGCTTAGCCGCGGATCTGGCGACAGGGCCTGGCGTCTCGCCTTCCTGCTCGGCCTGATTGCCGCGCCAGCCGCAATTTTTGCGTTGACAGGCCCGGTCAACGCAACGATCGAAGCCAATACCGAGGTACTCGTGGTTGCCGGTCTGCTCGTGGGCATCGGCACACGCTACGGTGCCGGCTGCACCAGTGGCCATGGCGTTTGCGGCCTGTCCCGTCTGTCACCGCGTTCGCTGGTTGCCACCCTCGCCTTCATGGGCGCGGGCATGGCGATTGTGTTCGTCATGCGCCATCTTCTGGCTTGAAGGAGTCAACCATGAAAAAACATATCGATACACTGTCCTCGTTCATCGTCGGCCTGATCTTTGGCATCGGGCTGATTTTTGCGGGCATGACCGATCCCTCCAAAGTCATCGGCTTTCTGGATATCGCCGGGAACTGGGATCCGTCGCTGGCCTTCGTGATGGGCGGCGCCATTTTGGTGGGCTTCATCGCTTTCCGGTTTGCTAACAAACGCACGACCAACTTTATCGGCGGCGCGATGCATTTGCCCTCGAGAAACGATATCGACCGTCGCCTGATCATCGGCAGCCTGCTGTTTGGTGCCGGCTGGGGCATGGCGGGCTTTTGTCCCGGCCCGGCCATCACCTCACTTGGCACAGGTAACCCAAAAGCGGTTATCTTTGTTGTTGCGATGGTGGCGGGCATGGCTTTGTATGAGCTGGCCGACCGCTTCTGGCACCAGCCCCGCAGCGCTAGCGCGCCGTAATGCTGACACCCACTTTGTCGTCCACTTACCGAAGGAGAGTCTCATGAAAGCCAACGTCGGAACGGTTGATCGTGCACTACGCATCTTGGCAGGCAGCCTGCTTATTTTGTTATCGCTCTTGAATGTCATCGGTCCCTGGGGCTGGATAGGCTTGATACCGATTGCCACCGGCGCTCTGCGCTTCTGCCCGGCATACTCCCTGCTGGGGCTGCGCACTTGCCCGCTTGAGAATAATACCGACCATGCCTAAGCGGCGTTCGAAAGGGTTTGCCAACCCGGCCCAAACCTGGGATGCACGCTACTCTACCGATGATTACATTTTCGGTACCGCACCGAACGCCTGGCTGACACAGCATCGCGACCTGCTCCCTGCGGGCGGTCGTGTGCTGGCTGTAGCGGACGGCGAGGGTCGCAACAGCGTCTGGCTGGCACAGCAAGGCATGCACGTCGATGCCTTTGATATCTCGCCTGTTGGCGTCGCTAAAGCAAACAGTCTCGCGCAGCAAGCCAACGTGGAGGTGAATTATCAGGTGTGCGGCGCCGACAAGTTTGATTGGAAGCCCGAGGCGTATGACGCGGTGGTGGCGATTTTCATTCAGTTCGCAGACCCCGATGCACGCGCCAGACTATTCGCCAACATGAAGTCTGTGCTTAAGCCCAATGGTCTGATCCTGCTGCAAGGCTATACGCCGAAACAACTGGATTACAAGACTGGCGGACCACCGAACCTCGATCATCTGTATACCGAGGAACTTCTGCGCGATGCCTTTGGCGACATGAGCCTTCTTGAGTTGCAGGCCTATGAAGCTGTGCTTCGTGAAGGCACGCAGCACAGCGGTCAGTCTGCCTTGATCGGGCTGGTTGCTCGCAAATCCCAAGATGGCAACGTCCAATAACTCGCGTCCTGGCATCGGCTTCGGGCTGGCAAGCCAGCGCCATGTCTACCCTGTCCATTCACGCAGCGCATTCAGTGTCCACCCACGGGTGGACAGTCAGATCAAGGGCCTGAGCCTTGGCCATTGATCTGCAAGGCTTGAGACCATCGTCAGCATCTCAGGAAAATTCATCGGCGCAGTAAAAATTGAGGGCAATTCGTGATCTGACTTTCATCAGATCACGATTGCGCACTTGCGACTGGTCAAGCGCCCTGCTTGCTCCGGATGCCGAGCCGGTCGAGCAGCGCGCGATCTTCTTCCACTTCGGGATTGCCGGTCACCAGCAGCTTGTCGCCGTAGAAAATGGAATTCGCACCAGCGAGATAGCACAGCGTCTGCACACCCTCGCCCAGCTGACGGCGGCCTGCTGACAAGCGAACACGGGCTTTCGGCATGGTGATGCGAGCTACCGCAATCGTTCGCACAAATTCCAGCGGATCCAGTGCCTCTTGATCCGCCAGCGGCGTGCCCTCGACCGCAACGAGATGATTGATCGGTACGGATTCAGGATAAGGATTCAGATTCGCGAGCTGCGAAATCAAGCCCGCGCGCTGCTGACGTGATTCGCCCATACCGACGATTCCGCCACAGCACACCTTCAGCCCGGCCTGACGCACATGACCGAGC
This sequence comes from uncultured Bifidobacterium sp., assembly GCA_964639465.1. Lineage (GTDB taxonomy): Bacteria > Pseudomonadota > Gammaproteobacteria > Burkholderiales > Burkholderiaceae_D > Pernthalerella. The sequence goes on along the minus strand of CAZXDB010000006.1, from coordinate 61,371 downwards.
GTGTCGAGTCGGTCTTGATAGTCACGCGTGGTGATGATGTCACCATAAAATTCGGGCGCGGTGTCGAGATTGTGGTTGTAGTAGTCCAGTCCGGCCGTCTTTAAACGCTCGGCCTGTTCTTCTTTGAGCATACCGAGCGTGGCGCAGGTCTCTAGCCCCAGTGCCTTAACTGCTTTGACCATGTCTTCCACAGCATCGAGATCGCGGTCTTTCGGTGAGCGCCAGGCCGCACCCATGCAAAAGCGCGTCGCGCCACTGTCTTTAGCGGCCTGCGCTGCGGCGACGACTTCTTCGACGGGCATCATTTTTTGTGCAGTGACACCAGTGTCATAGCGCGCAGCTTGCGGGCAATAGCCGCAGTCTTCGGGGCAGCCGCCGGTCTTGATCGACAGGAGCGTCGCCAGCTCGACTTCGTTGGCATCGAAATTCGCACGATGGACCTGCTGCGCTTGCCACATCAAATCATTGAAAGGCAATTCAAACAGCGCAGCGACTTCAGCGACAGGCCAGATCTCGTTGGCGGCTGCGGTAGCAGCGACTTTTTTGGCGGCGGTGTGAAAGGCGATGGTTTGCGATGACATGCAGATCTCTCAGAAAATAAAGTACAAAATCAGGTACGGCGATATGGCGCGAAATCACAAAAAAATTCAGAAAAAACTCAAAAACGAAAATAAGAAACTAGATTCAGGCTCGAAACTCACACATAAAATTCAGACGCAAAATTCAGACGCTGAATTAAGCGGGCACCACGCCGGTCCACTGAAAATCAATATAACGCGCAGCTGATGCCGCTGATGCTTGCGACATAAAGGGCACCACTCCCAACAGCGGTGCCGACAGCCTTTGGGCCAAGGCATCGACATTTTCGTGCTGATGCGGCATCGCCGGGTCAATCTGGTTCGCCACCCAGCCGGCGAGCTTTAGCCCACGCGCCGCGATCGCTTCAGCCGTCAGCAATGCGTGATTAAGGCACCCAAGGCGTAAACCGACCACGAGGATAACATCAAGCTGCAGCTTTTTAGCCAGATCAGCGGTATCGAAATCATCTGTCAGCGGCACTCGAAAACCACCCACCCCCTCCACCACCACCGCCTCGGCCTTTGCTGCGATTTGGGCGTAGGCCGTCAGTAAACGCTGCGGGTCAATTAGGGTGTTTTCCAGCGCTGCGGCGATGTGCGGTGCTGCGGGCTCGCGTAGCAGATAGGGCACGATCAGATCGCGGGGCAACGACAGACTGGACGCGGCTTCGAGCTCAGCCACATCATCATTATGCAAAACGCCATCACGAATCTCGGCACCGGCGGCCAGCGGTTTCATGCCGGCAGTGACCAGTCCTGCCCGGGACAGTCCATACAAGAGCGCAGCCGAGATCAGTGTTTTACCAACACCAGTGTCGGTACCAGTCACGAAACAAGCGAATTTCAGATTCATGCGAGCTCCAAATCACTCATTGCTGCGGCTAGCTGGGTTATCTGTGCGCTGTCATGAGCAGCAGACAGCGTGACGCGCAATCGCGCGGTATCTTTTGCGACCGTGGGCGGCCGGATGGCGGCGACCCACAAACCGTTGGCACGCAAGGCTTCGCCCGCCTGCAGTGCGGGCTGATTCGCGCCAATGAGGATGGCCTGTATGGGCGTATCCGACGGCAGCAAGTGCCAACGCTTCAGGTGAAGCTCATTACGGAGTTGTCTGATGTGGGCCTGTAATTTCTGTCGCCGCAGGGTGCCTTCGGCACCGCGGATGATGTCCAAGCTCGCGAGCAGCGCATGAGCAATGGCCGGTGGCGTCGCCGTGGTGTAAATGTACGTCCGCGCGCGTTGTACCAGCCATTCGATCACCGTGGCATGTGCCGCCACAAAAGCACCCGACACACCAGCGGCTTTGCCCAGCGTGCCGATATACACCAGCTGCGGCGAGCGCAATCCGAAATGCTGCAAGACACCCGCGCCCTGCTCGCCCAACACACCAAAACCATGCGCATCATCGACCACCAGCCAGGCCTGATGACGTTCGCATAAAGCAAGCAATTCGGGCAGCGGCGCGATCGCACCCTCCATACTGAACACGCTGTCGGTCACCACCAGTTTGGTGCTGGCGGTACTGGCTGCCAGCAGACTATCCAGCGCAGACAAATCATCGCGGGTGTAGATCGTCACGCGTGCACGCGAGAGCCGTGCACCATCGATTAGCGAAGCGTGATTGAGCGCCTCAGAAAAAATGTCTGCGTCCTTTCCTGCGAGCGCCGTCAGCACCGCCAGATTGGCCATGTAACCGGTGGAAAAAAACAAAGCGCGTGGCTCGATCAGATGGGGTGCCTGCATGTCGGCCAATCGGGTTTCCAGCTGCGCATGGGCGACCGAGTGCCCGCTAATCAGATGGGATGCGCCACTGCCCGCACCGTACCGCAATGCACCCTCACGCAGTGCTTCAATGATGCGTGCATCGGATGCGAGGCCCAGATAATCATTGCTGCAAAATGCGGTGAGTGGCTGACCATCCACGATCAGCGATGGTGCAGTCGGTGTCTGCACCTCCCGCAATTGCCGCCGTAACTGCTGCTCTGACAAAACGGCCAGCTGACTCTCAAGCTGGCCGAGCAGCGGAAACTCAGGAAACATGGGGTGGCTTAGGCGGTGAATTCTGCTGTGCATCCGGCACGGAATCGGTCAACCAGGAAGGCTTGCGTTTATTCAGGAATGCCTGCACACCCTCGCGACCTTCGTCGGAAACGCGAATCTGCGCAATACGGCGCACGGTCTCGGTAATCAGCGCCGGCTCAATGGCTTCGCCGGACACATCACGCACCAGACGTTTGGCTTCGTTCACGGCATGGGGACTGCACGCCAGCAGCGAATGCACGAGCTTGTCGACTTCATGGTCGAGCTGATCTTCAGTCACGACTTCATGCACGAGGCCGATGCGCCGCGCCTCTTGCGCATCGAAACGTTCTGCAGTCAGAAAATAGCGGCGCGATGCGCGCTCGCTGATGGCTCGAATCACATACGGCGAAATCGTCGCCGGAATCAGTCCCAGCCGCACTTCGGATAAACAGAACCCTGCGCTCTCTTGTGCGACGACCATATCGCAAGCAGCCACCAGACCCATGCCGCCAGCATAGCAATCCCCCTGAACACGCGCTATCGTGGGTTTGCTGCACTCGTAAATCACACGCATCATTTCAGCCAGAGCGGCGGCATCGGCGAGATTTTCTTCCTCGCTGTAGCTGGCCATTTTTTTCATCCAGTTCAGATCGGCTCCGGCACAAAATGCCGTACCCCGTGCAGCCAGCACAATCACCCGTACACTGCGATCCTTGTCCATCGCTCTAAATGCCTGCGTGATTTCGGCAATGGAGATTTCGTTGAACGCATTGCGCACTGCCGGCCGATTCAGCCAGATCGTCGCCACGCGCCCGTGATGCATGATTTCCAGTGTCTGATACGTCATGATTTTTCAGCGGCGGGCAATTTGGGTTTCACCATGTCTTCGGGGTTATCGAAGCGCAAGCGCTTGCGATCAGGCTCAACGGCAGTGAGCGGTGCCACTTCCTGCAGGTTCTCGCGGCAGCGCACGGCCAGCTGCTGATATTCGAGGGTGCCTTTGAATTTCCATTCAATTTCTTCATCCGACAAGGTGCGAACAACACGCGCCGGCATACCCATCACCAGACTTTTCGGCGGTACCTGCATGCCGGTCTTCACAAAGGACATAGCGGCGACAATCGATGATTCACCAATCACCGCGCCGTCCATGACCACCGAATTCATGCCGACGAGCGCATTGCGCCCAATGCGTGCCCCATGAATCACGGCACCATGACCAATATGACCATCCACTTCAATGACGGTATCGCTGCCAGGAAAACCATGCACCACGCAGGTGTCTTGCAGATTGGAGCCACGCTCCATGATCAGGCGACCGAAGTCACCGCGCAGACAGGCCAGCGGGCCCACATAACAGCCCGGACCAATGATGACGTCACCGATCAGAACCGCCGTCGGATGGACAAAGGCCGTGGGATCGATAACGGGTGTGACACCGTCAATCGCATAGACTTTAGGGCCTTTGTTGTCGGGGTCGTGGCTCATTGACGGGGCCGGATCACGATTTTGCCAGTGACCTTGCGTGAAGCCATGTCGATCAGTGCCTGCGGTGTTTCGGCGAGTGCATAAGACGCCGAGACATGCGGTCGTATCTTGCCTTCTCCGTGCCATGTCATCAGCTCGTGCATGGCCGCGTTATGGTGCGCTGGTTCACGCCGCACAAAATCGCCCCAGAAGACACCGACCACCGACGCACCTTTGAGCAACGGCAGATTCAGCGGCAGCTTCGGTATTTCGCCGTTCGCAAAACCGATGACCACATAGCGACCGCGCCAGGCAATCGAGCGGAATGCCGGTTCGGTATAGCTGCCACCGACCGGATCGTAGACCACGTCGGGACCTTTGCCATCCGTGGTGCGTTTGATCGCTTCGCGCAAATCTTCACTGGCGTAGTTGATGAGTTCATCGGCGCCATGCTGTTTGCAGATCGCCAGTTTTTCATCGGTTGAAGCGGCAGCGATGACGCGCGCACCAATAGCCTTGCCGATTTCAATCGCGGCCAGACCGACGCCGCCGGCTGCGCCCAGTACGAGCATGGTCTCACCGGCTTTGAGTTGCGCTCGATCGACGATGGCATGATGCGAAGTGCCATACGTCAGTGTCAGTGCGGCGGCAGTGTCAAAGTCCATTGCCTCGGTCATGGGCAAGACGGATGCCTCCGGCACAGCGATCTGCTGCGCGAAAGCGCCTTGCGGTACAAACGCAAAAACGCGATCACCTTTGCTGAATTTTGTGACGCCCTCACCCACCGCTCTGACAATGCCGGCTAGCTCATTACCGGGCGTGAAGGGCAATTCAGGCTTGAACTGGTATTTGTTCTGGATGATCAGCACATCAGGAAAATTGACCCCGGCGGCCATGATGTCGATCATGACTTCACCGGCGGCCGGCATCACATCCGCTTGTTCTTCGATGACCAGCGTTTCAGGCAGACCCCAGGCTTTGCAGACAACGGCTTTCATAGTGTTCCTGTTATTTTAAGAATTATTGTGAAATGGCGGATTAACTGAATTTTGGTGCACGTTTCTCGATGAAAGCGCGGATGCCCTCACGGCCATCTTCCGTGTCACCTGAGGCATACATGGCATCCCGTTCGGCATCGAGATGATGTAACAGCGAATGATGGGACGCCGCATTGATGAGCGCCTTGATCCGTGCTTGTGACTGTGCAGGTCCTTTGGCCAGCTGGTGCCCGAGCGATCTGGCAGCAGCGGCAAGTTCGGCATCCGGATAGACCGCATCGACCAGGCCCATGCGCAGGCATTCAACGGCAGGCACGGGACGGTTAGTCAAAAAAATGTCTTTCGCTCTGGCGACACCGGCGCGCTGGGTTACAAACCAGGAACCGCCAACATCGGGGGTCAGGCCAATCGCGGAATAGCCGCCGCGCAGTTTCATCGATTCGGCAGCCAACACGATGTCGCCACACAAACCCAGACCGATGCCGCCGCCGCCGACCGCGCCGTTGATTGCGCAGACCACGGGTATCTCCAACATTGACACCAGACGCAGCGCTGCGTGGACGGGCTCGAGCAGTTCTTTCAGAGTGTCAACCAGCGGACGCGAGGTATCGGCAAACGCGTTCACATCGCCACCGACGCAGAACTGCTTGCCGTTGGCGGTAATGAGCAAGGCACGCAGAGTCTTGTCGGCAGCGACTTGTTCGATGGCGGCCGCAAAGGCCTGCGCCATCGCCAGATCCAGTACATTGGCACGCGAGGGATTATTGAAAGTGATGATGGCAAGCGCGTGGTCGATCTCGACCGTCAGGGGTGAAGACATGACAGACAACTCCAGGGCAATTCACGAAGGTGGGAAATTCAGCAGAATGACTGCCAAACGGCTGCTGAAACAAATTTTTACCCGCTGCAAACCGGCTTAACGATCGACAGCACCGACCACTTGAACGGCGCTACCGGACAACGATCGCCATTTTAACAAAGGATGTTCGGTAGCCCGCCGTCCGATGGCCTTCTGCAGCGGGAAGAATTCCCATACGCATTCCTTCCGGAAACCCGTAAGCTTCGACACCGCAGCCAGGCATGCCTGTCTGCAAGAGGAGACCAGGCCGGCGATACGATCCGGCTTGTCATAATAGAAATATAAAAGAAGCAGATCATGCGTAAAACCCCCACCCCGAAATATTCACTGATTGCGCTGTCCGTCATGGCGATGTTTGCAAGCGCAGCACTGGCAGACACCAGCACCGATCAAACTACTGCACAAACTGCTGACAAAGCGCTACCCCAGGTCGAGGTTGTCGGCACTTCGCCGCTGCCGGGTATTGGCATAGAAAAAGACAAGCTCCCGTATGACGTGCAAACCGTTACTAGCGAGCAGCTGTATCAGTCGCAGACGCTGAATCTGACCGATTACATGTCGCGCAATCTGTTGGGCGTGAACATCAATGAAGTCCAGGGCAGTCCGTTTCAGGCCGATATCACTTATCGCGGTTTCCGCCTGTCGGGCATTCTGGGTTCTTCGCAAGGCCTGTCGGTTTATCTGGATGGTGTACGGGTGAATGAACCCTTTGGTGATGTGGTGAACTGGGACATGATCCCCGAAGCCGCGATCGGTAATGTGACGCTGGTACCGGGATCGAATCCTGTGTATGGCCTTAATACCTTGGGTGGCGCACTGGCCTTTACCACCAAATCCGGGCTCACCGCGCCGGGTGGTGAGATCAAATTGCAGGCGGGTAGCTTTGGACGGGTGCGAACGGATATCAGCCACGGCAGCAAGGGGGATGACGGTTATCACAGCTTTGTCGCTGCGACCGGCTTCCGTGAAGATGGATGGCGCGATTATTCCAGCGGTAATCTGGGTAATGTGTTTGCGAAGATTGGACGTCAGCAGAATGACAGTAACTGGGATTTGTCACTGCTAGTGGGTCGGAGTAGTTTGTTGGGGAATGGGCTGTTACCGAGTTACAGCTACGGAGCTGATGGTGATGATCCGGCAGCCGCTGGTATGTATGAGACAAATCGTAAGTGGGTTTATACCCACCCTGACCGAACGCGAAATGAATTGCAGCAGCTGACTTTTAATTTTCAGAGAATTCTGGACGGTGAGACTGAGTTGGCGGCCAATGCCTACGTGAGGAACAGTAAACGAAAAACTGTGGGTGGCGATGCGGAGCGTGAGCTGGATGGTGGCGTGTATGAAAACGAAGCCGTACTCAATTACACAAACACATCGCAAACCAGTGTCGGCTCCAGCGTCAACCTGACGAAAATAATGGACAAACATCAGCTGACGACCGGCGTGGCCGTCGATGTCAGCAAAAGCAATTACGGCTCCAGCCAGGCGGGTGAGTGTGACATTGATTCAACGCGTGCACCCTTCGGTTGCGAACCGACCGAGGATCACGCCAGGATGAAAGGAAAAACAACCTCCTTCGGTATCTATGCGTCGGATACCTGGAGCATTTCGGAAAAAACTTTCCTGACAACCGCAGGTCGATTCAACCACTCGGTGCTGGCAAACAGGTTGACAACTTACCTGGACAATGATGGCGTAGCTATCAACCCAGCCCGTCAGACGGGCGACCGCTTCTCCTACAGCAGCTTCAATCCTTCGATCGGCATCACCTACAAACCTACGCAGGCGATATCTGTGTTCACCAATATCGGCCAGAGCAACCGGGTGCCGACATCAATTGAACTGGGTTGCGCTGACCAGAACAATGCCTGCCGTCTTCCAACCGGACTGCAAGCTGATCCCTACCTGAAACAAGTGATTGCGATGACGCTGGAGACGGGTCTGCGCTGGCAACTGACTTCTGACAGCGGTTTCTCTGTCGCGCTTTATCGCTCGGAAAACAAAGATGACATTTTGTTTCGAACGATCAATCTCGGCGGCCTGGGTTATTTCAGTAACTTCTCACGCACACGGCGTCAAGGCATTGACTTGTCAGCCTACACCGCCATTCAATCGGTGGCATTACGAGCTAGCTACAGCTACCTTGACGCGACCTATCAGGACAACGGCACACTGTTCGGTGGCGAACGAGATATCACCATCAGTCCCGGCACCAAGATCGCGGGATTACCCGAGCACACATTCAAGCTGAATGCGGACTGGCGGGCGAATGAAAAATTGACGATCGGCGGCACATTCGTTGCGACGTCAAGTATGACAACACAAGGTAATGAAGATGGAAAAATTGAAGATGACGTTTTATACGTTGCGAAAGTCAAGGGATACCATTTACTGAACCTGCACGCGAACTACGAAGCGCAGAAAGGTCTCGATTATTTCGCCCGTATCAATAATGTCTTGGATACCCGCTTCGAAACCTACGGCATGATGGCCATGAGCATGTTCAACGCGGATGGCAGCCAAATCACAGCGGCGGGCGTCGGCCCCAACGTCAGCCGCTTCGTCGCCCCCGGCGCTCCCCGCAGTGTGATGGTCGGTGTGCGTTACCGCTTCTGATTACTTTCCCCCGCAGCAAGCAACGGGCATGCTATTTACTGCATGCCCGTTTTTACATCCACAGAATTACCTGCACAGAAAGCACCGAGCCTGAGAGGCAGCCTCGTCAGGCCAGCCCGTGCCGCTTGGCATACTGATGCAACTCGATCGGCGTATACACACCCAATTTCTGCCGTATCGATGACTGATAATTGGCGACGGTCTTTGACCCCAGATGCAGCCGCTGCCCAATTTCATCGACCGTGTGCCCGTTCGCCAGCAAACGAAAAATCTCGAACTCACGCGGCGCGAGTTGCAGATGAGGCGCACTCTCATTCTCTGCCTCGGCCACCGCTGCGGCCAGATCATCGGCAATCGGTTTTTCGCCGCGCATGACCTGATGGATCGCTTCGATCATGCGCTCTGGGGGCATGCTTTTGGTGAGGTAACCACTCGCACCCGCGCGCAGCGCCTGCAAAGCAAGCGCTGCGTTTTCATGCATGGTAAAGACAAGTACACGTTGCTCGGGATACCGTTGCAAAATCCGGCGCATGCTCTCCAGTCCGCCCTGCCCTGGCATGGAGAGATCCATCACCACCACATCCGCTGCCGTGTGCGCGAGCATCACATAAGCGCGCTCACCGCTGTCGGCTTCAGCCACCACTTGCAGGGCCGAATCCAGCTCAAGATAACGCTTGTAGCCTGCACGAACGACGGCATGGTCATCGACCAGCATGACGCGCACCATATCAGCGGCCATCAGCAAACTCCCTAAAAAGTGCGACATCCAGCGGGAAGATGGCTTCCAGTCGCAGGCCGTGCGGAGCAACCGAGTGCCAATGCACCTGCCCCTGATTGGCGAGCACACGCTCGCGAATGCCAATCAAACCGAGGCCGCTGGCGGCCTCCGGATTCGGCAATGGCATGCCTTTGCCATCATCAGCGATCGTCAGTTTCAGGGTTTGTGCGGCACGATCGACCTGGACAGCAATGTCGACACCGCTGGCATTGGCATGCCGCATGACATTGGTCAGCGCCTCCTGCGCGATCCGGTAAACCGCCACCGCCAGGCGCTGAGGTATGGCGACATGGTCGAGGTTCACGAACAAGCGGCAGTCCAGAGCGACCGAGCCGCGTGACTGCCGCTGACGCACCAGATCGCGCAGGGCCTGCTCAAGCGCGATGTCGTTTTCTTCACCGCCCTGAAGACCATAAGGACGCAGCTGTGCCAGCAGGCTTCGCAATTGCGAAAGTATGCTGCTGCTATTTTCGTACATAGCCTGTGCGCAGGTTTCAAGCGCGGTCTGGCCGGACGATTGCTTCAGCAAATACGAGGCATCGACCTGTATCGCTGTGAGCAATTGGCCGAATTCATCGTGCAATTCATGCGCGAGCTTTCGTCGCTCCTCTTCCTGCACATCCTGCAGCCGATGCAACAATTCGCGCTGCTTGGCAATCTGCTCAGTGAGCGCCGCCGCGAGATGATTGAGCGCCTGCGCGATCTGGTTCAGCTCCCTGGTGCCGGAGGCCGTAATGCGGGTAGCGTAATGACCGGCTTCAATGCGGGCAATGCCGGCGAGAATGTCCGAGAGCGGTGCGAGTGCCAGGTGCAGTGTGACCCAGATCGCGATAATCAATGCCAATGCCAGCGCACCGAACAGTGCCAGCTGCAGTAAAGCGCCGGTGACCGCCTCGCTGCTCTCGGAATCCGGATTGGGTTCGAGCATGAGCGTGACGCTGCGGCCATCGCTGCGCTGCAACGACAACGCATAACTGCTCATCGCGGCATCGCTGGCTAGAAAGCGGCTCAGCATGACCGGCATATCGAACGGCGGCGGATCGGGGGGCCGGGTCAGGCGGCGTCCCGATTCATCCAGCAAAGCGACATGAAAGTGCCGCAGACGTTCACCGCGGTTGAGGGCATCAATCGCTTTGATTTGCTGATCGACGGAGGCACTTCCCTGCAATTCGGACAGGGTGGTGATGAGCTGACCAATGCTCTCACTACCCCGCACTTCATCGGCAATATCCTGACGAGCGGCAGAGAGCGTGAACACGGCAGCAATCATCAGCATCAGCAAGCCGACCACGAAAAGCCGTAACAGGAGTCGGGTAATGAGTTGCATGGCAGCCCCGGGAGGAAGACGAATACGCTGAAGTCAGCGATGCGGAAAGCGATGAGTGCGATAACAAAAACTCTGCAAAGCACCGATCAAGTTGCTCCACATCAATATGACATCGATTATACGATCAGCGAACGAATATTCACTGGAAACCGCTGTCAAATTTGCTGATACTTCATTGACAATCCGCTGACCATGCATCGACAGCCAGCCGACGTCAGACTGATGTTCGACTGAAATCCGCTGATCAATCTGCTGACCACCAAGGAATGCCTTCGCCATGCCGGAACATTCTTCCGGACTACCCTTTTTACGCGAGACGCTGATTTTTCTTGCGCTGGCCGGCATTCTGATTCCTTTGCTTCAGCGCTTCCGCGTTAATCAAATTCTGGGCTTCCTTGCCGTCGGTGTTTTGCTGGGCCCGTTCGGACTGTGGCTCTGGGTGGGTCATTTGCCTTGGCTGGAAAACATCATCTTCATTCGTGTCGAGGGCACAGTCGCTCTGGGAGAGCTGGGTGTGCTGTTTCTAATGTTTACGATCGGGCTGGAGTTGTCTGCAGAGCGTTTGTGGATGCTGCGGCGATGGGTGTTCGGCGCAGGTACCGCGCAAGTACTTTTGTCGGCGCTGCTGATCGGTGGCGTCGCACTGCTAGTCGGGAATGAACTGCCCGCTGCCATTGTGCTGGGGCTGGTTCTGGCATTGTCATCGACCGCAGTCGTGATGCAGCTGATGACCGACAGGCGAATGCTCGACACACCACTGGGTCAAGCCTCTTTCTCCATTTTGATGCTGCAAGACCTCGCGGTGGTGCCGATCCTGATCCTCACCGGCGTGCTCTCGCGTGGGAACACGGCGCATCTGTGGGCGTTGCTGGCCGATGTACTGTTCAAATCGGTTGCCGCGATCGTGCTGATCTACCTACTGGGTCGCCGGGTGATACGACCGGTGTTCAAGGCTTTGTCACAGCAGCACCAGCCGGCAACCTTTGTCGCACTGATTTTGTTGTGTACTCTGGGTATTGGCGGGCTGACCGCTTATGCCGGCTTGTCGATGGCACTCGGTGCGTTTCTCGCCGGTCTGCTACTGGCTGAAACCGAATTTCGTCACGAAGTTGAAGTCACAATCGAGCCTTTCAAAAGTCTGTTGCTCGGTCTATTTTTCATGTCCGTGGGTATGCAGACGGACGTGCGCGCCATTTTGGCGTCGCCACTCTGGTTACCGTTGTCGGTGGTCGGTCTGTTCCTCGCCAAAGGCAGTGTGATGATGCTGGTGCTGCGCTTGGGAAAACTGCCCGCGGGGCGGGCATTCGAAGGCGGACTGCTGATGGGACAGGGCGGCGAGTTTGCCTTTATTGTGACGAGCTATGCGGTGACCAGCAAACTCTTCTCGCCTGAACTATCGCACTTTGTTCTGCTAATGGTCGGCTTGTCGATGTTTGCCACGCCCCTGATGGCACGCGTCGGTCACACGCTAGGGCAAGTCTGGGAGCAGCGTCATCATCAACCGCTGGCGCCGCTGGACGGCGCCGAGACAGATGCATTGCAGGGTCATGTGATTATTGTGGGCTTCGGAAGGATGGGGCAATTGCTGGCGGAAATTCTGAACGCCCAGGGCGTGCGCTATGTCGCGATCGATATCGACATGCACCGCTCGACCTGCAAACATCCACTGGGTGAGCCGGTCTATTTTGGCGATGTGAGCCGACCCGAACTGTTGCATCGGGTCCATGCCAGCCAATCCGCCGCGATCGTGCTGACCATGGACCATGCCGATGCCGCATTGCATGCGACGCGCGCGATTCGCCGTGAATTTGCAGACATCCCGCTACTGGCCCGCGCCCATGATGAAGATCATGCTTTTGCCCTGCGGGAGGCGGGTGCCACTCGGGTGATGCCCGAAACACTGGAAGCCGGGCTCCAACTTTCGTCATCGGTATTGCAGGTCATGGGCATGAGCGACATTGCGATCAATGATGCAATTCGCGCCGAACGAAACTTGCGCCTTGCCCGGGTTCTCGAAGCCCATGGCGATTCATGCGCGACAACAAAAGGCAGGGAGCCGTCGAGATAAGTGACTCGAATGGAACGACCGAGGGAGGTGCTAAGCCTTTGATTTACCAAGATCCCGCGTCGCACAGCTACGCTGGCTCGCCACAAAAGCTGGGTTTATTCAGTCAGTCTGAAAAAATTATATTTTTACTACCATTTTGGTTATCGGAACTGGCAGGAATATCAGTGTGCTGGCAACCGTGCCGGTCCCGGCACCGCTACACTCTAATCCCGATTGGACACGATGAAATTTTTTATCTCTGGTTTTAAAGATACCGTTTGAAGCGCCCAAGGAATTGGTGCACACTAATGACCCTTAAGGTATTATGTTTCACCATAAGAAAGCTATTTACAAGGAAGCGCCTCTCGTGAGCAAACGACCCCGTCCTGCTGATATTTATTTACGTTTTCTGCAACTCGCCGAAGCACTGCGCGACATGCCATCACTACCGCCGCTGGAGCCACTGGAAGAGCGCATTCTTTCCCTGATCGCTTTCGCTCGCCAGAAAAAAGAGCGCTTGTCCGTCAAAGACCTGATGGGAAAACGTGAGCTGGGGTCACCGGCGATGCTGCACGGGCGACTCAAGTCAATGCGCGCGAAAGGATGGATATTGCTGGCAGATACGGAAGATGCGCGCCGCAAACAGCTGGAACTGACACACGCCGCGCTGCTGCACTTCGATAAACTCTCCAAGTGCCTGCTGCAGGCCGCAAAGAAGGCCAGCTGACCCTCCCCTGCTCCACGAAAAACGCATCGACCCCGACGGGCCCGATGCGTTTTTTTATCGCGTCACAGAACCGCCAGCATCGACGCTATTTGCGCAGGGTAAGGTAGAGCGCAATACCCATAATCACCGGCACCCCTAATTCCACCGCCAGCACCCACCATTCCATCGTAACCCCGGTAAAAAATTGTGTCATGGATATTCTATGACCAAAGACCTTGTGAAATATCAAGTCGGGTGCAAATTTTCATTTAAGACAGATAGCTGGCACATACCGGAAGCTCTACAGTGACGGCGTTCACTATTGATTGTTTTCGACAATGAAAAATCACTCCGGTACGCTGAATGATCCTGAGGTAAGCCGTTTATCAGGCAGAGAAGAACGTCTGGAACACATTATCGCTCGGGTACCCGCCTTGCTTTTTCAGATGCGACAGGGACCCAACGAGCTTATCCAATTCAGTTTTCTTTCCCAGGGCTGCGAGCACCTGCTTGGGCTCGCGCCTGAGGTTCTGTATGCGAATGCGCGCCAGTTTTTCGCGATGATCATCGATGAGGACAGGGAAAGCTGGGCCACGCAATTGCGGGAGTCTGCAGAAAAACTGGAGGTGCTCTGCTGGGAGGGTCGGCTCAAGATTGCCACCTGGAGAGACACCAAATGGGTCAGCCTGCGCGCACGGCCTGAGAATGACGGGGAGAATGGTATTCAGTGGACCGGCGTGATGACCAACATCAGCAACAGCAAGCAGCATGAGCTCACCTTGCGCCAGTCACGCTCTGATCTGTCGGATCTTTACCTGCACCTTAATCGCGAACAGGAAGAAGAGCACGTGCATCTCCGGCAGGTATTGCATGATGATCTGGGTGGCAATTTGTCCGCCTTGAAGATGATGCTGACCCATCTGTGGGAATCCATGCCCGGCACCGACCAATTTGCACCAGAAAAAGCCTACCTCGATAAAATCATCACCCGCTCGATCCGTTCAATTCAACAGATTGCCACCGAGCTGCGTCCGGGTATTCTGGATGTCGGACTCGTCGCCGCGCTGGGGTGGCTGACCAGAGAGCAGGAAAATCAGACTGGCATTCATTATGAATTGCGTTGCAATGCCGGAGAAATTCCGATGGACTCTGCACTTGCCACCACCCTGTTCCGGATTGCTCAGGCTGCCTGCGACAATATTCGCGAATACGCGCAGGCCAGTGCTGCTGAAATCCATTTGTATGATGGCTGCTCGGAACTACTGATGGAGATTATCGACAACGGCAAAAGCAATCTGCCCCTTGCAAAGACCAATCCGCTGAATTACCGTTTGCGCGAGATGCGGGAACGCGTTGCTTTGGCGGGCGGCAGTTTTTCGATGGCCACACGCCCCGGGAAAGGTACCCTGATCAGCCTTCGCGTTCCATTGCCTGAACACCATGAGAGCGACGACTGACAAGACAGGTTCTAAATCTCGTAGCTATCCTTCTGCCCTGCCAGCACCTGCTCCACCAGCTTGCGTGACAAACTTGGCGCGAGCAGTTCGATGAAGGTGAACACATAACTCCTCAGGTACGCCCCCTCTTTCAGCGCGACGCGCGAAAGATTGGTGCCGAACAGATGACCGGCAGATATCGCGGCGAGGTTCGTGTCGCGCGCAGGGTGATATGCGAGGCCCGCGATGATACCCACGCCCATTCCCAGCTCCACATAGGTTTTGATCACGTCGGCATCGATGGCTTCGAGAACCACATCGGGCTTCAGTCCTCGGCGCGCAAATGCCTGATCGATTTTGTTGCGACCGGCGAAAGCGCTGTCGTAGGTAATGAGAGGAAAGGCAGCGATATCTTCCAGTGTGAGTGTTTTCTGCCGGATCAGCGCGTGTTCTGGTGGCGCGATGACCAGATGCTCCCACTGAAAACAGGGCAGAGAAACCAGACCATCGATGTCGGCAACGGCCTCGGTGGCAATCGCCAGATCGGCCTGACCATTGAGCACCATGTCGGCGACCTGCCGCGGGTTGCCCTGCAATAAAGATAAACGCACTTTCGGGAATTTTTGCGAAAACGCCTGCACCACGGCCGGCAGCGAGTAGCGGGCCTGGGTATGGGTGGTCGCAATCGTGAAGCTGCCAGCGTCTTGGGCTGCAAATTCCTTGCCGATTTGTTTCAGGCCCTCGACCTCCTGCAGGATCAGCTCGACTGATTTCAGCACCTGACGCCCCGGCTCGGTCAGCCCCCGGATGCGCTTGCCATGGCGGGTGAAGATATCGATACCGAGCTCTTCCTCGAGCTCAATGATCGCTTTGGAGACGCCTGGCTGGGACGTGAACAGCGCCTTGGCGGCTTCCGTCAGATTGAACTTTTGCCGGACGGCCTCGCGAACAAAGCGGAATTGATGGAGATTCATGGTTTTTCCCCGGATACGACGAGTATTGTTTTCATAAAAGCATCAATCTGCCGTAAAAATCAAGGTGCACTGTGGCCGTTGGCTTATATCTGAGAATCATATAAGCAAATAAATACTCTGTTGTTTGGAATAAGCAGGGAGTTTATTAGCATTCTGGCTTCTTCGCGCGAGGCTTTATGACGTTGACTTATGTGATTTCCGGATTTGCCGTGGGCATGCTGGTCGGCCTGACCGGCGTCGGTGGCGGCTCACTGATGACGCCGCTGTTGACCCTGCTGTTCGGGATCAATCCAACCGTGGCCGTGGGTACCGATTTGGCCTTCGCCGCGATCACCAAAAGCGCCGGCACTATTGCGCACCGCGTGAAAAAAAATGTGCACTGGGACATTGTCAAGCGGCTGTGCCTGGGCGCGCTGCCCGCGGCCGTTATCGCGACGATCGCGCTGAAATATTTCGGCGCGCTCGATAAGCACATCGGGCAGATCATCCGCTACGCGATCGCTTTTTCGGTCATTCTGACCGTCGTTGCGATTATTTTCCGCAGCCGGATGCAAGCCTGGATGCATGCACATCCCGAGCAGCAGCTGCACGGCAGGATACAACTGATTGCCACGATTGTTGCCGGTGCCGGTATCGGTGCCCTGGTGACGGTGTCGTCGATCGGTGCTGGCGCGATT
>CAZXDB010000006.1:21158-44786 GCA_964639465.1 uncultured Bifidobacterium sp. | reverse complement strand
ATCGGTGCTGGCGCGATTGGCGCCACCATTCTCGTTCTGCTCTACCCCAACCTGAGGCCTGCCGAGATTGCCGGTACTGACATTGCCTATGCGGTGCCGGTATCGGTGCCCTGGTGACGGTGTCGTCGATCGGTGCTGGCGCGATTGGCGCCACCATTCTCGTTCTGCTCTACCCCAACCTGAAGCCTGCCGAGATTGCCGGTACTGACATTGCCTATGCGGTGCCGTTGACGGCCATTGCGGCACTCGGCCATTGGTGGCTGGGTTCGATTAACTGGGAACTGCTGCTCATGCTGCTGCTGGGCTCGGTACCCGGTATCACCATCGGCTCACTGCTGGCGCGCTCGGTACCGGAAACCTTCCTGCGCGGATTACTCGCGACCGCGCTGACCGGTGTCGCGGCCAAGCTTGTGCTCTGACACGAATTATTTAAGGACACCTATGTATCGCTACGACCAATACGACCATCAGATCGTCCGGGAACGCGTCGCGCAGTTTCGCAGCCAGGTCGAACGCCGCTTGTCCGGCGAGCTGACCGAAGACGAATTTCGTCCGCTGCGTCTGCAAAACGGCCTCTACTTGCAGCGCCACGCTTATATGCTGCGCGTGGCGATTCCGTATGGACTGCTGTCGGCCACGCAGATGCGCAAGCTCGGTCGCATCGCACGCAAATACGATCGTGGCTACGGACACTTCACCACACGCCAGAACATTCAATATAACTGGATCGAACTGGAGCAGACACCGGACATTCTGGCCGAGCTGGCCTCGGTCGAAATGCATGCGATCCAGACCTCGGGTAACTGCATCCGCAACATCACGTCCGACCAGTTCTGTGGTGTCGCCGCGGACGAGCTGGCCGATCCCCGTCCCTATATCGAGATACTGCGTCAGTGGAGCACCTTCCATCCGGAATTCGCCTGGCTGCCGCGCAAATTCAAGATTGCCGTCAATGCCGCCGCCGAGGATCGCGCCGCCGTTCAGGTGCATGACATCGGTCTGAACCTGATCAAAGATGAAGCTGGAGAATTCGGTTTTCAGGTGCTGGTCGGTGGTGGTCTGGGTCGCACACCCATCATTGGCAGTGTCATTCGCGAGTTTCTGCCCTGGCAGCATCTGCTGAGCTACACGGAAGCGATCATGCGCGTGTACAACCAATACGGTCGCCGCGACAACAAGTACAAAGCGCGCATCAAGATTCTGGTGAAGGCACTCGGCGCGGAAGAATTCACCCGTCAGGTCGAGGCGGAGTGGCTGGATCTGAAAGACAGCCCCAGCACGATCACGCCGGAAGAACTGGCGCGTGTGGCCAGCTACTTCGCACCACACGCCTATGAAGTACTGACAGACACTGACGCACTGCTGCAGGAGCAACGCAGCGAAAATAAAGCGTTTTCAAACTGGCTGACACGCAATGTCCGGCCGCACAAGGTGCCAGGCTATGCCATCGTTACGTTGTCACTGAAAAAAACCGGTACCCCACCCGGTGATGCAACTGCCGAGCAAATTGATTTTGTCGCAGATCTTGCTGATCGCTACAGTTTTGGTGAACTGCGTGTCACGCACGAGCAGAATCTGGTGCTGGCCGATGTGAAGCAGTCCGATCTGCTCGCACTCTACAAAGAGGCCAAGACGCATGGACTGGCAACCGCCAACATCGGTCTGCTGACCGACATCATCTGCTGCCCCGGTGGTGACTTCTGCTCGCTGGCGAATGCAAAATCCATCCCCATCGCGGAAGCGATTGCGGAACGTTTCGACAATGTCGATTTTCAGCATGACATCGGCGATATCGAACTCAATATTTCAGGCTGCATCAATGCCTGCGGTCATCATCATGTCGGCAATATCGGCATACTCGGCGTGGATAAGGATGGCTCCGAGTGGTATCAGGTGTCCATTGGTGGCTCACAAGGCAATGAGAGTTCGATTGGAAAAATCATCGGCCCTTCGTTCGCAGCCGGTCAGATGCCCGAAGTCATTGGCCGTCTGCTGGAAGTTTATGTCCGCGAGCGTATTGAGGAAGAACTTTTCATCGATACCGTGAACCGTATTGGTATCACCCCCTTCAAGGATCATGTGTATGCGACCCCCATCGCTGGTCACACCTACCAAGCCGTAGAGGATGCGTATGCGTAAGATCATCAAAAACAAAGCCATCGTCGATGATCACTGGAACGTTTTCAAATTATCCGAGGGCGAGTTGCCTGAGTTAGTGGCCGTACCGGCAGGCCATCAGATCGTGCCACTGCAAGTCTGGCTGGCGCAAAAAACAACGCTGGCCGCGCGCAAGGATATTGCAGTCTGGCTGGCCAGTGATGAGCGGCCCGAGCAGCTGAAAGAAGATATCGCTGCACTGCCTCTGATTGCGGTTGATTTTCCGGCCTTCTCTGACGGACGCGGCTACTCGATCGCCTTTAATCTGCGCACCCGGCTTGGTTACGATGGCGAGATTCGTGCCATCGGCGATGTACTGCGCGATCAGCTGTTCTACATGCAGCGTGTCGGCTTCGATGCCTTTGCAACGCGAGAGGATCGCCGCATCGACGAAGCGCTCAAAGGCCTGACGGATTTTTCGGATACCTATCAAACGTCGTGCGACCAGAAGACACCGCTGTATCGTCGGGTTGCACGTCCGGCCGCACAGGATCTGTCATGAGCAGCGCCCGCTATGATGAAGTGCTCGCGCAAACGCGGGCCCTGCTGGCACGTATCGCGACCGATTTTTCACCCGCTGTGTTTGCTTCCAGTCTCGCCGCCGAAGACATGGTGCTGACCGACCTGATTCTGCGTGCCGAACTGCCGATCAAGGTATTCACGCTGGAGACCGGACGTCTGCATGCCGAAACACTGGGCATGATCGACCGTATTCGCGAGACCTACGCTGTCGAATTAGCATTGTACAAACCTGAAGCAGCAGACGTGGATGCTTATGTTGCTGCGAATGGTCTGAACGCGTTTTACGACAGCATCGAGATGCGGAAGGAATGCTGCCGTATTCGGAAGGTCGAGCCGCTGAAGCGGGCACTGGCCGGCAACAAGGCCTGGATTACCGGCCAGCGTCGTGCACAGTCAACTACGCGCAGCGAGCTGGCGGCACAAGAAGACGATACCGCACACGGTCTGCAGAAATTCAATCCGCTAGCCGACTGGTCCGAGGACGATGTCTGGCATTACCTGCGCAGTCACGAGGTTCCATACAATCCCCTACACGAACAGGGTTACCCGTCGATTGGCTGCGATCCCTGCACCCGCGCGATCCAACCCGGCGAAGATATCCGCGCCGGCCGGTGGTGGTGGGAAAGCCCGGACAGCAAAGAATGCGGTCTGCATGTTATCGACGGCAAGCTGGTCCGCATCAAGCCCGATCAAACAGAGATACCAACATCATGAATTCGCCCGTGGATAACCAATATTTCATTGACGCTGCCAGCAACCGCCATCTCGACTGGCTGGAGTCCGAGTCGATCCACATCATGCGCGAGGTTGCTGCCGAATGCAGCAACCCTGCGCTGCTTTTCTCCGGCGGCAAAGACTCGGTCGTTCTGCTGCGTATCGCCGAAAAAGCATTCCGCCCCGGTAAATTCCCTTTCCCGCTGGTGCACATCGATACCGGCCACAATTTTGAGGAAGTGATCAGCTTCCGCGACCAGCGCGTGGCCGAGCTCGACGAGCGACTGATCGTGGGTTCAGTCGAAGACTCGATCAAACGTGGCACGGTCCGTCTGCGCAATCCGCAAACGGATTCACGTAATGCAGCGCAGGCCGTCACGCTGCTGGAAACGATTGCGGAACACAAGTTCGATGCCTGCATCGGTGGTGCCCGCCGTGACGAAGAAAAAGCCCGCGCGAAAGAACGTATCTTTTCCTTCCGCGATGACTTCGGTCAGTGGAATCCGAAAGCGCAACGCCCTGAACTCTGGGATCTGTACAACACCCGCGTTCATCCCGGCGAGAACATGCGTGTCTTCCCGATCTCTAACTGGACAGAACTCGATGTCTGGCAGTACATCGCCCGCGAGAAGCTTGCGCTACCATCGATCTACTTCGCACATGAGCGTGAAGTCATTCCCCGCAACGGCTTGCTGGTACCGCTGACACCATTGACGCCGGCTCAGAAAGGCGAAAGTGTGGAGATGCGCACTGTGCGTTTTCGCACCGTGGGTGATATTTCCTGTACCTGCCCTGTGGCGTCGACTGCATCGACTGTGGATGCCATCATCGCAGAGACAGCCATTACACAAATCACCGAACGCGGCGCAACGCGTATGGATGACCAGACATCCGAAGCCTCGATGGAAAAGCGCAAAAAAGAAGGATATTTCTGATGAACGCCGTTGCCGACAAAAACCTGATGCAAATAAACCCGAATTCAATCGATCCAAATGCCGATGAGCGCGGTCTGCTGCGATTTATAACTGCTGGCTCCGTCGACGATGGCAAGAGCACGCTGATCGGTCGCTTGCTGTTCGACAGCAAAGGTATTTTTGCCGATCAGCTTGATGCCATTTCGCGTGCGCGCCACAAGCGCACCGTCGGCGATATGGTTGATCTGTCGTTGCTGACCGACGGACTCGAAGCCGAGCGCGAGCAAGGCATCACCATTGATGTCGCCTACCGCTACTTCGCGACACCCAAGCGTAAGTTCATCATTGCTGACGCACCCGGCCACGAGCAATACACGCGCAATATGGTGACCGGCGCCTCGACTGCTGATGCCGTCATCATTCTGGTCGATGTCTCCAAAGTGAAGTTCGGTGATGATGGCAAGGCCGAGCTGCTGATTCAGACCAAGCGCCACTCCACAATTGCCAAGCTGCTGCAAATCGAGCATGTGATTGTGGCGGTCAACAAGATGGATCTGGTCGATTACGATCGGACCGTGTACGACCGCATCGTGTCGACCTACGAAACCTTTGCTGCGCAGCTTGGTTTAAAAAACGTGCTTCCTATTCCACTGTCCGCCCTGGCGGGAGACAACGTAGTCGCACGCAGCGAAAAAATGGACTGGTATACCGGACCGACGCTGATTGATTTGCTGGAATCGTTATCGGTCTATGACACCGCGCACACGCAGGCATTGCGCTTTCCGGTGCAGCTGGTCGCTCGCCACAATGGTCATGAAGCCAATGACTTCCGCGGCTACATGGGACGTATCGAGGCAGGCACCGTTCGTAAAGGCCACAAACTGCTCGTCCAACCCACAGGCTTGTCGGCGACTGTCAAAGACATACTGACACTCGATGGTTCACTTGAAAGCGCGTCGGCCGGCAAATCGGTCACGATCCTTCTGGAAGAATACGTCGACATCTCGCGCGGCGATATGCTGGTCTCCGCAGAGGCGCCTTCCACGGTACTCAAGCACGTCACTGCGGATGTTTGCTGGCTCTCTGAAGAACCGCTGGATTTGCGTCGCAAATACTGGCTCAAGCACACCACGCGTCAGGTGGCTGCAAAAGTGACTTCGCTGGACTCGCTGCTGGACATCAACACGCAGCAGCAGCACAGCGGCGAAGCACTGGCACTGAACGGCATCGGACGAATTACCCTCACGGTTCAGCAGCCACTGGCGGCTGACGCGTATGAACAAAACCGTTCCACCGGCAGCTTCATCCTGATTGACGAGGTCTCGCATCAAACCGTTGCCGCAGGCATGATCCGGCTGGACTGATAAACTGCGTTTATGCAGGATCTCTTGAACAGACCGATCCGGACGCAACCGGGTCGCGTCTGGCTGGTAGGCGCCGGTCCCGGCGCTGCCGATCTGATTACCGTGCGTGGCGCAGCCATCCTCCGTGAAGCGGACGTGGTCTTGCATGATGCTCTGGTGACACCCGATATCCTCGCGCTGTGCTCACAGGCGCATTTGATTTCTGTCGGCAAGCGCAGCGGGCAGCGTTCGACTGCACAAACGCTCATTAACCAGCAGCTGGTGGATTGCGCATTCCGCTATGAGCGCATCGTGCGCCTGAAAGGCGGCGATCCCATGCTATTCGGTCGCGCTGATGAGGAACTCAGCGCACTGGAAGCTGCGAGCATCGAGTACGAGATTATCCCTGGCATCACCACGGCTTTCGCTGCTGCGGCAGCGATACGCCAACCGCTGACCAAACGTGGTGTTGCGCGCAATGTCGCCTTCTTTACCTCGACCACGGGCAAGGGAGAAAACGACGAAGTCGATTTACCCGGCTGCGATACGCTGGTGCAGTATATGGGCGGTCAGGAAGCGATCGAAACCGCCCGGCGTCTGCTTGCACACGGCAAATCTCCCCAGACACCCGTGATCGCTATTGAAAACGTCAGCCGTACGAATCAGCGCATCATGCGCATGACGCTCATCGAGATGGCCAATGGCATACGCGCTGGTGGAGGGCCGGTGCTGGTGATGATTGGTGAAGCATTACGACAGAGGGCGGTCTCCGGCAACGGCTCAGAGCGCAGCTGAATCCTGCGTTGTCAGGCGACAGTCTGACTCACGCAATACGCCGCAATCGCTTCTAGCACTTCGGGACTCTCCCCGACCGCGTCGCTGACACGCACGATCAGCGACGGAAATTGCGCGCGGAGGGACTCGATCATCGGCGGCAAATCGCGCAGCACATGGCCGCCCTGCCCGAGGAAGACGGGAACAACACTGATCTCCGTGCAACCACTCTCGACCAGCCCAGACACCACAGCCGGCAGTCGTGGCTCCATCAGTTCAAGAAAAGCCAGCTCAACCCTGGCGTCGGGTAGCCGTCCCTGCGCTATCGCCTGCATTTTCAGGAAAGGCTGGGCCCAGCGCGGATCACGCGCGCCATGAGCAAACAGTACAAGAGCTTTTTTTGTGTTCATTAATGTCTCTCCACCCACCAGAGCGCGCCAATGGCGGCCAGCAGGAATAAGGCACTTGGCGTGATGGCAGTCATGAAAGGCGGCCAGGTATTGAGCAAGCCAATATGTGAAAACAGGCTGTTCAACAACTGGAACGACACCCCAATCATGATCCCGATAAAAATTTTCAGCGATAAACCACCGCTGCGTGCCTGAAGATAAGCAAACGGTAGTGCCAGTGCCATCATTACAAACACGGCCAGCGGATACAATAGTTTGGTCCACAGTGCGATTTCGTAGCGGTCCGTGCGCTGGCGATTTTCTTCAAGGTGACGAGTGAACACGATCAGGTCCAGCGCCGACATTTTATTCGGGTCGGTGACCAGCACGGCCATGATGTCCGGCGTAATTTCTGAAACCAGCGTGCTGCTGTCGAGCGTGCGTTGCGAAATAAGTACCGCAGGCTTGCTATCGCCCTGATCCGGATTCTGCGCGAAGCGCATTTCCTTCACTGCCAACAGGCGCCACTGGTTATTGTTCAAAAAATGTCCCTCTTCTGCCGTGATGAGTGCCAGCATGTGCATCTTAAGATCGAATTCATACACACGAACCGAGCGCACAATACCATCGGCCTCCACCTTGCCGGCATTCAGGAATCGTGTGCCCACGACCTGCTTGCTGACCGGGTCACGCAGCACATCCTTGGCCCAAAGACCGGAGCGAAACTCGGAGGAAATCGTCGCCCCCTGAATGCGGCGCTTGAAACTCTCCCGAAAATCATTCGCACGTGGCGCAACAAATTCACCCAGCAGAAAAGTGAGCAAGGCAAACACAATAGCGATCCGTGATAACAGACCTATGGCACCCGACATGGACAGCGATGAAGCGCGCATCACGGTAAATTCAGAACGTGCGGCGAACTGAGCCATCACATAAATCGTACCGATCAGCGCGGCAATCGGCATGATCTGATACGCATAATTCGGCAAGCCGAGCGAGATGTAGATAAATGCATGTTCGATTCGGTACCCGCCCTGCCCCACGTATCTTATTTCGCCCATCATATCGAGGAAGGCGAACAAAGCGAGGAAGGCCACCAGTACGAAGGCAACGGAGCGATAAATTTCACCTGAAAAATAGCGCCGCAAAACTCTCATCGTGCCGCTCCCGAAGGCGCAATTACCAGCTTGCGTACCATTGCCAGCCACACGGACGGATGCCAGCGCAGATTGCTGTTATTCCGCCAGAAAAACAGCAAAGTGATCAGAACCAGCGCACCCAAATGCAAAGGCCACCATGACATCGCAAAAGAAGCTTTGCCCTGCGCCACCACGGCCTGCATGATGCTGTTCGCATTGAAATAAGCAACCGCAAGCAGCAGCGCAATCATCAGGTTCAACGTCCGGCCGCGCCGGGGATTCACAAAACCCAGTGGAATCGCCAGCAGTATTTGCATCAGACACGTAAGTGGCGAGGAAATACGAAACAGCAGTTCAGCCAGATTGCCCGGCGTTGCATTGGCGATCAGTTCGCTGGTGGGCAATGCACGGGCCGAACGGTTTCCTGCGATCTCCTGCGCATTACTGGCGATGACGACGACGTAACGTTCGAAATCCATGATGCGAAAATCCGGCGCACCCGGCATGCCGTCATAGCGCCGCCCTTCGCGTAACTGCAGCAACTTGTCACCGCGATGGTCGATAATCACATTGCCCTTGCGCGCCACGACGACACTGTTCTCATCGTTCCGGTTCTGACTCAGAAAGACATTTCTCACGTTACTCGTGTCCGAAGACAGGCCTTCGACGAAAAATACCCGCGAGCCATCCGCCGACTCCTGAAACTTGCCCGGTGAAACCCGCGAAATGTCTTCACGGTTGCGAAAGCGTTCCTTATATTCGGCCGACAGCTTTCCCGCCCAGGGCGTCAGCCAGAAAGAGAGCACGGCGGTCAGTATCACCAGCGGCAAGCCGACTTGCATGATGGGACGTATCCACTGCGTCAGCGAGATGCCGGACGCAAACCAGACCACCATCTCGGAATCCTGATAGCTGCGCGCAACGACCATCAGCACCGCAATAAACGTGGTGAGTGAAATCAGGACGGGTAAATTAATCAGTGCGGCGAATCCGAGCAGCGCGACGACATCAGCCGACGCCACCTTGCCAGCGGCAGCGTCGCCGAGGATGCGTATCAGCATGACGGAAATGACGATGGTGAACAGCGTCGTGAACACCGCACCCACAGCGCTAAGCAGTTCGCGGCGTATGGCGCGCTGAAAAATCATTCGGAGACTATAATTGCGTGCATTAAAGGAGTGGCCATGGACTTTAGCATAAAAGCTTTTAATGTAAAAAACGCAATCGCCCAGCATAAAGCGGGGTGTATCGCTGTCGGCGTATTCGAAAACGGCAAGCTTTCTGCCGCTGCCAAATCGCTCGATGACAAAGGCGTACTGACCAGTGCCGTTAAAAGCGGCGACATCACCGGCAAAGCGGGTACCACGCTGCTGCTGCATCAAGCCACTGGCAGCGCGCGGCGCGTTCTGCTGGTTGGGCTGGGCACCGAAGGTGAAGTCTCGGATCGGAACTTCATCGCAGCCGCACAAGCCACAGCACGCGTATTTGCAACGCTTGGCAGCAGCGACGCACTGATCGCACTCCCCTTCGACGTGGTGCAGGGACGACATGCCGAATGGGCGCAACGCACGATCGTGCTGGCGCTGCGCGAGAGCATCTATCGGGCCGACGGCCTCAAGAGCAAAAAAGACGACAGCCGCTCCGGTGTGACCAAAGTAACGCTAGCCGCCGATGACAGTAGCCTGTCTTCCGCCCGTAAAGCCCTGGCACAGAGCGTTGCGCTGGCCAACGGCATGGACCTCTCCAAAACGCTGGGCAATCTGCCTCCGAATATCTGCACCCCGACTTATCTGGCAACCACGGCCAAACAGCTGGCGAAGGAATTCAAGCTGGGCGTGGAAGTCCTCGACCGCAAACAACTCGAAGCACTGAAGATGGGCAGCTTCCTCTCGGTGACTCAGGGCAGCGATCAGCCGCCCAAATTCATCATCCTCAGACACATGGGCGGCAAGGCCAAAGAAGCGCCGGTGGTCCTGGTCGGCAAAGGTATCACCTTCGATACTGGCGGCATTTCGCTCAAGCCCGGTTCGGGCATGGATGAGATGAAGTACGACATGTGCGGTGCCGCATCGGTACTGGGCACTTTCCGCGCGATCGCGGAAATGGATCTGAACCTGAACGTGATCGGCGTCATTCCTACCTGCGAAAACATGCCATCCGGCCGTGCGACCCGACCTGGTGACATTGTCACGTCGATGTCTGGACAAACCATCGAGATTCTCAACACCGACGCCGAAGGCCGCCTGATCCTTTGCGATGCCCTCACCTATGTCGAGCGTTTCAAACCCGCCTGTGTGATCGACATCGCCACACTGACCGGTGCTTGTGTCACAGCACTCGGCCATCACAACACCGGGCTGTTCACCCGACATGACAGCACCCATGATTCGCTGGCTCACGAACTGCTCGTCGCAGGCAAGTCCTCCAACGACACAGCCTGGCGCATGCCGATTGAAGAGGCATACCAGGAGCAGCTCAAGTCCAACTTCGCCGACATCGCCAACATCGGCGGCCCGCCGGGCGGCAGCATCACCGCAGCCTGCTTCCTTGAGCGTTTCACCCGCAAGTATGCGTGGGCGCATCTGGACATTGCCGGTACGGCCTGGAAAAGCGGTGCCGCGAAAGGTGCAACCGGACGACCCGTGCCACTGTTGACGACTTTCCTGTTGGAGCGTGCGAAACGCTGATTCGCCAATGAAACTCGCCACATGGAATGTCAATTCCCTCAAGGTGCGTCTGCCGCAGGTGCTGCAATGGCTGGAATCCTCTCCGGTCGATGTGCTCTGCCTGCAGGAAACCAAACTGACCGACGATAAATTTCCAGTCGCCGACATCGAGGCGGCGGGCTATCAGGTGGTATTCACGGGCCAGAAAACCTATAACGGCGTAGCCATACTGTCGCGTCATCCGATTACGGATGTCGTCAAGAACAATCCGCTTTTCGACGACGAACAGCAACGGATTATCAGCGCCACGATTGCAGGAATGCGTATTGTTTGCGCCTATGTACCGAACGGGCAGGCGGTGGACTCGGACAAGTATGCGTACAAGCTGCGCTGGCTCGACGCGCTCATTCAGTGGCTGGGTGAGGAACTCAAAAGATTTCCGGCACTTGCGTTATTGGGGGACTACAACATTGCGCCGGCCGATGCCGATGTTCACGATCCAGTCGCCTGGCTGGATCAGGTACTGGTATCCGTACCCGAGCGCGCGGCGTTTGAACGTTTGTGCGCATTACCCATGACAGATGCGTTCCGTATGTTCCCGCAGGCGGAAAAACTCTACAGCTGGTGGGATTACCGGCAAATGGCCTTCCGCAGAAACCGGGGCCTTCGTATTGATCACATTCTGCTGTCACCACCGCTGGCCGCGCATTGTGTGGGCTGCGAGATCGACAAGCTGCCGAGAAAGTGGGAACAGCCCTCGGATCACACGCCTGTCATTGCCACGCTCAATGGCGATCTCTGAAACCCGCAGTATTTAACGTGCGCGGTAATTCACCCTGAACTGACCGGATGCGGGCGACAGTGGCAATCGATGGCCCGCCGCCTGTTCTGCATTGTCATCCACCTCGCGCGTGAAATCCAGCACCAGCATGAGCGCCAACATCTGCTCGTGCTCTTCAGGTTGCAGATTCCAGAATTCCAGTGCAGCTTGCTCGTCGAAAGGATTGATGTAGCGTTTTTCTTTACGCAATTCGTAGTGCAAATGTGGCCCGGTAGAAAGCCCGGTCGAACCTACGTAAGCGATCTCTTCGCCCCTCAGCACCTTTTTCCCGGGCACCAAATCAGGCGCAAAACCGGACAGGTGCGCATAGTAAGTTTCATAGCCCTGACCGTGGCTAAGTATCACCAGATTGCCATAGCCACCCATGGTGCTGGCGAAGACCACTTCGGCATCAGCCACCGCATGCACAGGTGTACCTGCAGGCGCCACAAAGTCGATGCCGATATGCTGCCCCCGGTAGCTGAATCTGCGTGTTTTGAAACGGGGCTTCTTCTTGCCGTGAGCATGCGTGGCCACCTTTCGACGAACCGTCGTCACGCTTTCACCCACACCGCGTGAAATGTTCACATGACGGGTAGGCGAATACCAGAGCATGCGTGCGTAATCGGTACCACTGGCCGTGCTGAAAAATGCACCTCGCTGATCGGCTCTTTCAAACCAGATGACACGATCTTTGACTTTTCCCCTGAGGGTGTCGATGAGCTCCACCGCCAGAACTTTCTCGAGGGCCCGTTCAGGGATTTTTTCCAACACGATGCGCAGCTGATGGGCTTCCGAAGCGTCGAGCCCAGCGATCATCCGACGCACCAGCAAACCCAGCTCCCAGCGCAAGTGCATCGGTATCTTCTCGATGTGCTCGACCGGGAGAGTGTCAAGATCGGACGCAGGCAAATGGACCTCTGTGAGCGCCAGCGAAGACAGGGGCAATTCGAGACGACGGATGACGGGTTTATCCTCGTTCGCAGATTTGGACATGAACAAAGCAATCGGCTGATCGGTAGTTGACGCACGACTCAGGACGGCCAGGGAATTCACATCGCCTTTCGGCGCAACCGCCGACGCATAGTGCAAGCAATCTTTACCACGGGTCTGCAACCCAAGTGGATTAGCATCAAGCAGAAAATGCTGCAGCTCCTGCTCTTCAACCCCCAGCTGCCAGGTCAGGAGCCGCTTCTGCTCATTGGTCAGACAGCCCTGCTCAAGGCTAGTGTCAATAACGTGAGACTGATCAGCGGCGGCCGGTGAGTTCAGGCGCACCACGATCGGACCACGCGCAGCCGAGCGTTGTTTAGTGGATTTTTTTGACAATGCTTTACCGGCAACCGCAGGGGGCGCCGACAAGGTCGAAAAAAATACGAAAAAGGCAAGCAACAGAACTTTCATTAAAACCCGTCCAAATCTCTGTGGATACAGCTGTTCATCGGTCTGCCGCCAAAATAATTGAATGGCCAGCGATGCCGGCGCTAGAGATGCGCTTCTGACAAGACGTTCAGTGCCGTAGGGCGGCGCACTGTCCGGATCCAGGCTTTGTCATAACGGTCAGGTCGTTATGATCTATTAAGGCACGGTATTATGCGAAAATAATAAGTTGCGATTGTTATAGGGTTATTCGTTTATTTTCGAATAATTTCTAATTAATTAATATCGCTTTAATAATAATGTCAAGATTAACACAATTTTTTACAAATTCACATGCAGAACCAAGACGCGCCGCAACGTCGCCTAAGCACTTTTGATTTGGTTTGTCTGGTATTCGGGACGGTGGTCGGCGCGGGCATATTCAAAGCCCCCTCGATTGTTGCAGCGATGTCGGGAAGTGGTGCGGAATTTCTACTGGCCTGGCTGCTGGGCGGGTTTATTTCGGTGGCCGGTGCACTCTGCTACGCCGAACTGTCCACCGCTTACCCGAGCGCTGGTGGTGAATATCATTTTCTGAGCCGCAGCTTCGGTAAAAATCTGGCGTTCTTTTATGTATGGGCACGCGCGACAGTGATCGTCACCGGCTCCATGGCCATTTTGGCAATTACGCTGGGCGATTATATGGCCGCGATCTGGCCCCTCGGCCCCTACGCGAATTTCATCTGGGCAGTGGGGGTCATACTGGTATTAAGTCTGATTAACCTGATCGGCATACATCAAAGCACTTTTACCCAAAATACGTTCACGGTTCTTGAGTTTCTTGGCATTGTCGCCGTTATCGTTGCGGGTTTTTATGCGTCTGGCAGCGCACCCTCCTGGGATTTGCTGACGCAAAAAACCGGTGAAACCAATTATGGCCTCGCAATGGTCTTCGTTCTTCTGACCTTTGGCGGCTGGAATGAAGTCGCTTATGCATCAGCCGAAGCACGCGATGAAAAGCGTGGCATTTGGCGTGCGCTGGCGTTGGGATTGGGTGCGGTCACGGTCATGTATCTGCTGGCCAATATCGCGTATCTGAAAGCGCTCGGTCTGAGCGGCATTGCAAACTCACAGGCAGCGGCTTACGACGTGTTCATTCTGGCCTTTGGCAAAGGTTCTGCCATCGTATTTGGGCTGATCGTGATTTTTTCCTGCCTCAACTCGATTAACGCGACCATTATTTTTGGTGCTCGCAGCAATTACGCGATGGGTAATGATTACCGGGTTTTTTCATGGCTGGGCAAATGGCATTCGTCCGGCAATCCGCGTAACAGCATTATCGTTCAGGCTGGGATTGCTTCCGGGCTGATTGTGTTCGCCGCCCTGACGAGTCAGGGTTTCAAAGCCCTGGTCGAATTTACCGCCCCGGTTTTCTGGTTTTTTGTGCTCCTGGTCGGCATCTCGCTGATCCTGCAACGCATGCGCGATCCTGATGCCACACGTCCGTTCAAAGTGCCGCTTTATCCGATCCTGCCCCTGGTGTTCATAGGCTCGACCGCCTGGTTGCTCTGGTCCAGTCTGATGTACTCGGGTGCCGGCGCCTGGATCAGCGTCGCTGTTTTGCTCTCGGGTTGTGTGCCACTGCTGCTCAACCGCAGATTTGCCGTCGCTCAACGCCCGACCACCATCGAATAACGAAAACATGACCACAAGCCCACCCGGCTGACCGGTCGTACAAATCATAAAATCAAAAATAATGAAGAACGGATTAGCTATGAACAGGTTTTTTTCTGCGCTGCTTTATCTGACGATGGCGCTGTCTGCAGGCCCGCTGCTGGCGGCAACCACCGCCCCCGCTGCGACCACTCCCACATCACCTGCTGCTGTTTCTCCGGCACAGGCGCTGGCAGCACGCACCACAAAAATCGAATGCTCGTCGTTTTCGAAAATCGCAACAGATTATCAGTTGAAGTTTCTGGCCCCGATGCAAGCATGGTCGGCGCAACACTTGCACAAGCTAGGCACAAAGAAGCTGACCTATGTGTTTTCCGGTGCCGACATTGTCACGCCAATGACGCTGTTTAACTCGGCCGACCATTACACCCTCATTGCCGATCAAGTGCCCGAGTACATTCCTGCAAAAGAAACTTTGCCACCCCAAATTGCGAAGGAGTGCCAGACACAGGCTTACTTCGCACGCTTTGGTTATTTCCGAACCCATGATCTGGAGGGTAAAGATTCAGTCAAGCCACGCTTCATCAAAATGCTGGCTTACAGCATTTTGATGGGCGGCGGCAGCATAGGAAAAATGGAGTATCTGAGTATTGCCTCGAACGGCCAACTCGAAATCCGGGATAACCCAAGGACTGCCCGGCCGGATGGACTGCGTTTTCATGTCACGACAGCCGACAAGCGTCAGGTTCTGGTCGATTATTTGCGAATGAATCTGTCCAACAGCGGTCTGCTTGCTGAGCCCCGGCTGCAGCAGTTTCTCGCCACGCATACGGATGACACGATTTTCATTAAATCGGCATCGCATCTGCTACAGAAAAATTATTTCTCGATACTCGCGGGTCTGATTACCGAGCATGCCCAAAGTGTGGTTCAGGATGAAACCGGGCTCGATATCGAACTGCTGACCAAGCACTACCAGGTCGAAAGCTACGGTAAATTCTTGCGCCCTCACCCACTCTGGCACGACAGTCCCTCGGGTGTCCGCCTGCGTGATTTTTTAAGCGCCAAAACGACATTACAACCGCTGCCATTCATCATCGGTTACGAAAAAACCAGTGGATCAGTGCTGCTGGTCGGCACACGTCTGGCCAACAGGATGCTAGCAAACTAGTTATCAAGACGGGGGCACCAACGCACAACGCCAACCATTGCGAGAAAACCGGGAGAGACCCATATCGACAATTGAAAGTGGCTCTTATGGGGAACCCGGTTTCCGGACCGTGGTTCGTCTGGCCCGGGGCTACGGAGTACCGGTCGCCAATTTCGAGCAGTTTTCAAATGACCTGTCAGTATCATCCCAGCAGTCAATGGATGACCCATGGTTAAACTGCCATCGTAAAATGTTATTGTGTGGAAATCGTGGGCAGCTCGCCTGGCCCGGGCCAACATCATTTTTCAGGCACTAAAAAATGAAAACAATCATTGACCTCGATGCCATCACCATCGATGGCAACAAACTGCGGGAGGCGCGGGAGGCACGCAATCTGACCATCGCCGAGCTTGCTGCATTAGTGACACTGTCGCGGGATCAGATCAGGCAGATCGAAGAAGGTGGTAACCGTCCTTTCTACACACTGGCACACAAACTCCTCGCCGTGCGCAAATATGCGGACGCGATGGACCTGGCCTTTGACGATGTCGTCACCGGTCCGGGTGCCGATCAGACCGTGCCTGCTCAGGACGACGCGCCGGCCTCAATGGTCCCGCCCGAGGAGGGTATTGAACCCGCAGATATCCGTCTTGCGGCGTTCGAGCGAAATGCGGAGATTCGTCGTCTGGTCCTGATCGGCGTGATTACCCTAGCCATTCTCCTCGCCATCTATGCGAAAGTGCGCGGCTCAAAAACGGACATGGATGAAGAGGTCGCCGACCCGGTCTACCCGACGGAAACCAGCAAAGCCGATACCACCTCAGCGACCAAAAAACCGGCCGTTGCGGACAAAACCAGTACCGCCAAAACCAGTACCGCCAAAACCAGTACGGTCGACACCATCGAAGTCGCCCGGGCCAGTGATGCTGTCAGCCAGTGTCCGGTCCCGCAGGCGGCAGACGACCCCAAGATATGGTCACCGGCCTACCAGTACAAAGCCGATTTGCGGCTGTTCTTATTCAGCACAAAAGAAGGCACTATTTGCGTCACCGATGCCGCCGGCGAAGAAACCCTGTTAACACTCAAACCGATGACCTGGCAAGTCGTTGCGGGCAAGCCCCCCTACGATGTTCGCGCAGCGCAACTGGCAGACCACAAGTTGTACCTGCAGGGACAGTTGGTTAGGGTACCGGCCGATGCGAGCACCCTTCGGCTTGTACCCACGCGGGCCTTGCCGCCTCCCGCACCTGCTGCGGTGCCGGCACCTACCAGCGAACCGGCAAATGAGCCGACACCTTCTGCCACGCCCGCAACACCAAGCCCAACGGATTCGGATGCGTGACTGAAGATCACTTTGGTGCGTCGCAACACAGATGACTGGCGATCAGCGCCTGATTTTTACGGCAACGCAACATCGATATCGGTTGACGGCACAAGTTAACCAATTGGATCATCTGTTGTTCGAACAGATATTCGTTTAGCGAAAATTCTTTTCAGGCCAAACGAGACAGGTTGCTGAATCCTGCCGTCCGCGTTGGCGGCCGGGACGCTGATTTTCCCTGCGCCAGCAGCCTCGGATAAAAACAATCAAGGAGACCCGCATGACACCCTTCCGCCCTACCGAGACCGCCCGCCGCACTGTCGCCACCCTGACAGTCGCCGGTCTGATGACGCTGAGCTTCGCAGGCAGTGCAGCCGCTCAGGATTTCAGGGTCGGCATCGTGAGTTTTCTTTCCGGACAAGCGGCGGACAGTTTTGGCGTGCCGGCGGTCAATGGCGCGAAAGTCCTGATCGACGCCTTCAACAAAGGCAAGGCACCGGCTCCCTACAACAAACCTGGCTTTGGCGGCATGAACATCGTGCCGGTCTATGTCGATGAAAACGGCGGTGCAACCAAACAGGTGCAGGAACTGCGCAATCTGTATGACCGCGAGAATGTCGATGTGGTGGTCGGCTACGTCGGCTCGGGCGATTGCCTCGCAGTCGCGCCGGTTGCCGAGGAAATGAAGAAAATGCTGGTGCTCTACGATTGCGGCACGCCTCGGATTTTTGAAGAGGGCAGCTACAAATATGTTTTCCGCACCGCTTCGCACGGCGCAATGGACAACGTCGCTGCCGCACGCTACCTCAAGGCACGCAACGCCAAAGTCGGCACCATCAACCTGATCAATCAGGACTATGCCTGGGGTCACGATTCGCTCAAGGATTTCACGCTCTCTATGGCCGTGCTCTATCCCGAGGCCAAGGTGCAGGCAGATCAGCGACCGAAATTTGGCGCCGGTCAGTACGGCACCGAAATCTCGCAGCTGATGTCCAAGCCGGCCGACATCACTCACTCCAGCCTGTGGGGCGGTGATTTGCAGGCGATGATTCTGCAATCAGCGCCGCGTGGCCTGTTTAAAAAATCGCAGGTCGTGCTGACGGCGGCCGATCACGTTCTGGTACCGCTGGGCGAGAAAATGCCCGAAGGCGTGGTGCTCGGCGCACGCGGCGCCTACGGCATGCTGGCGCCGAAATCGGCACTGAACGACTGGTGGTGGAATCTCTACCAGAGCCAGTGGAGTGTTTATCCGGTACAAGCGCCCTATCGCATGGCGCAGGCGCTGATGGGTTTGAAGCTCGCAGTGGAAAAAGCGATGGCCGCGAATGGCGGCAAGAAGCCCAGCACCGAACAAATCGCGGCAGCGCTAAGGGGCTCTGAATGGGATGCGCCCGGTGGCCGCATCAAAATGGCACTGGGTAACGGACAT
The DNA here is from genome assembly GCA_964639465.1 of uncultured Bifidobacterium sp. Lineage (GTDB taxonomy): Bacteria > Pseudomonadota > Gammaproteobacteria > Burkholderiales > Burkholderiaceae_D > Pernthalerella. The sequence continues at coordinate 26,415 of CAZXDB010000006.1, read as the reverse complement.
CAAGCGATACAACCGACCGCGATCGGACGTACCAAATGGGACGCCTCGAAAAAGCTGGTGGTGCTGGAAGACATTCAACGCTTCGCCGCGGAGTGCGTGAACCCGCCGGCGAACATGAAAGCGGAAGACTGGATGAAAGCGGGCTTTCCCGGTGCGAAGTGTAATTAACCGGATGCATTTTCCCTTCCTGTGATGATCCTGTTACTGACGATTCTGATTGATGGCCTGACCTATGCGTCCTGGCTGTTCATTGTTGCGCTCGGGCTGACGCTGGTTTTCGGCATACTGAAAATTCTCAATGTCGCGCATGGCAGTTTCTATGCGCTGGGCGCGTACGCAGCAGCGAGTCTGGTGGGATGGTTTGCCAGCATGCAGCTGGCACCCGAACTGTCCATCGTGGCGATGCTGCTGGCGGCAGTCGCCGTCGCTGCACTGGTGGCCCCACTGTGCGAACGCGGTTTGCTGCGGGTGTTTTATGGTCGTGATGAAGTTCTGCTGGTGCTGGTGACCTTCGCGCTGTTTCTGATACTCGAAGATGTCACCAAGCTGGTGTGGGGCGTCAATCCGCTGTATGTATCCGAGCCTTACATGTTGTTCGGCACAGTGGATATTGGCAACCTGTCTTATGTCGGCTACGACTTCATGCTAGTGCTGGTCGCGGTCGTGGTCGGTTACGGTGTCTGGTGGGGACTGAACCGCACGCGGATCGGCAAACTGGTGCTGGCCGTCATTCACAGCGAAGAAGTTGCCTCCAGCATGGGCGTCAATGTCTCGCGCATTTACACACTCGCTTTCGCCGCCGGCATTTTTCTTGCCGCGCTGGGCGGTGCACTCACGGCGCCCATGATTTCGGTACAGCCGGGCGTGTCGGTCGGCGTGATCATCGTGTCGTTCGCTGTGGTGATCATCGGCGGTCTGGGCAGCATTCCCGGTGCCGCGGTCGGCGCACTGATTGTCGGCATTGCCCGCTCGGCCGCCGTGCATCTAATGCCAGTCGCGGAGCTGTTCTCTATTTATCTGGTGATGGCCGTCGTGCTGATGTTCCGGCCTGAAGGACTCTTCCAGCGCATACAGGCGAGGAAAATCTGATATGACGCAGGGAAGTTTTGCGCTGACGCGCACGTTCGTCGCCGGTTTGCTGTGCATCGTTTTACTGCTGCTGGCAGGCACGATGATGCCGCGCTGGCTCACTTTTCTGGTCACCATGTCGGCCGCCAATGGCCTGGTGTCGCTCGGTATCGCGCTGCTGATGCGCAGTGGCGTCGTGTCATTTGGACAGGGGCTGGTGTTTGCGGTTGGCGGCTATACCGCCGCACTCGCCTTTGGCCGGCTGGGCATCACTGATGCCGTCACACTGGCGATTGCCGGCGGCCTGCTCGCTGCGCTAGTCGCAGCACCCTTTGCCTGGCTGATCGCACGCTATCGCGGCATCTTTTTCGCGATGCTCTCGCTGGCACTGTCGATGGTGCTGTACGGCTTGCTGGTCAAGTCCGAATCTCTGGGTGGCTCTGATGGTTTCAACATGGGCCGCGCCAGCTTCTTCGGCATGCGCCCCGGCGACAGCTGGAGCAGCTATGCCAACTTCGCTGTGACCGTCACGCTCGCGGGCATCGTCGGTATTGCGATGCGTATCTACTTCGACTCCACGCGCGGACTGGTGGCGCTCGCTGCGCGCGACAATGAAATCCGTGTCGAATATCTGGGCAGCTCGGTACGCTCGCTGATTGCCTCGAACTTTGTGATTGCTGCCTTTTGCGGCGGTCTGGGTGGCGCGCTGGCCGTCATGGCGCTGGGGCACGTCGAACCCGAATTCAGCTACTGGACACGCTCGGGCGACTTCGTGTTTGTCGCCATTCTTGCCGGACACCACAGCGTGCTGGCTGCTTTTGTCGCCTCCACCGTTCTTGAAATCGTCCGATCATTCTCGAGCGCCTATTTCCCGAACAGCTGGCAACTGGTACTGGGTCTCTTCCTGCTGGCCGTGATTCGTTTTCTACCCAGCGGCATCGGTTCCCTGTGGACTGCGCGCTATCCGGCAAAGTCCACACCGCGAGGTCAGCCATGACACAGCAACGATCGGCCATCCTTGCACGCGGTGTTCAAAAAAACTTTGGCGCTGTCACCGCCGCTGCTGATATACAGCTCGACATTCCCGCCGGTCAGAAAGTCAGCCTGATCGGGAGCAACGGCGCGGGCAAGACCACCTTCGTTAATATGCTGACCGGTTACATTCAGCCGGATGCGGGGCAGATTCTGCTCGACGGCGACAACATCGTCGGGCTGTCACCGCGGCAAATCGCCCGCATGGGCGTTGCGCGTTCTTTCCAGATTCCGCAGCTGTACAAAGAGCTGTCGGTGCTCGACAACATGCTGGTGGCGATTGCCTCGCAACAGGGCGTGTTGTCGTTCTGGCGGCCCGCAAAAAATCCGGCAGCCATTGAAGATGCCCGCACATTACTGCAACGCTTCGACCTTGCAGCCCACGAAGACCGACTGGTCGGCGAGCTGCCCGGCGGCGTGCGTAAACTACTCGACATCGCGATGGCGCTAACGCGTCAACCCAAGGTACTGCTGCTAGATGAGCCGACGTCGGGCGTCTCCGCCGATGAAAAATTTCCGATGATGGACACGGTGATGCGGGCGCTGGATGAGCAAGGTGTGACTGTGCTCTTCGTCGAACATGATATGGATATCGTCGCGCGCTATGCCGATCGCGTCGTCGCTTTTTACAGTGGCCGCATCATTGCCGATGACACGCCTGACAAGGCGCTGGCGATGGCTGATGTGAAACGCTACGTGACCGGTGACTTCAGGGAAGCGGAAGATCATGCTTGAGATAGTCGACATCGGCGTATCGATACAATCGGCGCAAGTGCTGCGCGGACTGTCACTACAGATGACTCAGGGGCAGATGGTTGGCCTGATCGGACGTAATGGCGCCGGCAAAACCACCACGCTGCGCACGATCATGGGTCATTTGCCCTTGACGAGTGGCGCCATTCGTTTCAATGGTCAGGATTTGTCGGCACTGCCGCGCCATGCGCGCGCTGGGCTCGGCATCGGCTACATGCCCGAAGATCGCGGACTGGTACCCGAGCTGACGGTTGAAGAAAATATTCTGGTACCGCTGTGGGCATCCAACGTCGCCGATACCGCGCCGCGACTGGCTTTCGTCTACGACGTACTGCCGGAATTGCGCGACATGCGTGAGCGACGCGCGCTGCTGCTATCGGGTGGCCAGCAAAAACTCGTTGCGCTGGCACGCGCAATGGCGATTGGCACGCGACTGCTGCTGCTCGATGAACCTTTCGAGGGCGTGGCACCGGCCCTCTCGGCACGATTGTCGGAAGTGATTGCCGGTTTGCGCGGCAGCGAACTCTCGGTACTGATTGCCCAGTCGGATCTGAACCACTCACGCAATCTGCTCGATGCCGAGATCGTGATTGAACGCGGCGCCAATCTGGCCACCGCATGATTCCCGTCGATTCCGTCACTTCCGTCGCTCTTTACTGCAACCGACTTTCCGAATGATCGACTGGCATCAGCACATCACCCTGCCCGACATGCGTACGGAGACCCACTTTGATGGTCGGTCGCTGCGCTGTTTCACCGATCGTCCCGTCTCGTTCTATGGGATGTTCATGCAGGCGGTCGCCACACATCCCGACAATGAAGCGCTGGCCTGCCATCGCCAGCGCTGGACCTATCGCCAACTGGATACCGAGATCAATCGCATCGCCAACGGACTGGCGGCGCGCGGAATGCAAGCCGGTGAGCGTGTCGTTATGTTCATCAGCAATCGGGCCGAGTTTGTGTCCGTGCTGTTCGCGCTGCAAAAACTTGGTGTCATTGCCGTACCCGTCGGCACGCGCGAGCAAGCACCAGGGCTGGCTTACATCCTTCGGCAATGTGGCGCAGCGGGCATCGTCTTCGATGAAGATCTCGCCGACCGCCTGCCGGATGAATCCACCGCGCCTGCCTTGCGGCTGCGGATTTCAACCGGCACAACAGACATAACAGGCCGGACAGATATAGCAGGCACGACAAGCGTGGCAAGTACAACCGGCATCATAGCCGACACCCTGTCCGCAATTGACGGCCCCGATGTATCCGCAGCGACGGTTGATGAGGAAGCCTGCGCCTGCATTCTGTACACCTCCGGTACCACCGGCAATCCCAAAGGTGCGATGCTCACGCATTTCAACATCGCGCATTCGGTGATTCATTTCCAGATCGCGCTCAAACTTACGCATGAAGATCGAGCCGCACTCGCCGTGCCTGCCAGTCATGTGACTGGACTGATCGCACTGATTGCGGTGATGGTGCATGTCAGTGGCACGTTGGTGATCGTGCCCGAGTTCAAGGCCGCATCCTTTGTTGAACTCGCGGCGCGCGAGCGCATTACTTATTCATTGATGGTGCCGGCGATGTATCAGCTGTGCCTGCTGCAGCCGGCATTCCGCACGCTGGATTTCAGCCGTTGGCGCATCGGCGGTTACGGCGGTGCACCGATGCCGGTGCCCACCGTCCAAGCGCTGGCCGAGGCGGTGCCCGGGCTGACCCTGGTGAACTGTTACGGATCAACCGAGGTAACCTCACCGGCCACCATCATGCCGCTCGGACTCTCCGCCGTTTACAACGACAGCGTTGGCATTGTCGTGCCCTGCGGGGACATTCGCGTGATGACTGAGGACGGCCGGCCGGTACCGACGGGTGACTCCGGTGAGTTATGGATCGGCGGCCCGATGGTCGTGCCCGGCTACTGGGACAATCCGGAGGCGACCGCCAAGGGATTTGCCGACGGTTGCTGGCGTTCCGGTGATCTGGGCTCGGTGGATGAACAGGGACTGGTGCGTATCTTTGATCGCATCAAGGACATGATCAATCGCGGCGGCTTCAAAATCTATTCAGTCGAGGTCGAAAATGCGCTGATGGCATGGCCCGGCGTGGTCGAGGCGGCCGTCGTCGGCCACCCCTGCCCGGTGCTCGGCGAGCGCGTGCATGCCTACCTGTATGCGCCCGATGCGCCCGCATCGACGACGGATCCCGAGGCCGTGCGCGCGCACTGCGCGGCGCGCCTTGCTGATTACAAGGTCCCCGAGCAGGTCTATTTCACCAGCCACCCGCTGCCCCGCAACGCCAACGGTAAGATACTGAAACGTTCGCTGCGCCAGCCTGTATAACGGCGCTGTGGGTGAGGTATTAGCTTAAACTGTGTAGTTAATCTATACGGTTCAGCTGTGAGGTTAATCTGTGA
>CAZXDB010000006.1:19302-21058 GCA_964639465.1 uncultured Bifidobacterium sp. | reverse complement strand
CTGTGAGGTTAATCTGTGAAGCAACACGGATGGTCCGTGCTGCGCTGAGAGGTAGCCCGTCGATGAAATTCCTTATCGCCCGCTTCAATCACGAAACCAACACCTTCTCACCCGTCGCAACGTCGCTCGCCGATTTCGAGCCGCGCTACGGCGAGGATGCCTTAAACGAGCAGCGCGATGCGCGCACTGCGATGGGCGCGTTCATCCGCATCGTTCAAGCCCGACCCGATGTCACGCTGATCACGCCCGTATCCGCGACCGCCAATCCCAGCGGCACCGTTGAAGCTGATGCCTACAGTCATTTGGTGGAAACCATCCTCGCTGGTGTGCGCGAACAACCGGACGCGATCCTGCTCGATCTGCACGGCGCACTGGTCGCCGAGAACGCGGCCGATGGCGAAGGCGAACTGCTCAAAGCGATACGGGCGATCGCCCCCGATACACCGATCGCCGTCGCCCTCGACCTGCACGGCAATGTGACGCCGGCGATGGTTGACAACGCCGACATCATCGTCAGCTTCAAGACCTATCCGCATATCGACATGGCCGACACCGGCGAGCATGCGGGTCGGCTGATGATGGACTGGCTTGCAGGCAAGATACGCCCGCTCACGCGCTTTGCCCAGCTGCCGCTGCTGTCACACACTCTGCGCAGCAATACGAATGAAGGTGCCATGCGGCGCGCTGTTGAGGCCGCGCGGCGTGCAGAACAAGAGCCGGGCGTGCTCGCCGTATCGATCATGGCCGGGTTCTCGCTCGCCGATTTTAACGACGCAGGCATGTCGGTGATTGTGGTGACCAACAATGACAAAGCACTGGCAGAGGATGTGGCCAACGACATCGCGCAGCAGATCTGGCGCGACCGCGAGGGTTTTGTGTACCGCAGCGAGACCCTCAGCGAATCGATGGCGAAAGCGAAAGCGCTGCACGCCGAACCCGGCGACGGACCGGTACTTCTGCTCGACCACAGCGACAATGTGATGTCAGGCGGTACCTGCGACACCATGGATGTGCTGCAGGCAGCGCTGGAAGCGCACCTGACGCCTATTGTCGTCGGCCCGATCTGCGATCCGCAAGCGGTACAGCGCCTGTGGAAGATGCGAGCGACTGAAGTCGTTGGCGCCGATATTGGCAATCGCATCCCGCTCACGCAACAAGGGATCACCAAAACTCCGGTACGCTTGACCGGTCTTGTACGCGCGAAAAGTGACGGCGAGTTCACGGTCACGGGACCAATCTACACCGGTGCAAAAGTCAGCATGGGCAAAACCGTGCTGTTCGACACCATCGATGCGCTGATCGTAATCACCGAGCGCCGTATGGAGCCGTATGACATCGGCATCTTCGACTGTGTGGGGCTGGATCCCGCGGATTATGACTATCTGCTGCTCAAATCGCGGATGTATGCGCGTCCCGTATTCGGCGCCATGGCAAAGGCGCTGGTCGAATGCGACGCCGACGAGGGGGGACCGACCAGTTCGAACTATGCGCTCTTCCCTTTCAAAAATATTCGGCGTCCGGTGTATCCGCTGGACGAGGGAACGACTTTCGGCAGCTGATCAATCTAAGCAAGCGCTGAGTAAATAAAATCAGGCATTTTTGTGGTTTTGAAAATAACCTTAACCCGTTGATTTGTCACGACTCCGCGTCGCACAGCTACGCTGGCTCGCCACAAAAAAATGTGGATTTATTCAGCGTTTCCCGAAATACAAAACAAGAATTGGTTGTGAATCAGGCTTGGAAGTCGTGCAGTAAT
>CAZXDB010000006.1:0-19202 GCA_964639465.1 uncultured Bifidobacterium sp. | reverse complement strand
CCGAAATACAAAACAAGAATTGGTTGTGAATCAGGCTTGGAAGTCGTGCAGTAATCTAATGCTCATCAGTAAACCAACGACACTGGATCCCGGCCTGCGCCGGGATGACGTTTCAAAAACTATTGGCTTCAAAATTGTCATCCCGGCGCAGGCCGGGATCCAGTGTCGTTCATTGTTTGTTAGATGATTTTGACCATGAAAAATCAGAAGCTACTTAGACTGCCAGCGCACCCCGGCCGGCATAGATAGCCGAAGCACCGAGCGCTTCCTCAATTCGCAGCAACTCATTCCACTTCGCCATCCGCTCACTGCGAGCGAATGAACCCACTTTCAGCTGACCCGCGTTCCAGCCAACTGACAAATGCGAGATCATCACGTCTTCCGATTCACCGGAGCGTGCAGACACAATGGTTGAAAAACCGCAGGCCTTCGCAGCCTGCAAGGCATCGAAGGTCTCGCTGATTGTGCCCGCTTGATTCGGTTTGATCAGGACCGCATTACAGGCTTTCTGTGCAGCGGCTTCACGCACGCGCGCGGCATTGGTGACCAGATAATCGTCGCCGATGATTTGTACCTTGTGACCCGCATCGGCAGTAAACGCAATCATGCCGGCGGTGTCGTCTTCGGCGACCGGATCTTCGATGGACAAAATCGGATACGTCGCCAGCCAGCGCAGCAATACCTCGATCCACTCGCTGGTGTCGTACGCGCGCTTCTCCAGCCCCGGGCGATACACACCACCACTGCCGAATTCGGAGGCAGCAATATCGAGCGAGATCATGACCTCGCCATTCCTGTACCCTGCCTTCTCGATGGAACGCGTCAGCATCTGCAGCGCTTCTTCATTGCTCGCGAAATCCGGCCACCAGCCCCCTTCATCTGCCACACCGGCACGACGACCGGCATCGGCCATCAGATCACCTGCGGCGCGATACACGTTGGCGACCATCGCCAGTGCCTCATCCATGCTGTGCGCCCCGACCGGCATCACCAGCAAATCCTGAATATCGATACGACGACCGGCATGCGCGCCACCGCCAAAGATCTGAATCTCGGGCAGCGGCAACAGCACAGGCTGATCACCAGCGACGCTGGAGACACCGATGAGATGCCGCCACAAAGGCAATCGCTGCGACGCTGCCGCCGCGTGCAAGACGGCCATGGATGTCGCAATCAACGCATTGCCGCCCAACCGCCCTTTGTTCGGCGTGCCATCCAGTGCAATCAGTTGTTCATCGACGCCGCGCTGGTCCAGTGCATCACTGCCCATCAATGCCGGTGCGATCTCGCGGCTGACATTGGCGAGCGCTTTTTGCACGTCATAGCCACCAAAAGCAGCGCCACCATCTCGCAACTCAATCGCTTCGTTGCTGCCGGTGGAAGCACCGGCCGGCGCAATGCCGCGCCCTACTGAGCCATCTTCCAGATGAACATCGACTTCGACCGTGGGCCGGCCGCGCGAATCCCAGATACGGCGGGCCTGTAATGATTGAATCCGTGTGTTCATACAGCGAGTTCCTCTTTCCATGCGGCGCGCACTTCAGCGAGCCGGGTTGCAGGTGACAGCAGCCAGCGACGTGCGAAAGCACGCAGACGCAGCCGGTCGGCATCTGTCAGATATTCAAGGGGGGATTTGCCATCCACACGCGCGAGCAAAATAGCCGCGAGCAGCCGCGATGTGCGTGCCTCGATGGCTTCGGTGTTTTCCCAGGTCACACCCGCGACATAGTGGCGAGTGAAGGCATCGAAGCAGGCCAGATAATCATCGGTTGATGCCGGACGCCACAGACATTTGGCGATCAGGTGGGTGAGGCAAAACGCGGCGTCAAACGCCGGGTCACCATAGACCGCGCATTCGGCATCGAGAAAAATCGGCCCCGCGGGTCCCGCCAGTATGTTTTTGGGGCTGATGTCTCCATGCACCAGTGTCAGGCGGTTCGCTGCTGTCTGCGTGATCAAATCCTGCAGCACACGCGCGCAGTCGGCATGCACCTTCGCGGTGGCGCCGAAATAAGGGTCCAGCCGCAGCTCGAAAAAATTCTGGTCATAAGCGAAGTGCTCGGCCAACGCGGGCTGACCTGCAGTCGTCGAATGAATCAGTGCCAGATGACCCGCGACCTGCGCGGCGAATTCGGGACGGACATGGCCATCGCGCAGTTGGTTCTTCCAGACCGGATGCTGTTCCGGTGCCAGCCACTGCATGGCGAAACAATAGGACTGCGCATCTTCTCCAAGAATCTTCGGCACGGCATCGGGCAGGGTTCGGGCCACCTCGCGTATCCAGGCCAGCTCGGCATGATTGCGCGCCAGCGGTGCGCTCCAGTGGGACGCTACTTTCAACTCAGGCAGTGCCTGTTTGATGCACAAGGGGCCGTTACGCGTGTCAACTCGAACGATCAGTGAAGAAACGCCACCAGTCAGCGGTACGATGTCGGGTTGGTCTTCTGCGTCTGCCAGTCCCATGCGCACCAGCGCGGGCAGCACAACGCTTGCCTCGTTGGCCATGCTTGTCGAGCTTTCTTGTTTTAGGTATCTCGTGATCGGTACGGATGTCATCGTCCGTACAGCGTCCGGGGACCGATGATTGCTTGCGCCCGCAGGAACGAGGCATAACTATACCTGAGGCAACGGTGGCAACCGCGAGCGGGCAAGCGGAACACCACCCGACAGGAAAGCTCAGAGATGGTAGATCAGAATCAGCACAGCGCCGGTCAGCGCGATCGACGACCACAATGCCAACACCCGCAAATGCGGCGGCAACCGCTGCGCCAGGCCACCGGCCGGATGAGACAGCGGACGCCCTCGGAATGCCGCAGATGCTGCTGCCCCTGCGGCATGCAGCGAGGGTTTGCGGCGTCGTTCCCGGCCATTCCAGCGCAGCGGTTTTCGTTCTGCCCCATGCACCCGGTCGCGCACTTGGTTACGTGCCTCCGTTTTGGCGATCCATTCATCATGCTGCCGGCGTCGATCGGGATCCGACAATACGTCGTAAGCCGCAGTAATGAGCTGGAAAGTTTGCGTCGCGCTGGGATGTCCGCCATGCCGGTCGGGATGAAACTGCTGACACAAAATCTTGTAGGCCGCGCGAATGACTTCGGGTGGAGCGTTGCGCGCCACCTTCAAATTGTCGTAGTGGGTGTGCAGATCTTTCATGAACCAATCGGCTGTAGGAATGAAAGAAGCCTAATTCAGAATCCTGAAGAGCATTTGCGCCATCTCAAATAATTACTTCGCATCTATCTCCCACTCTGGTTATAGCGCTCTCGCGGGCGCCGGATCGCGGTCAAACCCCATCGCTCTCCGACAGACTGCGGCAACAGCCGCCTTGTTCATCGCAGTTGAAACGGGTGAAGATGTACACGCACACAATTTGATCTGGGCACCCTGTTGGCTAAGGTGTTGCGGGCGATTTCGGTACGTCGATGCGTGTCACGCCGCCCGTTGTGGCCGGCGGATCGCTGGCGGGAAAGCTGAGATCAATCGCTTCATCAAGCATTTCCTGCTGCTTTTCCTCGGCATTGTCCGACTGCAAATGACGCTCGGCGATGTCCTGGGCAGAAGCATCCGATTCCTGGACATCCTTCGGCGTAACCGAGAGGGAAGTATCACCAAAGGACGAGTGTGCGTGTGGATTATCTACTGCGCTGTCTGGCGCGTTGCCTGACGTATTGTCTGCCGCGTTGGCAGCTGCCTTCTCTGCTGCGCTGCCTGATTTCTTTTTGCTCTGCTCGGACATATTTCCTCTCCTGACATCATCCGCCTCAATAGTGGAGCGATCAGCATCTGATGTCAGCACAGCAGCAAAGTTCGGACTATCTTTCGTCGAAAAGTGATGATCGATCCACATCGGCGACATCCGGTACGCCAAGTAAAGCCAGCGTGATGTCGATTTCTTTTTGCAGAATGGCGATCGCTCTTTCCACGCCCGCCTGTCCGCCACTGGCCAGACCATACAAACCGGCACGGCCGATCAGACAGGCATCAGCACCCAACGCTAGCGCCTTGACGATATCGCTGCCGCGACGGATACCACCATCCATCAGAACCGCACTCTTCCCATTGACCGCCTCGGCAATCGCCGGCAAAGCGGCTGCCGCAGAAGGCACACCATCCAGCTGCCGTCCCCCATGATTGGACACCATCACCGCATCGGCACCTTGCGAAACCGCACGCAGCGCATCATCTGCCCGCAAAATCCCTTTGACCGCAATCTGACCCTGCCAGCGCTGACGCAACCAGTCCAGATCGTTCCAGTTCACCGAGGCGTCAAAGGAAGCGCTGATGTGCTGGGCCAGCGATACCAGCTTTTGTGTCGGGGCGCCGGGCGCAACGAGATTGCCAAAGGTAAAGCGCGGACCGAGCCCCAGACGCAACAGCCAGCCGAGCTTGCTCGCATAGTCGAAAACATTGTCGAGACCGATGCGCGGTGGCACGGTAAAACCATTCCGGACATCGCGCTCACGCGGTCCCTGCAAGGGCAAATCCACCGTCACCACCAGCACGCGCGAACCAGCGTCCCAGGCGCGCTGGATCAGCGCTTCAGTCAGACCCCGATCTTTTTGTATGTAGAGCTGAAACCAGAAATCCTTACGGCCATGCTGTGCCATCTGCTCGATACTGCAATTTGAATTGGTCGACTGGCAAAAGCCCACACCCGTCTGCGCGGTTGCGCGCGCGATGTGTAAATCGCCCTCTGGCCACAGCAGTCCGGCCAAACCGGTCGGCCCGAGAATCATTGGCGAACTCAACGTCTCGCCCAGAATTTGCACCGACTGTTTTCGCTGGCTGACATCCACCATCACGCGTGGCGCGAATCGCAGCCGGGCCAGATCGGCCTCGTTGTCCCGCAAGGTCCGTTCGTCGTGTGCGCCACCATCGATAAAACCAAACACGGAGCGCGGAAGCTTGCGCCGTGCAATCTCGCGCAGGTCGGCAATATTGATTGCCTTACTGAAGTGCATCTTGTCCGCCTCTCAGGAATATTTCTTTGGCGACATCATACCTAAGGAACGCCCCCACTGGCCGAGAACAGCCGACGCTGGCGAAGGTCGAACCCATTCACTCAAATCCGATGGAGATCGTCATGCAAACACAATGGGTTGTCGTCGCCGACAGCAGCCGAGCTCGTTTCTTCGAAGCGCAGGGCAACTTGGAATCGCTGGTCGAACTGGAAGATTTGCTCAGCCCGGCCGGGCGCATGGACGAAACCGAACTAAGACACGATGCCAAAGGACGTTTTTACGGCCAAGGCGAACGCGAGCCGGCCCACACGGCTGAGCCTGCGGTGAGTGCCAAAACACATGCAGCCCAACAATTTTCCAAAGCCGTTATGCAGCGACTGGAGCAGGCTTGCGAAAAAAAACGCTATGACCGATTGATTCTGGTCGCACCGCCGCATTTTCTGGGGCAGCTACACAAACAACTCAGCCAGCGGGTGATGCAGCGAATCACGCAAGAGCTGCCACTTGATATTTCCGGCTTGTCGGCGACGCAAATAAGTGAACATCTGCATCGTCACCGGCGATGAATCAAGCGCGTTCACTGATGTTTCTCAAACCAGAGATACGATGATCAGAACGTTTTCTATTTCAACGTCTCTCACATCACTTGACATTGTTCAGTCGCGCGCAGGAAACATCCCCGATGGGAAATAACGCTGAATCGTTGAACCAGTCTTTGCACCATAACTTGGATCTACAACAGATATTCCAGCATGACGTTTCCAGTATGGGTCATGCCGGAGAAAGTTCAGTGCCTGACATCCTACGCGCCATCCGCAACCACCTGAACATGGAGGTGGCTTTTGTGGCCGAATTTACGCAGGGACAGCGGATTTTTCGTTATGTGGATTCGGACTGGCAGAACAATCCCATCAAGATCAATCAGGGTCATCCGCTGGAGGAATCGTATTGCCAGCGCGTTGTCGATGGCAGACTGCCGGAACTGATGCAAGATGCCTGCCTTCATCCCGTGGCACTCCAGCTGGGTGCTACCCGCGCTATTCCAGTGGGTGCGCATATGAGTGTGCCGATCCGTCTTTCCGACGGATCAATCTACGGTACCTTCTGCTGTTTCAGCCGTACAGGCGACACCAGCCTGAATCTAAGGGATCTGAGTCTGATGCGCGTGTTCGCCGAACTGGCGACCAAAATGATCGAGCGTGAACGCAAGCTCAGCACCCGCCGCCATACCAGTCGGGCGCGCATCGAGCACGTGCTGTCGGGTCAGGGCTTGTGGATCGTCTACCAACCCATTGTTGATATCAGCTGCAAACGGATTGCCGGCTACGAGGCACTGGCGCGATTCAGCGACGAATCATCCGCTGCTGACCCCGATGAATGGTTCAGGGATGCCCACCTGAACGGTCAGGGTGTCGAGCTGGAACTTTATGCCATCGAAACCGCGTTGCGCATCTTGCCGCAGCTGGACAAGACACTGGATATTGCCGTCAACGCCTCACCGGAAACCGTGCTTGACCCGCGGCTCGCGGCACTGTTCGAGAGAACTGCGTCCACTGACCGCGTGGTGTTGGAAATCACCGAGCATGCGGCAGTCGAGCGCTACGAAGCCATCGCCCAATGCCTGAAACCCTATCGCGAACAAGGTTTGAAAATTGCGGTGGATGACGCTGGTGCCGGCTACGCCAGTTTTCGTCACATCCTCAACCTTGGCCCGGACCGCATCAAACTCGACATGAGTCTCACGCGGGATATCGATGCCGATCCTGCCCGTCGCGCACTGGCCGCGGCGCTGATTCATTTTTCAGCGGAAACCGGCAGCACGTTGGTGGCCGAAGGTGTCGAGACGGCGGCCGAACTCGCCACGTTGAAGGAGTTGGGGGTCAATAAAGCCCAGGGCTATTTTCTGGGAAGGCCCATCAGTGCAGCACAACTGATTGGGTCGCCGGGTTAGGCATTGACGGAACGCCCGCTCAAGAGCGTTTTAAAAATCAAAAAATATCAACGCTAAGACAAATCATTTTTTAGTTTTTTTATAAATTCCAGAAGACTTGATTTTTCGTCTTCGGAAAGAATTGCGCACTGGGCAACTTTGTCGACCTCTGCCTTGGAAACAGCCACAAACGAATCTCTGTTGTCCGAATTGATGACGCCCCTATCGCCCGAATTGATATATTGATTCATTCCATCAAATAAAAATATTTTTAAAATTTCCTTATTAAACCGAAAATTAAGCATTACCTTCTGTATTACTATTTTCATTTCACCCATAACAGGATCGTTTACCGGCGTCTTCCTAGTCTTTAATTCCTTTAATTCACCAATCACCTGATCAAATAATTTTTTTAGGGAAGAATGATCATTTTCACCATGTTGAGGAAAACCAAAAACGTGTGGCATAACGTTAACTGCATTTGGAAAACTTCTTAAGTTTTCCAAAAATTCGTCATCCGGATTTTTGGTTCCTTGGTGTAAGTAGCGAAGAAAGGCCAACTTTAAATTATCCGCCGGGGCTAACGTCCCATTGTTTCCGTCATCGTTTTCAACCTCAACAGATTTCCAATGATCTTTTAAGAAATTACACAAATCCTCTCGCGAAAACTTGCGAGCATCCGCTCCATCTGAGGCAATACCCTGGTTTTTACGCAGATTTTTTTGAGTAATGCGCCTCTCCCCTGCCGCAAACTCAGTCGCTTTTTCCTGCATTTCCAGAACTTTTCCCTGCAATGCAGAAATTCGGAAAACCGACGACGACAACTGACTCTTATCCTCATATTCATTCAAAAAAGTTAATACATCTGGGAATGATTGACGAGTCCAAGATTGATCAGAAAAATTAAAAAAATCTACAAATGCACTCACGGCCGCATCAGAAAAACCTTTTTCCTTCAAATCAGCAGTGATGAGCTTGTCAGTGATATTTTTCTTGTCTTGAATTAAATAGCGGGTTCGGAGTGAGCCATCCATTTGCTCGTTCGAAGCAGATGGCAAAGCGCTGTAGCTCTTATCGACAAGAACCTCCAATAAATTCGAGGAAGAAACTCGTCCACTATTTTTTACAGACTCAAGCAAATCTTTCGTCTTATTATCTTGTTTGAAATTTTGCTCGACAAATCCAACAAACCATTCTTTTGCCCGCCATTCATGGAAACGATTCAAAAGTCCATCGATGGTTTGTCTGACCTTCCCAAAAAAATTTTCCGGAGGTTGATATTTTTTTTCTTTCGTATAAAGACGAGGATTGACAAAAATCAGTCTTTTTTTACGATCAAAAACGATTTCATTCTTCAATCCCAGATAGGGCTCTTCCGAGGGTTTCAGTGCTGTATTGCCTGAAATAGAATTGGAACTTGATGCGGTCGGCAGCATAGACCCCTCTGAGTCAGCAATTCACACGCAGGATCGCGAACGTCGATTGTGAACCCGATAGTAAAGTATCTGCCTAACGCAAACGGTGTCCCGTTGCCTGACTGATGCACCAAGAAACGAGTACTTGGTTACAACTCAATCAAACCATGCCGCACAGCAATCAGCGTCAGTTCCGCCTGATTTGCCACGCCGAGCTTTTGCTTGACGTTGTAGAGATGCGTACCGACGGTACGCGGAGAGATATTGAGCAGTTCCGCAATTTGATTAACGGAAGATCCTTTGGCGAGCTGGATGAACACACCAAATTCACGCTCGGAGAGCACTTCGATCGGACTTTTTTCGCCATTGAATTCCTCCAGCGCCATACGCTGTGACAAATGGCTGTCGATATACATACGACCTTCATTGACCTGCCTTATTGCGTGAATCAATTCATCCGGCGCGGTGCGCTTGGACAGATAACCGAGCGCACCGGCTTTGAGCATATAGCGCACATAACTCGGGTCTTCATGCGAGGACAAGCCAAGGACACGAGCATGCTTGTCGCGCGCAATGATGCGGCGCGTCGCTTCAACCCCCATCGTGCCACCGAGTGAGATATCCATCACGATCACGTCCGGCTGCGCCGTGGGTATCTGCTGATACGCCGTCTCTGCCGATTCGGCCTCGGCCACTACCTCAATATCCTCGGTCGCCTCCAGCAACATGCGAAACCCCATGCGCACGACAGCGTGGTCATCCACCAGCATCACTTTGATTGTTTTTTTCATGACCCGTGGCCTTCCTTGATGGGGAGTGAGACAACAACTTCCAGACCACCCTCTGCCGAGGGCTTGAATACGATTGTTCCGCCATGGGATTCCGCGCGCTCCTGCATGCCGCGCACACCATAATGCCCCTCGCGTTTGACCGAGGGCGCACCGCGACCGTTATCCGCAATCACCAGCGTAAATTGTCCCTGACCGCTGTTGATACCGATGTGCGCGCGAGTAGCACCCGCATGACGGACAATATTCGTCACCGCTTCCTGAATGATTCGGTAGGCGGAAAGCTCCAGCGCTTCATCCAGGGCAGGCATGCTGCCCTCCGCTTTAAGATCAAACTGAATACCGGGATTGTTCTGCTGGGTTTCAGTGAGCAAATCACGGACAGCATCCACCAGCCCCATGCCTTCCAGCTTGATCGGACGCAGTCGGGGAATCATCCGGTGCATCGCATCCGAGGTCATGCCGGCGGTATCAAACAGCATCTTGGCATGCTGCTCCAGGGGACCGCCGGCCACTTCGGGACGCTGCATCATGGACTTGGCGATGCTGCGAATCGCGGTCAGCGACTGCCCGAGCTCATCATGCAACTCCAGCGCCAGTGCCGCGCGCTCTTCCTCAATGCGCGCATGCAGCTGCTTGGTGAACTCGCGCTGCGCCTCCAGCCGCGCCTGCGCTTCGGCGCTGCTCTGGCGCACCTGAATATTGTCTTCAACGGCCTGGGCCATGCGATTAAAGGTCCGGCCCATCTGGCCCGCTTCCTTGCCCGGTAGCGGAGGCAGACGGACCTGATGATCACCCCGTTCGATTTCGCTCAGACCCCGCTCGATTTTTTCCAGCGGCGCGACCCACTGACCAATCAGCCAGAACAACGCGATATCGGCCAACACGAACAACATTAATTGGGCCAGCAGAATATTGCGCAGATTGTCCCAGCCATCCAGAATGGCGCGCGTCGGATTGGTGGCGATGACCAGCTGCGCCTCGCCGATCATGATCACACGTTTCATCTCCGGTGGTGAGACCAGACTGGCATACCACTGAGGCGCGTCACGCCCGGCTTTGTACACCGAGGGGGGCGACTGATATCGAAGCATCCCCGCCTTGTCATACAGCGCAATCTCGTTGGCGCGTATGCGGCCGGTCGCTTGTAAAAAACCGATCAGATCGCTCAGATCTTCGCTAACGTAGGAACTGCTGATGCGCGCCAACAGTTGGGTGGCGATACGGCTGGAGGCTTCCATCTCCTCCCGCACACTGTCGCGCGTGGCACTGACCTCGACCCGTATCAGGATCAGGAATACCAGCACCGTCAGCGCAAGAAAAATCAGGTTGATCTTGAGCCGCAGGCTGATGCCGGCGCGAGGTGCGTCGGTGCGGCCCACGGCAGTGGCGGCCTTGGTCTCGGCGGGATTGGTCGTTATCATCTTCGGTTGCATCGCAGCATGGCAGCCGGGCGCGTCTGTTGCGGCCTGTCTCTGGAGCGCATCATAGCAGTACGCTCGAGGGTACAACCCGGCTTTCGCCGGCTTGCCCGCCTGGGCCGTCCGGTTCATGAAAATCATGAGCCCAATTTACGTGTTTCGCAGATGCAAGCGCCGCCGGGGCCAGTCATGATCCGGTTCGCTAGACAGAGATTCTGTTTGGTCAACTCAAATCAACTAGGAGATAATCATGGCATGGACTACACCTGCAGCGACTGATCTGCGTTTCGGCTTCGAAATCACGATGTACATCGCTAACCGTTAATTTCGGTTATCTGGCAGCCGGGTCTTTTGACTGGCTGCCAACTAAACATAGTGTGAAGGCGACCTCCGGGTCGTTTTTTTTGCCGATTTTCAAATTTGACAATACTATCGGAGGGTCAGGCGTTCCCCCTATACTGCCGCGAGCCACTTTTTCCGGACGCGACTTATGTCTCCTGCCGATTTACACACCATCGCCGACAGCTTCGACCTCCTGAACCTGCCCGCAGGCTTTCACGACAACCCCTTCCCCATCTACCGGGCATTGCGCGAACACGCACCCGTCAAAGCAATGCCCGATGGCAGTGTTTTCCTGACCCGCTATGACGATCTGATCGCCATCTACAAAAACCCGAAAGCCTTCAGCTCGGACAAGCAGCGCGAGTTCAAACCCAAATTCGGTGATTCGCTCCTTTATGAGCATCACACCACCAGCCTGGTGTTCTCTGATCCGCCGCTGCATACCCGCGTCCGAAAACTGATCTCGGGCGCGCTCACGCCGCGCGCGATTGCGAGCATGGAAACCAGTCTGATCCGATTGGTGGATGAGTTACTGGACGCGATGGAAAACAAGAGTAATCCTGACCTGATCGAGGATTTCGCCTCAGCGATTCCGATTGAAGTGATCGGCAATCTGCTCGATGTGCCACTGCAGGATCGTGCCCCGTTGCGTGACTGGTCACTGGCGATACTGGGGGCGCTGGAGCCGGTGGTGAATGCAGAGGCGTTTGAACGGGGTAACCGCGCGGTGGCGGAATTCATCGCCTATCTGGAAGGTCTGATTACCCACCGGCGCGCTCACCCCGGCAATCCCGAGACCGATGTGCTGACGCGCCTGATTCAGGGGGAGCCCGATGGCGAACAACTGTCGATGCCAGAGCTTCTGCACAACTGCATTTTCCTGCTCAATGCGGGACATGAAACGACCACTAACCTGATTGGCAACGGCCTCATGGCGATGCAAGACTACCCTGCCGAGCGCGCGCGTCTGCTGCAGGAACCCGCGCTGATTAAATCCTGCGTGGAGGAAGTGCTGCGCTATGAGAGCTCGAATCAGCTGGGCAATCGGATCACTACCGGGACCGTGCAGGTCGGCGAGGTGACACTGCCGGCGCACACCCGCGTAACGCTGTGCATCGGCGCGGCCAATCGCGATCCGGCGCAGTTTGAGGACCCTGAACGTTTCGATATCTCCCGCAACCCCAATCGTCATCTGGCATTTGGCAGCGGCACGCATGCCTGTGCCGGGATGAGTCTGGCGCGGCTGGAAGGTCAGGTGGCGCTGGGGCGTTTGA
The DNA here is from genome assembly GCA_964639465.1 of uncultured Bifidobacterium sp. Taxonomy (GTDB): domain Bacteria; phylum Pseudomonadota; class Gammaproteobacteria; order Burkholderiales; family Burkholderiaceae_D; genus Pernthalerella. Next base: position 7,071 of record CAZXDB010000006.1, on the reverse strand, counting down.
TTGCACGGTTTCCGAACTATGCGATACGGGAGGCGGAACGCAGCCCGCGCGTGCGTTTCAGAGGATTTCTGCGTTTGCCGGCAACGCTTGGCTAGTTAGCTTCGTATGCTTGATTGCCGAAGTCAGTGAATGCGCAACGAAAGACACTGCCCCCCTTGCAGGGCGCGCACTGACTTGCAAGCCAGTGCCGTTACGCGGGCATGCAGCAAGCTGCATGAAACCCCCGCTCCACCCTGCGCCGGGAGCGAGTGGGAAATTCGGGTCGCATGCGATCCGCCCACGCAGCAGTCATCACATGCAGGTGATGACGCTTGAAACGCTGTTGGCTCCAAAACGTCATCCCGGCGCAGGCCGGGATCCAGTGTCTTTGTTTAGCTGACGGACATTCGGCAATTGCTTGCCTCTCATGCACAGCTCGCAAAGAAATTGAGCCACGCACTCAGTCAGCTCAAGCAGACTCATCCTGCTCTGCTGCAGCCTCATCCGTACTGTCATTCGATGCGACCGGCGGCAGATAGTCCAGCTCCAGATCGGCCTTGTCGACCAGACCTTGCGGCAGTGCTTTCTGCACCGCGACACCTAGTTGTTCGAAATCCCGCGCGCGTTTGATCACATTGCCCGGGCCGCTGTAAAACTGACCGAAGGCACTCTGGTAAGCGGCTTTGGCAGAATCGAGCTTGCGCCCCAGCTCTTCCATGCTTTTGATGAAGCCGGCGAGTTTTTTATACAGCTGCGCGGCGCTGTCGGCGAGCTTGGCGCTGTGGATGTTCTGGTTCTCATGACGCCAGAGCTGGCGCACGATGTTCAGGCTGGTCAGCAGCGTGGTCGGTGTGGCCACGAGAACGTTTTGCTGAAGCGCTTGCTGAAACAGCGTCTCATCAGAACGCAAGGCTTCAACGAAGGCTGACTCGACCGGAATGAACATGAACACCATCTCGGGAGAATTCAGGTCATCCAGCTCAAAGTAACGCCGGTCGGATAATTCAGCGATACGGTCGGCGATGGCCTGTACGTGTTCTTTCAGTGCCTGCTTGCGTTCGAGTTCATCTTCCGCGTTCACATAGCGTGTGTACGCATTGAGCGAAACTTTGGCATCGACGATCAGGTGCTTTTGCTGCGGCAGGTAAACGATGACATCCGGACGGCGCTTGCCATCTTCGGTATTGAAACTGACCTCGCGGCGATAATCCCGCCCCAGCTGCAACCCAGACCGGGCGAGGACGTTTTCCAGTACCAGTTCGCCCCAGTTACCCTGTTTTTTTGCATGGCCTTTGAGCGCGGTGGCAAGGTCATGTGCCTCTTCACTCATCTGGCGGTTCAGCTCCTTCAGCTGGGCGAGTTCGGCCTTGAGTGCTGCCTGCTGTTGCGCATCCTGATAATGAATTTCTTCGACGCGGGATTTGAATTCGTTCAGCCGCTCCCGAAACGGTGTCAGCACCTGTCCGAGACTTTCCAGATTTTGTTCGCTGAAGCGTTTGGTTTTATCTTCCAGAATGCTGTTGGCCAGATTCTGGAATTCTTCCGTCAGCGCCTTCTTGCCGGATTCGGTCATTTCACGAAGCAATGCGATTTTTTCTTCCGCTTGTTTGCGTTCTCCCTCCAGACGCGTGCCGACGCTAGCCAGCTCACGATCCAGCACCGAGAGCTGTTCGCGCAATTGCTGATTGTCTTGCAGAAGCTGGGTGTGCTGTGCCTCCAGCGAGCGCAGTCTTTCCTGCTGCGTGGCCTGCTGTGTCGCCTGTTGCGCGCTTTGCTGGCTCCGCACGAGCAGCGTGGCGACGATGCCGCCTGCGGCAAGACCAAGGATAAGCGCCATACTGACAAACAGGAAATCCATACTGTTCTCCGGAGACAGGTGCGCGGAAGTTTACCAGCTGCGCTGGCTACAATAGCGCTTCTGTCCTGAATACTCCGACGATTCCGACCTATGGCGCACATTCAACCCGAAGGCTGGCAAGCGATGGCCGTCACCGGCGCAGCGCAGCGCGAGATCGAAACGCTGCAGCGACTCGCCGCCACGCTCTCTGACGATTACACCGTCTTTCACGGGGTGCACTGGACCCACGTGGAGCAAGGCTATTCCGCCTATGGCGACATTGATTTCATCATCATCGGCCCGGATGGCCGGGTCTTGCTGATTGAGCAGCAATCGGGATTTCTGACAGAGACCGAGGAAGGGCTCGCCAAAAAAATACCGGGCAACGACAAGCCCCGTCTGATTCAGCAGCAGATTTTGCGACCGCTGACGGTGCTGCGTCAGCGCTTTGGCCAGCAAGGTCCGTACGATGCGCCGCTGGTGATGGAGTATTTGCTGTACTGCCCGGACCATCAGGTCAAACGCCCGCAAGCCGCAGGCATCGCGCCCGAGCGTATCGTCGATGCGAGCCGCCGTGACGAGCTGACCGCCCTGATCCGACAGCTGCTGCCACTGACTGTGAAAACCGCGCAGCGCGATCGCGTGCTGCGTTTTTTCAACAATGTGCTGCAGCTGGTGCCCGACCCCAGCGCCATGATCGGGCAGGCCAATGCGCTGGTTACGCGCTTGTCCGGCGGACTGGCTAGCTGGGCGCGGCAACTGGACTTCACGCCGTTCCGTCTGCGCGTGACGGGTACAGCAGGCAGCGGCAAAACACAACTGGCGCTGGCCGAGTTCACCGAGGCTTTGCAGCGCGGATTGCGCCCCCTATATGTGTCGTACAACCGTCCCCTCGCCGATCACGTGCGCAAACTTTTACCTGACGGTGGCGTCGTCGCGAGTTTTCATCAGCTGTGCGACCGCTTCGCGCGCGAATCCGGCATGACGCCCGATTATCGCGATCCTGCGATTTGGCAAACGCTCGAACAGGCACTGGCCGAACAAGCCTTACCCGCCGACTGGCAATTCGATGTGCTGATCGTCGATGAAGGTCAGGATTTTTCCGAGCGCTGGCGCGATACGCTGCTGCGTCTGCTGAAAGTCTCCGGCCGCGCGATCTGGCTCGAAGACCCGATGCAAAATCTCTATGGCCGAGAGGCGGTACCCTTGCCCGGCTGGGTAACGCTGCATGCCTGGTCTAATTTCCGCAGCCCGCGATCCATTGTCGATCTGCTGTCGGCACTCGCACCATCACCCATGCCGATCGAAGCGGCCAGTCCTTTTGCCGGAGCGAGTGTGGAATTGCTCATATATAGCCATCTCGACAACGAGACCCTGCTGGCGCAAACACGGCAAGCGATCACCCGCTGTCTGGCCGCCGGCTATGCACGCAACGATATGGCGATCGTGAGTTTTCGTGGGCGGGATAATTCGGCGCTGCTCAATCTTGACGCGCTCGGAAATCATTCACTGAAATCCTTCAGCGGCCACTACGACTTGTTCGGCAATCCGGTATTTCGCGACGGCGAATTGCTGACCGAATCGGTCTATCGCTTCAAAGGCCAATCGGCACCCGCCGTGATTTTTACGGAGATCGATGTCGAGAATCTGGACGAGAAAAGCTTTCGCAAACTCTTCGTCGGCATGACCCGAGCACGCATGAAGCTGATTCTGGTCATGTCGGAGCGTACAGCTCGCCTGCTGCCGGAGGCTGCTCTCTGACGGCGAATGCCCGCTCAGCTTCTCCCCAAGGCGTTAGAATGCACACAACAAAACCCACCTTGTCAGGAGCCGAGACCATGGCCGCAGCATCCCAGCTTTCCGCACGCCGTACTTTCCTCAAACAATCCGCTGCATTGAGCGGCGCCTTTGTGCTGGGACTCCAGACCAGTATGTCGGGCAGCGCGCTTGCCGCCGAGTCGGGTGGCGTGCCGGAAGTCACCCACTGGATCGTGATTCAGCCCGATGACACGGTGATCATTCGTATCGCGCGCTCGGAGCTGGGTCAAGGCTCGTTCACGGGTCTGGCGCAGCTGGTGGCCGAGGAACTCGAATGTGACTGGAGCAAGGTAAAGCCGGAATATGCGGACGTGAACATGCACATGCGCCGCAATCGGATTTTCAAGGATATGTCGACCGGCGGCAGTCGCGGCATCCGTGATTCGCATGAATATGTTCGTCAGGGTGGCGCCGCAGCGCGCGAAATGCTGGTTGCTGCCGCTGCGCAGCAATGGCAGGTGCCCGCATCGGAATGCCGTGTGAGCAAAGGTGTGGTTACCCACACGTCGGGCAAGAGCGCGCGTTATGGTGAACTCGCGGGAATTGCCGCCACTCTGCCGGTGCCAACAGCGCCCCGCCTGAAAGACAAGAAGGATTGGAAAATCATCGGCACGTCGCCGGCGCGTTTTGACATACCGGCCAAGGTCAATGGCTCGCAAGTCTATGCAGCCGATGTGCGTCTGCCCGGCCTGTTGCAAGCATCTATTCTTCAAAGTCCGGTGTTCGGTGGTTTCCTGAAACGCTATGACGATACGGCAGCGAAGAAAATGCCGGGCTTCCGGCAGGTCGTCGCGACCGAAGACTGGATCGCCGTGGTTGCCGATAGCTGGTGGCAGGCCGACAAGGCACTCAAAGCGATCAAGGTCGAATGGGAGAATGGCGAAAAAGGCAAAATCTCCAGCAAGTCGATCATGGCCTATATGCGCGAGGGTCTGGAAGCCAGCAATGCTCCGGTCGCGCGCAAGGATGGCGATTCCCGCAGCGCACTCGCCGGCGCGCACAAGGTGCTCGAAGCGGAATACACAACGGGCTTTGTGAACCACTGCACGATGGAGCCGCAGAACGCCACGGCGCTGTACACCCCCGATCAGCTGGATGTCTGGGTCGGCACGCAAAACGGCGAAGCCTCGGCTGCAGCCGCATCGGAATCCGGCAGCATGCCGCTGGAAAAAGTGTACATCCACAAAATGCACGCGGGCGGTGGCTTCGGTCGCCGTGGCCCGCATCAGGATTTTGTAAAGCAGGCAGTCAAAATCGCCAAAGCCATGCCAGGCACACCGGTGTGCCTCCAGTGGTCACGCGAGGAAGATATGCGTCAGGGCCGCTATCGCCCGGTCACGCTGGTGAAACTGCGCGGCGGTCTGGATGACAAAGGCAACTGGATGGGCTGGGAAGTGCGTCAGTCCGACCAGTCGATTGCGATTACCGTCTATCCGCAGTTTGTGAAAGATGGCATTGATCAGATCAACACCCGAGTATTCCGTGACAACCCTTATGCAGTACCGAATTTCACCAATGAGTATGTGATGCGTGACCTGCATGTGCCGCCGGGTTTCTGGCGCGCTGTTGCGCACACCAATAATCCCTTTTATCGCGAGTGTTTTATCGATGAACTCGCGCATGCCGCAGGTAAAGACCCCTATCAGTTCCGCCGACCTCTGCTCGAAGGTAAAAAAGATCAGGCGGTACTGGATGCGGTCGCCAAAGCAATTGGCTGGGACAAGCCGGCATCCAAAGGTGTGCATCGCGGTATTGCAGTCGTTGACTCCTATGGCAGCTTTACCGCAGCGGCTGTGGAACTATCAGTCAGCAAGGGTTCGGTCATTCATGTCAAACGCGTAGCGGTCGCGATTGACAGCGGCCATATCGTTCATCCGGATGCGGTCAAGGCGCAGATCGAAGGCGGTGTGATCTGGGGATTATCGGCGCTGATGTTCGAAGACATCACGATCGAACAAGGCCGCGTCGTACAGGGTAATTTTGGTGACTATCCGCTGGCGCGCATGGCGCACGCACCGGAAGTGATTCCGGTGTTGGTACCGACTGGCGGCTTTTGGGGCGGCGTCGGCGAACCGCCGATCGGTGGCGTGATTCCCGCAATGGTCAATGCGCTGTTCAAGGCGACCGGCAAACGCATACGCTCATTGCCACTGCGGCATCACGGATTTACATACAAAGCCTGATGTCAGTTCTCGGCCTCGGCCGCGAGCTGCGTCTTGCGGAATTGCAGTGACGACCACACAGATGCGGCGATGAAGGCGATGCCGATCAGACCCGTGACGATTTCAGGCACATGGAATTTTATGGAGATGAACATGATGAGTGCGAGGATACCAATCGCATAGTGCGCACCATGCTCAAGGTACACGTATTGATCGAGCGTGCCCTGCCGGACCAGATAGATCGTGATCGAACGCACAAACATCGCGCCAATCGCCAGACCCAGCATGATGATCACGACATCACTAGTGATCGCAAAGGCACCAATCACGCCATCGAAAGAGAAGGAAGCATCCAGTATCTCCAGATACAGGAAGCTGCCGATGCTGCCGGTCTTGACGGTCTTCGCGAGATCTCCGCCGTCCCCGTCTGTTTTCTCAAGAATATTGCTCAGAATATCCACGCCAACGTAGACGATGATGCCCCAGACACCGGCCTTGAGCACAGCCAGATGATTGACTTGGTCAGCCAGCGCCATGCTGCCCAGCACCACGAGCAACGCGATGCAATTCGGAACCGCATGAATCTTGCCGTAGGAGGCCAATTTTTCCTCGATACGGCCAAACCAGTGCAGCTCTTTGTCTTCGTCGAAAATAAAGTGCAGAAATACGAGCAACAGGAACACACCGCCGAAAGCCGCCACTTCGTCATGATGGTCGGTCAGGTGCGCTGAAAATTGATGGGGATCGTTCAGGGCGAGGTCCCAAACTTCCGCGGCGCCCAGGCCGGCGGTCTGCGCAACGATCACCAGCGGGAAAACCAGGCGCATACCAAAGACGGCGACCAGCACACCGACTGTCAGAAACAGGCGCTGCCAGAAGGCATCCCAGTTTTTGAGCACCGAGGCATTCACAACGGCGTTGTCAAAGGACAGAGAAATTTCCATGATGCCGAGTATCAGTGCGATACCAAAGGCAGTCGCAGCACCACCAACGCCGCCATGTTCAAATCCCCACCAGGCGGCAAGCGCCAGACAGATAACCGAGACGATGATAGAACCACTGAAATGTCTCACCACAGACCTCCGGAGTTTATTGTTGTTGGAGCCGGGTTGACTGATCCTCAGCAGCAAATCGCTACCAGACAAAAAGACAATCCGTTTGGCCCCAAGAAAAACGGGCTACACTTTCTGAGCGTAACCCGTTTTTCTTGCTACATGTAATGGTGCGGCTGGCAGGAATCGAACCCACGACCCCTTGGTTCGTAGCCAAGTACTC
>CAZXDB010000005.1:77699-79465 GCA_964639465.1 uncultured Bifidobacterium sp. | reverse complement strand
GAGCTGCTGGAGTATGTCGCGCTCGCGGTAGGCGCCGCTGGTGGTGAGTTTGATGTCGGGCAGGGGCGGATGGATGATGGCCATATGTATTCTTATGGTTGAGCGGCCGCGTGTGCCGGACAAGAGGTTTTTGAAGTAGTTTAGTTCAAGTTATTGCTGGAATTAAGGTTCGTTTGTGATTGGATTAGTAACTTATTCTGTGTTTTCCCTAGCTAATCAGGTGTCTTTTCATTGAGGTTCGCATGGCAGACTCATTCATCCTGGCGATTGACCAGGGCACCACCAGCTCACGCGCGATTCTGTTTAATCGCAGCGGTCGAATCCATGGCATCGCGCAACAGGAATTGCGGCAGATATTTCCTCAGCCCGGATGGGTGGAACATGATGCCAACGAGATATGGCACTCGCAACTGAGGGTCGCGCAACAGGTGATGAAGGATCATCATCTGAAGGCTTCTGACATTGCGGCGATAGGCATTACCAATCAGCGCGAGACCTCTGTGCTGTGGGACCGCAAGACGGGGGAACCCTTGGCACACGCGATCGTGTGGCAGGACAGACGCACGGCCAGCCTGTGCGATGCGCTGAAGGCGGAAGGCAGGAGCGAGCTCTTCCGCAAAAAGACCGGACTGGTGATCGATGCCTATTTTTCGGGTACCAAGCTGCGCTGGCTGCTGGATAACCTGCCGGGTGCGCGCGCACGTGCCGAGAAGGGTGAACTGGCCTTCGGCACCATCGATGCCTGGCTGATCTACAAGCTCTCTGGTGAACATATCACCGACACCAGCAACGCTTCACGCACGATGCTGTTTAATATTCACACGCTGGATTGGGATGATGAGCTGCTGGATATCTTGCACATTCCACGAGCCATTCTGCCTAAGGTGGTACCCAGCATTGGCACGGCCACTTACACGGCGGAAGAATTTTTTGGTGGTCGGATTCCCATTGCGGGGATCGCAGGCGATCAACAGGCCGCGACCTATGGTCAGGCTTGTTTCGAGCCGGGCATGGTGAAGAGTACCTACGGCACGGGCTGTTTCATCTTGATGAATTCGGGCAAGGCGGTGGACTCGCACAATCAGCTACTGACGACCGTCGGATGGACGACCGGGCATTCGACACCGCACAAGACGGATTACATGACGGATTACCTTATTGAGGGCGGTGTATTCATGGGGGGCGCTACCGTGCAATGGCTGCGTGATGGTCTTGGAATCATCAAGCAATCGCACGAGGTTGAAGCGCTGGCGGCGTCGGTGCCGGACAGCGATGGGGTGAGTTTCGTTCCGGCATTCTCCGGGCTCGGTGCGCCGCATTGGGATGCTTACGCACGGGGCACGATGCTCGGCATCACGCGCGGCACGACTGCCGGACATATTGCGCGTGCGGCACTGGAAGGCATCGCTTATCAAACGGCGGATGTGATCGCGGCAATGCAAAAAGATGCAGGCACGTCGATTCGCGAGCTGCGTGTGGATGGCGGTGCCGCGCGTAATAACCTGCTGATGCAGTTTCAGGCGGACATTCTGGAGGTGCCGGTAGTTCGTCCAGAAGTCACTGAAACGACTGCATTGGGAGCAGCGTATCTTGCCGGTTTGGGCGTGGGCTATTGGAGCGGTCAAGAGGAGATCGCGGCTCAGTGGCATGTGGCGCAGCGCTTTGAGCCGCAAATGCCACCCGATCAACGTTCGGTTCGACTTGAGATCTGGCAGCGTGCGATTTCTCGGGCGTCGGCTTGGGCGGTGTGAAGCGGGCTCAAAAAA
>CAZXDB010000005.1:14222-77599 GCA_964639465.1 uncultured Bifidobacterium sp. | reverse complement strand
GCAGCGTGCGATTTCTCGGGCGTCGGCTTGGGCGGTGTGAAGCGGGCTCAAAAAAATTCAAGGGTGATGACGTTTGAAGTGCTGAGGGCCACAAAAACGCGTACGAAACACCGTAACGGATTTCTTCAAAATATTTTGTCTGCGGGTGGTTCGGCATCAGAAAGCCAAGCGGTGATTTTCTGCGATAACGACAGTCAACGCGTCGGACTGCTTTGGTTTTCAATCAAAATGGGTCGTACTGTTATAATTGATGGATGTTTGAAACGTTAGCATTTCAAAACTTCCCGCTAACGCTCGCCACAGATCTCGACGGTACCTTCATTGGTGGCAGCGAATTGGATCGGCAGAGGCTTTACGGACTGATTGAATCCTCCAGAAAGTCTATTCGCCTGTTGTTTGTTACGGGACGGTCACTTCAAAGTGTTCAGCCACTTTTCAGGCAGTTCAATCTCCCTGTGCCTGATGGTTTAATCTGCGATGTAGGAACTTCGGTTCATCTTCCTGATGGTCGCTGGCTTTGTGATTCGCTTCAAGAGGAAATTGCGGCATCGTGGGGTGATGGCCACGAAAAGATCGCATCCTTACTTGCCACTATCGAAGGTTTGGAGCAGCAAACATTAACAGGGCCTTTTCGCCTCAGCTATTTTTTCTCGGAATTGGCAACTGCCGAGGCAGCAAAAGCCATTGTTGAATCTTTTGGTTTTGATGGTCTGATTTCCGACAACAAGTATTTTGATGTTTTGCCTCGAGGCATTAATAAAGGCTCAACTCTTCAGCGTGTTATCAATTATCTGAAAATTGAACGGCATACCGTTTTAGTTGCCGGAGACACGTTCAACGATCTCTCTATGCTGATATCAGGCTTGCCCGCCGTGGTTGTGGGGGGCTCTGAGCCCGGCCTGCGTGAAGCCATTGGCGATAGGGAGAGTGTTTATCACGCCAAGGATCATGGTGCGGGTGGCATTTTGGAAGCCCTTCAAAAGCACCCCATGTTGGCAAGGCAATAAGGAAACGTTATGGCGAAATTTATTGTGGTTTATCACCGGTTACCCTTTGAGCAGGTTAATGTCAAGGGGCGCACTGTGTTGAGAGAGCCCAAAAGTCCCAATGGCATTATTCCAACGCTTAAAGGGTTTTTTAAGCATTTTGACGATGGGCTTTGGCTTGCATGGCAGGAAGTGCAAGCTGAGCATCTCGGACAATTGGGCGAGAGAATCACACTTGACTCAGTTAACACGCCACTGCAAGTGCAGTGCGTGGGGCTGACAAAAGAATTAATCAACTCCTTTTATCATCGCACTTCGAAAGCTGCCCTTTGGCCTATTCTGCATTCGTTTACAGAACGATTTGATTATGACGCCGCAAATTGGGAAGAGTTTAGGGAAGTAAATAAACTCTTTGCGCAAGCCACATGCGAGGTGGCTGATAAGGGCGCCACAGTATGGATCCATGATTACAATCTTTGGCTTGTTCCCGGCTATATCCGCGAATTACGAAATGATTTAAAGATTGCATTTTTTCACCATACTCCTTTTCCGGCCTCGGATATGTTTGGCATTCTTCCTTGGCGTAAGGAGATTCTGCAAAGTTTGTTGTGTTGCGACAGAATCGGTTTTCACACGCCGCGCTATGCGGAAAATTTCGCTTCCTGTGCGCGTGCATTTATACGCCCTGCAGTCAGTAGGGCAAAATCAATCGTTCATCCACGACTGCAACAGCGCAACACAATTTTGCAAGAAAGTGTTTATACGTCGGCCTTGTCTGTGATGGACCGAACTGTCTATCTCGATATCGCGCCGATTGGTGTTGATGAAAGAGCGATCGGCAAAGTCGCTATGAGCGCAGCGACCCGAAAGCAGGCGCATGATCTTCGAAAGACGATCGGTGCAGAAAAAATTATTTTATCAATAGGACGAATTGATTACACCAAGGGCACATCAGAAATGTTGCGCGCCTTTGAATCCTTAATCGAAACGCGACCTGACCTGATCGGCAAAGTTCGGTTATGCGTCACTTCTGTGGCGCCCGCCAGTGGTATTCGGGCTTATGACGATGTCCGTGAGGAGATTGAGCGCAGCGTTGGAGCAATCAATGGTCGCTATTCAACGGCTGATTGGACGCCGGTTTTATTTTTTACTTCGCCGATCCGGTTCCAAGACCTGATTGCCTGGTATGTGGCGGCCGATATCTGCTGGATCACGCCGCTCCGCGATGGCTTGAACTTGGTTGCTAAAGAATACATCGCCGCAAAACAAGGTTTGCCCGGGGTGCTTGTCTTGTCTGAATTTACAGGTGCCGCCATTGAGCTTGATGAGGCTATGCGTACTCATCCCTATTCAGCAAGAAGTATGTTGCAAACTATTACCCAAGCCGTGGAGTTGTCAGAGGATGATGCCCGTAATCAAATGATGGCTTTGGGTCGTCGGGTGGCACAATTTAATCTCGCAGCGTGGACTCGAGAAATGATTGCCTCGCTCGAGTCGAACTGAGGGGCATGCTGGTTTTCACTTCACATCCGTGCAAAGCAAGTTATAAATAGAATTTTTTACACCACCGTCAGCCGCGGTGATCCATTCCATATACGGTTCTTGCGGCCCATGAATGATGTCTTGCCCCATCTGTGTCAATTCGACCGAGGCAAGTAACCGGACCATGTTGGAAGTGCAGTTTGCTTCCCATAAAAACTTGCGTGCACGCCAAGAGAATTGCGGTGTTGATGTTGAATAAATCACCATGATCGACACCTTGGGTTTTTTCATTCTGTGTGGACTGTTAGGCTCGTACCGGGTGGCGCCCATGATCAGGCTATTGGGTTCGTAATACAAGGTCACGTTGAGGTCGTTGTCGCGTTGCTCGGCGAATTGGTGCCACGCTGCAAACGCTGTGGAACTCATCAGAAGTAATGCAAGTAGAAGTAAGGAACGCATGGTGATCCGTCTAAAGACAGGTTTCTGTTCTGTTTTCTGAGTGACAATTTAATGCGGCATTGGAAAAACATCCGATGCAGTCGGGTGGTCATCCACCGGTTTATTCGTGGTTCAGATGGCCAATCTACAGCATCTTGCAAAACATGCGGTAGGCGTTGTCACTGATTTCGCGGGCGCTCTTGTTGTCAAGTATCTATTAAACCGGGTTCATGGTCGCCACCGCTTACCGTCCCTCGAGGACCAGGGCGGGTTTTGGGGTGATTGGGTTGGCAACTTTTGCGTGGTCGAGGTACACTTCGGGACGCTGTGATCGCACGGCGTTGGGCAGTTTGGCGCGGCTGGGATGTTCGTTGGTGTCCCATGGTGCCCGCCGCCCTTTACAACCAAGGCATAAGAGCGAGAAAGGCAACCCGGTTATGACACCGCGAACTCGTAGCTTGACACCGATCGTCGTCAGCTAGTCCGTCTTTCTCATGCAAAGGCACAAGCGCGTGATCCAGCGCTTGTGTTGAGTAAAAAACGCGGCCAGCCCGCGTTTTTTTATGTCGTTTGAATTGATCAATTGTTTGTCGCAATTCCTAAGCAGGAGTACTTCATGGTTTCAGTCCGACTTCCCGATGGTTCGCAGCGTCAGTTTGATGCTCCCGTTACTGTGTCGCAGGTTGCTGCATCGATTGGCGCTGGGCTGGCCAAGGCGGCTCTGGCGGGCAAGGTGGATGGCAAGCTGGTCGATACGTCGTATCTGATCGAGCGGGATGCTGATCTCGCCATCGTCACCGACAAGGACGCGGATGGTCTTGAGGTGATTCGCCATTCGACGGCGCACTTGCTGGCTTATGCGGTGAAAGAGCTTTTTCCGGATGCGCAGGTCACGATTGGCCCGGTGATTGATAGTGGCTTTTACTACGATTTTTCATATAAGCGCCCCTTTACGCCGGAAGATCTTGAAGCGATCGAAAAGAAGATGGCCGAGCTTGCCAAGAAGGATGAGGCTGTCGAGCGCAAGGTGCTGCCACGTGATGAGGCGGTGGCGTATTTCAAATCGATTGGTGAGGCTTACAAGGCAGAGATCATTGCGTCGATTCCTGCGGGCGAGGATGTCTCGCTGTACAGCGAAGGCAAATTTACCGACCTTTGCCGCGGTCCGCACGTACCGTCCACGGGCAAGCTGAAGGTCTTCAAGCTGATGAAAGTGGCCGGTGCTTACTGGCGCGGCGATTCGAAGAACGAGATGCTGCAGCGTATTTATGGCACGGCGTGGGCGAAGAAGGAAGATCAGGATGCCTATATCCATATGCTGGAAGAGGCTGAGAAACGTGATCACCGTAAGCTGGGTCGGCAGCTCGATCTGTTTCATTTCCAGGATGAGGCGCCGGGACTGATTTTCTGGCATCCGAAAGGCTGGACGGTCTGGCAGCAGGTTGAGCAGTACATGCGCCATGTGTATCAAGATAACGGCTATCAGGAAGTGAAGGCGCCGCAGATCCTTGATCGCACGCTGTGGGAAAAGTCCGGTCACTGGGACAATTACAAAGACAATATGTTCACCACGGATTCGGAGAACCGCCACTACGCGCTCAAGCCGATGAACTGCCCCGGCCATGTGCAGATTTTCCGCTCCAATATGCATTCGTATCGCGAGCTGCCGCTGCGCTATGGCGAGTTCGGCCAGTGCCACCGCAATGAACCGTCTGGCTCGCTGCACGGAATGATGCGGGTGCGCGGTTTTACTCAGGACGACGGCCACATTTTCTGTACCGAAGACCAGATTCTGGATGAATGCGTGGCCTTTACGGCGCTGCTGCAAAAGGTCTACCGGGATTTCGGTTTCAACGAGGTCATTTACAAGGTGGCAACACGACCCGAAAAGCGGGTCGGTTCTGACGAGCTTTGGGACAAGGCGGAGCAGGCGCTGATTGCCTCGCTCGAGCGTTCCGGTTGTGCCTACGAGATCACGCCAGGCGAAGGTGCGTTTTACGGACCGAAGATTGAGTACACGCTGAAAGACGCGATCGGCCGGCCCTGGCAGTGCGGCACGATACAGGTGGATTTCTCGATGCCGGTGCGTCTGGAGGCCGAGTATGTGGCCGAAGACAACACCCGCAAGGTGCCGGTGATGTTGCATCGGGCTATTCTGGGTTCGCTGGAACGCTTTATTGGCATGTTGATCGAAAACCATGCCGGGGCCCTGCCGTTATGGCTGGCGCCGGTTCAGATTGCCATTTTGAATATCTCCGAGGGGCAGGCCGAGTATGCGCAAAAACTTGAGCAAAACCTGAAAAAACAAGGGTTTAGAGTGCATGCTGATTTGCGTAACGAGAAAATAACCTATAAAATACGTGAGCACTCTGTCCAGAAATTGCCGTACATCGTTGTGGTCGGCGATAAGGAAAGAGATGCGAACACCGTGGCCGTGCGTGCACGAGGCAATGTCGATCTGGGCGTGATGTCCATTGACAGCCTGGTCGAGCGACTCCAGTTGGAGCTCACCAGCAAGGCCTGACGGATCTGCCGTCAGGTTTGCCCGCTGCAAAAGCACGGCTTAATTATTGGATTTTTTAAGGACACTGCAATAGCTACTGACAAGTCGCACCGCATTAACGGTGAAATTACGGCGCCAGAAGTGCGCCTCTCGGGTGTTGAAAACGAGGTTTTGGGTATCGTCAGTCTGGCCGAGGCGTTCAAAATGGCCGAGGAAGCTGACGTTGATCTGGTAGAGATCGCGCCGACCGCGGTTCCTCCTGTGTGTCGCCTGATGGACTACGGCAAGTTCAAGTATCAGGAGCAAAAAAAGGCCCACGAAGCCAAGCTCAAGCAGAAGGTGATTCTGGTCAAGGAAGTCAAATTCCGTCCCGGCACCGATGATGGCGATTACAACATCAAGCTGCGTAACCTGATCAAGTTCCTCGATGAGGGCGACAAAACGAAGATCACCTTGCGTTTCCGGGGTCGTGAAATGGCTCACCAGGAAATCGGCATGCGGATGCTGGAGCGACTCAAGCTCGATCTCGAGCCTTATGGTCAGATAGAACAGTTTCCAAAAATGGAAGGCCGGCAGATGGTGATGGTGCTGTCGCCCAAAAAGAAGAAGTAGTTCGTAGCAAAATTTGGTAGAATCCGCGCTCCCGTTTTCGGATGGGAGTGCCAGATACGGCGGACTCGATTCCGTCGTTTACAAGAAGCGAGAGCAGGCATCCAAGTGCAGTTTGTTCTGCCACCTGTCATCGTCCAATAAGGAGCCACCCTCAATCGGGTGGATATGTGCATGCCAAAGATGAAAACCAAGAGCAGCGCGAAGAAGCGTTTTCGCGTTCGTCCCGGCGGTACCGTCAAGCGTGGCCAGGCTTTCAAGCGCCACATTCTGACGAAAAAAACCACCAAGAATAAACGTCAATTGCGCGGTGCGGTCCAGGTCCATGAGACCAATCTGGACTCCGTACGCGCCATGATGCCTTTTGCTTAACCTCACTCTCAAGTACAGGAGCACACTATGCCAAGAGTCAAGCGTGGGGTCACAGCAAGGGCCCGCCACAAGAAAGTTCTCGATGCAGCCAAAGGCTATCGCGGACGTCGTAGTCGAGTTTATCGTGTTGCCAAACAGGCGGTCATGCGTGCCGGCCAGTATGCGTACCGCGATCGTCGCAACAAAAAGCGCGTATTCCGCGCACTGTGGATCACCCGTATCAACGCGGCTTCGCGTGAGCATGGCCTGACCTACAGCGTCTTTATCAATGGTTTGAAGCGTGCCTCTATCGGTCTCGATCGTAAAGTGCTCGCCGACATGGCCGTGATGGACAAGCCAGCGTTTGCTGCGATCGTCAATCAGGTCAAGGCAACTATCGCTGCGTAATACAGTAATCAGCAGGCGTCGTTGATGCGGCGCCTGTGCAGTTTCATGGCGGGGCAGAGGTGAACAGCCTGTGCCCCGTTTTCGCTTTTGATGATGGATAGCGCCTACACCGCATGAGCTCTCTGGAACAAATTGTCATTGCTGCCGAGGCGGATTTTCTTGCCGCGACCGATCCCGCTGCACTGGAAAACGCCAAGGCAAAATACCTCGGCAAGACCGGGCAGATCACTGCGCAGATGAAAGGTCTGGGACAGCTGGATCCTGATGCGCGTCGCACGCAAGGTGCTGTGATCAATCAGGCCAAAGAAAAAATCGAAGCGCTGCTCAATGCACGCCGTACTGCGATGTCGGACGCGCAAATGCAGTCTCGGCTCAATGCGGAAGCGATTGATGTCACCCTGCCGGGGCGCGGCCGTAGTGTGGGTGGCTTGCATCCGGTAATGCGTAGCTGGCAGCGCGTGAGTGAAATTTTTTCGTCGATTGGCTTTCAGACGGCAGATGGACCTGAAATCGAAAACGACTGGACCAATTTTTCTGCCCTGAACAGCCCGGAGAATCATCCGGCGCGTTCGATGCAAGACACTTTTTATATCGATGCCAAAGACAGTACCGGCAAGCCGCTGCTGCTGCGCACGCATACCAGTCCGATGCAGGTGCGCTATGCGCGGATGAACAAGCCGCCGATCAAAGTGATCGCGCCGGGCCGAACCTATCGCGTCGACAGTGATGCCACGCACTCGCCGATGTTTCATCAGGTGGAGGGGCTCTGGATTGATACCGATATCAGCTTTGCGGATCTCAAAGGCGTGTACCTGAATTTCGTTCAGGCCTTTTTCGAGACGGATGATCTGCAGGTGCGTTTCCGTCCTTCGTACTTTCCATTCACTGAACCTTCGGCCGAGATCGATATTGCCTTTGGCACGGGTCCCTTGAAGGGGCGCTGGCTTGAAGTCTCTGGCGCAGGGCAGGTACACCCCACGGTGATTCGCAATATGGGTCTTGATCCCGAGCAGTACATCGGTTTTGCTTTCGGCTCTGGTCTGGAGCGTCTGACGATGCTGCGTTATGGCATCAATGACCTGCGCCTGTTTTACGAAGGCGATCTGCGTTTCCTGAAACAATTCAACTGAGTCCGAAGCGATGCAATTTTCTGAACACTGGTTGCGCACGATGGTGAATCCGGAGCTCACTTCGGATGCCTTGTCGCATTTGCTGACCATGGCCGGTCTTGAGGTCGAGGAGGTCGAGCCTGTCGCGCCGCCTTTTACGCAGGTCGTGGTCGCGCAAGTGATGTCGATGGAGCGTCATCCGAACGCCGACCGGCTCAATGTGTGTCAAGTGGATGCCGGCACCGGTGCGCTGCTGACGATTGTTTGCGGTGCGCCGAATGTGCGACCCGGCATGAAAGTGCCTTGTGCACTGGTGGGTGCGAAGTTGCCGCCGGGCGAGGATGGCAAGCCGTTTGAAATCCGTGTTGGCAAACTGCGCGGCGTTGAATCGCAGGGCATGTTGTGTTCCGCGCGCGAACTCCGTTTGTCTGATGAGAATGCCGGCCTTCTTGAGCTCTCCGAAGCGGCCATGGTGGGCCAGAATTTCCGGGATTTTTATCAGCTCGATGATTTGAAATTCACGATCAAGCTCACGCCGAACCGGGCTGACTGTCTGTCGGTGCTGGGCGTTGCACGCGAAGTTGCGGCATTGACCGGTGCGCCGCTGACGATGCCGGGCTTCGACAGCGTCAAACCGGATTCTGATGAAATACTGCCGGTCCAGATCAGCGCGAAAGATTTGTGCGGCCGATTCTCCGGACGCATTATTCGTGGTCTGAATGCGCGCGCGGCAACGCCTGACTGGATGAAGCAGCGACTGGAGCGCAGTGGTCAGCGTTCGATTTCGGCGCTGGTGGATATCTCGAATTATGTGATGCTCGAGTTGGGTCGCCCGACCCACGTATTTGACCTGGATAAAATTCACGGCGGACTGGATGTGCGTTGGGGGCGCAAGGGCGAACAACTCAAGCTCCTGAACGGCAACACTGTCGAGCTTGATGATTGGGTCGGTGTGATTGCCGATGAAAAGCAAGTGGAATCACTGGCTGGCATCATGGGTGGCGATGCGACCGCCGTGTCGCTCGACACCGAAAACATTTATCTTGAGGCAGCCTTCTGGTGGCCGCAGGCGATGCAGGGCAGGGCACGTCGCTACAATTTTTCCACCGATGCAGCGCATCGCTTTGAACGCGGTGTGGATTATGCGACCACGGTTGAGCATATCGAGCGCATCACGGCGCTGATCGTCGAGATTTGTGGCTTGCCAGGTAAAACCCGCGTGGGTCCCGTGGATGATCAGCAGCTGGCGCTACCCCAGCGCAAGCCAGTGAGCATGCGCTTGTCCCGCGCACAAAAAATTATTGGTATCCCCTTGTCGGCGCCGCTGGTGGCTGACATCTTCACGCGACTGGCACTGCCTTTCACTCAGGAGGCCGACGTTTTCCACGTAACGCCGCCGACCTACCGCTTCGATATCGACATTGAAGAAGATCTGATTGAGGAAATTGCGCGCGTTCACGGGTTTGAGAATATCCCAGCCCTGCCACCCGTGGCGGCACAGGCGATGCATATCGCGCCGGAGAACCATCGCTCGCCTTTCGTGCTGCGTCGACAGCTCGCCGATCTGGATTATCAGGAAGTCGTGAATTTCAGTTTTGTTGATGAGGACGCCGAGCGCGATTTCGCTGATAGGCCGGATCCGATCCGTCTGCTGAACCCGATTGCCAGCCAGATGAGCGTCATGCGCTCACAATTGCTGAGCGGGCTGGTGGGCAACGTTCGTTACAACCTCAATCGCAAGGCAACGCGTGTTCGGGTGTTCGAAATCGGTGCGGTGTTTCGCAAGGATCCGCAGCTCAGCGATGGACCCTTGTCGGTTGCCGGTATTGCGCAGCCGACGCACATCGCTGCGCTTGCCTATGGTCCCGTGTTGGATGAGCAGTGGGGGCAGACTGCCCGCACGGTCGATTTTTTCGATCTGAAAGCAGATCTTGAAGCTTTGTTTGCGCCGATCATGCCCCGCTTTGAACCGCTGAGTCATCCGGCGCTACATCCGGGTCGTGCAGCCCGTGTGCTGGTTGATGGCGAACCGGTGGGTTTCATTGGCGAGTTGCATCCTCGCTTGCAGCAGACACTGGAACTGCCATTGGCGCCGGTCATGTTTGAGGTGGTTGCCGGTGCCCTCGCTCAACGTCCGCTGCCGGTCTATCGCGAAATTTCGCGTTTTCCGGCGGTCGTCCGTGATGTGGCGTTGCTAGTCAAGCAATCCATTGGGGTTCAAAGTCTGATCGATGTTTTTCAGGAGGAGGCTGTTAGTAATCCGGCATGCCAAATCATGCAACACATTGTTTTGTTTGATGAATATCGCGGAAAAGGATTGGCGGAGGACGAAAAAAGTCTTGCTTTCCGCATTACCATGCAAGATACTCAAACCACGCTTCATGATGAGGCAGTCGATGCAGCTCTGGCTGTGTTTGTCGAGGCAGCCCACCAGAAATTCGGCGCGATTTTAAGAAAATAAGACGGCCCAGACTGGTCCACAAACATCATGAATCAAAGCAATCCTGTCGAAATGCAATCTGTCCTTGCCGCCGATCTGGGCCGGGCTGTCATGGCTTCCCAGGCCCGTACCCGTGCCGAAAAAGAGTTGCCAACGCTGACCAAGGCGGAATTGGCCGAGCTGCTGTTCGAGCAGGTCGGACTCAACAAGCGCGAAGCCAAGGACATGGTCGAAACCTTTTTCAGTGAAATTCGCGACGCCCTGGAGCGTGGTGAATCCGTGAAACTTTCCGGTTTTGGCAACTTTCAGTTGCGTGACAAGCCACAGCGGCCCGGACGCAATCCCAAAACAGGCGAAGAAATACCGATCAGTGCTCGTCGAGTAGTTACCTTCCATGCGAGCCAAAAACTCAAAGCGATGGTGGATACGGCGACCCAGCGCAATCCCTCTCAGCACGCTGCCTGAATCCTTTCTTAAATGAACGATCGCGCAGCCAAGCCGGCGCTGGCCACTCTGCCACCCATCCCTGCCAAACGGTATTTCACGATTGGTGAGGTGAGTGAGTTGTGTGGCGTCAAGCCGCATGTGCTGCGGTATTGGGAACAGGAATTCACGCAACTCAAGCCTGTCAAACGACGAGGCAACCGACGCTACTATCAACATCATGAAGTATTGCTGATTCGTCGCATCCGCGAACTTCTCTACGAGCAGGGCTTTACTATCAGCGGTGCCCGAAACAAACTTGATGCTCGTGTGCTGTCGAGTGCCGGTCCGGTGGTCTCTGAAGAGCAGTCGATTCCTGATCTGAGCAAGGTCCGGCGTGAACTGGAACACATCCTCGCGGTGCTGACTGTCTAAGTAGCCACGCGATCTGCGGGCACCTGCCGTTCACATCTCTCACAGACAAAAAAAAGCCCGCTCAGTGAGCGGGCAAAATCTATATCCGAAGAGAAGACATAGAGGAGACAGGTGGATTATGCAGCGGGACGTAATATAAATCTAATTCCCTTTTCCCATAACGCCCATATAAAAATCATATATCTGGAGCATTTTTTGGGAGACGCTGCATCAATCTGTCCTTGGCGGCGAAATCCAAAAAAGATTTCGTTTTGAAAATATTTTCGAAAATCTTTGTCTTAGAGTAATTATTTTGGGATTTTTGAATGTTTCGCCGTATAATTTCTTTGCGGATATGTTTTGGAATGTTGCGACGTTCACCGCACCACTGTGGGCTTAGCTGCTATTTGGCCGAAGCAGTGCAGTTGTTGAACTTTTTTCCCGATCTGAAATCTTGGAGGCAGTGTTGGCGGACTCAAACCAAAGCGGGTGTCTGACGGTAGGCGAAGGCGTCGTGCTTAACGGCACGTTTGTTGTCCCGGATATTGCCTCTATCTCTGGCAGCATCGAGGGAGACATCACGGCACGCGAATTGATCGTGGCGAGTTCCGGCGTTATTAAAGGCAAGGTCACGGCGGAAATTATTGATTTGCGCGGTGAAATTCACGACACGCTGACAGCGAAAAAATCGCTGTTCATTCGCTCGACGGGTAAAGCACTTGGTTCAGTGCAGTACGCAGAGATTGAAATCGAAAAAGGCGGCGATCTTCAGGGCTCATTGCAGAAGATTGACGGCGAGGGTGGATCATCCTCGGGTACCTATTGATATCAGGGCATTGACACGTGTTCAATAAGCGAAGAAACGACGAACGAGACAAGGTGGCCATGACTAACGAGATCAGTCAGCCTGTAGCTGAGCCCGTAGTGGCGGAGCCTGAAATTCTTATCCCTGAGCCCGAGCCGGCGAACGGCAATGGTGCAGGCAAAATCGCTGGAAATAATCTCAAACCTTCTATTATCAGTGAAGGTTTTGAGTTCATCGGCGAGATCCGCTCCAGCGGATATCTCACGATTGACGGTACCGTTCGCGGAACCTTGTCTCTGCACTCCATTCAGATTGGTGTGACCGGTGTTCTTGACGGCAACGTCACTTGCGACACGATGAATGTCAAAGGTAATTTCTCCGGCGCGCTGGATTGCCGCGATCTGACCATTGGCAGTCGTGCGGTCGTGGACGGCAAGGTCAGCTTCAAGAGCATCACGATCCAGCGGGGCGGTGTGGTCAAAGGCGAGCTCAAGAAAAAAGCCTGAGCGCGCGAACATTCAGGCTTTTCAGTGAAAAGGCAGCTTCGGCTGCCTTTTTTATTTCTTCTCTTGCGCCATTTTGATGACGGCCTGTGCGTCCGTGGTACTGCTGGCATTGTTCTGCGCCTGGATAACCAGACCGAGCAGCTTGGCGCCATGCTCGACGCCGATCGTGCCATAAGTGATATCGCCGCGCACCTCGGAATCTTTATGAAATTCGGCGCGCTCGGTCGCGTAAATATTGCCTTCTATTTTTCCTGCCACCATGACCCGGTGAGCTGTAATATCGCCCGAAACTTCACCGGAGCGACCGATAGCAACTGTGACCTTCTTGTCTTTCGCCGTCTCGATGTTGCCAATGACTTTGCCGTCGATTCTTACGCTGTCGAGCAGCACAAGCCGACCGTAAATTTCAGTTGTCGCGCCGATCAGGGTATCGAACTTCTCCTGAGTTGGTAGGAGCTTATTTTGTTTCATCTTGCGGAACATCGCACTCTCCACAGTACCTGTCGGGTTTTGTTTCGTTCACCCGGGAAGGGAATCAGATTTTATCCCCGCCCAGTTGCGGCAGGACCTGCAGCGGGTTGATGACGCGCCCCTGATGAAATACCTCATAGTGCAGATGGGGACCCGTCGAGCGACCGGTACTGCCGACTTCTGCAATGCGGTCCCCGCGTTTCACACGCTGGCCTTCTTTGACGAGGAGGGTACTGATATGTGCGTAGCGAGTCATGAAGCCCTCCGCATGGGTAATCTCGACGAGATTGCCGTACGTGCCTTCCCAGCCCGAGCGAGAGACAACGCCATCGGCAGTCGCAAGAATGGGGGCACCAATGTTCGAGGTGAAATCAAGCCCGTCGTGGCGGCCGATGGTTCCGGTGAAAGGATCGGTGCGCATGCCAAAGCCACTGGACAACCTGAATCCACCGGGCATCAGTGGCACGCCTGTAGGGAAGGTCCTGAGGCGATCAAGCTCGCGTGACCAGTTGTCGGGCAAACCACCAACGATCTTGTGGAACTGTCCGAATTCGTGCACGACGGCATCGAAGGTCGCATCCAGCGGCTGAGTGTTGAGCGGCAAGGGTCGCAGGGAGGTGATCAGGGGGCCGCCTTTGCCATCTTCCCCGATGCTGCGCTTTTCCCTGATGGTGGCCGGCGTCGCCAGTTCCATGAACTGGTTTTTCAGTGTTTCGAGATGACGCACATCCTTGGCCGTCGCCTGAAGCATGCCTTCAAGTTTCGCCAGCCGCTCGCGGTACACCGATTCCATGCGCTGCTGCTCTGCTTGCGTGGTCACGCCGCCCAGGCTGCGAGCAAGATCGGGCCTTACCTCCACGGCAATCTTGAACCCGACCAGATAGAGCATAAAGCCCAGAGTCACCAGCGCGAACGCCAACCCGCCGATACCAATCAGCATTTTTTTCGCGGTGACCGAGATCGTTCGAACATGGCCCGTCGGGCCTGAAACCCACATCAGCTGCATGATGCTCGCCCTTAGTTATGTTGCGGTGTGGCAATTTCCCAGAACCATGAATTATATGGATTTTTTCTCAATAATTCACTAAAAAGACGCCCAAAGTTTCCTTTAATGAAACTAAACATCAGGGCGTTGTCGATCTGTTCAAATTCGCCGCGCCAGCACGACAGCTGCGGCGGAACCGGCGCCGACCAGTGCGCACCAGGCACGCAGCAGCCATGATGGCGGTTCTCCGGCGAGTGCTGCCGCTTCGTCCCGATGCTGGCGCTCGTCGGACTGACAACGCAGCAGCAAGGGCAACAATCCTTCGGGGCCGCCGTGGCTTTCCAGATGGTGGATTTGCTGTTGGTAGTGATGGTCCACGAAGGTTTCGACCGCGGCAATGGTTGCGTAAACGGCGCGGCGTCCGAACAACGCGGGCAGTGCGCCAGTCAGCCATCCTGCGACTCGCCATGGCCCCAGCAGGTAGCTGCGGCGCACCGCAGGCTCGAGGGCTTCGATCAGACGCAGATGTTCAGCTTCCGTTGTGCCATGTTGCTCTGCAAAGCGGATGAGTTCGGCGTCACCGCGCCATTGGGCAACGGCTGCGATACCACGGTAGATGTACACGGCACCCGTCTCGCCGGCATGATCGGAGCGCAGTTCGCGCTCGAGGTAGAGGGAGAGGCGCTGCTCGCCAGCCCGGGTTCGCGTGTATGGCGCAGCGTCCAGTCGGCGGGCAACTGCCTGCAGTACCGGTCGCAGGTGCAGGAAGCCACGATAGGCCAGTTCCATTAGTGGCAGCATGCCTGGTAGACGGGCGAAGCGTGCCAGCCAGCGCCAGCCCGGCAGTCGATGCCACATTGCCACGAACGCGGCAGCGCCATCTAGGCGCGAGCCATCGGCACGCTGCACATGAAAACGCGCGAGCAGCATCGCGCGATCTGCAGCGTAGGTCGGATCGCTATCTGCCTCGCGACTGATATCGACGAAGCACAAAGCGCTGTCACTTCGTTGTTCCGCGAGACCTTTGACATGCGCGATTTCTCTGCGACACAACGGGCAGTCGCCGTCGTAAAGAACGGTCAGCATGTCATTGGTTTCTGTCGGGTTCACATCCATCTCCTGTTGTGCTGCAATCGGTGTTGATCCGCTCGCCTGAAACAGTGCGAAATCAAAATGGCGTCTGCTTTAAATATCAAGGCCCCGTTTTTCAGGAATATCGATCAAAAAGCAAAAGGCCAATCCGAAGATTGGCCTAAGTGCTTGATTTCAATGGTCGGGGCGGCGGGATTCGAACTCGCGACCCCTTGCACCCCATGCAAGTGCGCTACCAGGCTGCGCCACGCCCCGACGAGTCGCGAATTATAGCAGAGGGTGATCGCCCAGATAATTGGCCTCTGCGCGAATTAATGCAGATGTCCGTGACTTTGCGCGGATTCCTCTGGCATTTCGGCATGCACAATCTCTTCGATGGAATCACAGAACAAAGGTGAGCCGCAGTCATCACAAAACTCGGGTGGAAAGACTGTATCGACTTGCTGCAGGCGTGTGACGCCCGCGTCCCGGAGCACTGCAATGATTTGCTGAACCGGTGATAGAACTGCGCCCGGACCCATCCGGCGGTTGCTGACAACGGACAGGTAGTCTTCGGCGCTCTCGTCATCATAGAGTGGCCAGACCACTCCGTAATACACGTCCGAGTTTCCGCTGACACTGAAGCTGATGCGAAATTCATCCACGCGCATGCCATTGGCTTCATCGCCGAAGCCCGCAATGACCACCGCAAGTTGTCCGGGTTCGGTGGAAAGCGCTGTCGTCAGGTAGTTGACGGCAGCGCGCAAAGAAATTGGGCGAATTGCTTTGTCGGCTTCGCGGCAGGCGACGTAATAGGCGCCGGGTAGCAGTAATTCGATGCCGCATCCGGGCAGCAGATTTTGCAAATTTGGACCTGCCTGCGTCTGCCATTGCGTTAGCGCTATGCTGCTACTAGCCTGAAAGCTGGGTCCCGCTTCTTCCTCCTGCCAGCGAAGTAGGGCCCGTCCCGCCTCAGCGGCCACGACCAGCAGGAGATAACGTGTGTCGGCCAGAAAAGCAACGGTCTCCGGAAAGGCCTGGGGTGTGCTGATGGCCTTGCCGATCAGTGCCGCCTCGGCCATGCGCTGGGTGAGCTGATAGGTTTCGCAATAAGTACGCGGCAGCTGATCGATCGAGTAGAGCACCGGTGCAATCGCAGCGCGCGTGTCAGCCGCAAGAATATGGCCGTGAAGATGCGCAGTAATCGTCTGCAAGGGACCTGCGGCTATCGGGCCGGCGGCAATCGAAAAACGAGTCCATGCCAGCACCGGTACGGCAATCAACAGCGCGTCATATGACTTGTTGTCATGCGTGAGGCGACAGCTTGAACTGACGGCCTCAATGGCATCGAGCAAGGTGTCGTAGGCATCGAGGTCGGTGTGAAATAGATGATCCAGAGCACTGTCGATCGCCTGTTGCTGATTACTTGCCAGTAATTTTTTCAGTACCTGATCGAGTCGATCTCCCCAGCTGCGTCCTTCCAGTCGACTGTAAGCACGCGCGATGGAGTGCGCCAGTGTCGCCAGGCGCTGACTGTCGGCAGAGAATTTACGGGCAGGATTTTTTTGCAGGCGTCTCATTCAGCGTCACATCAGGTAGAGGAAGTCCGATTCTAATGGAAGTCACTGGCGGGGTCCGCGAGGCATGAAACAAAAAAGCGCGGACAGGCCGCGCTTGAAGAGATTGGGGTCGTTCTGACCACGTTATTTTTTATCTGCCTCCGGGGTAGTCGCGGGTGTGCTGCTCTCAGCCTCGGCGGCCGGGGCTTGGGCAGCGGGTTTGTCTTGTTCATGTGACTGTGTCATGTCGTGGCCACTGGCCTCGCCCTGCATGTCAATGCTGTCGCCCATTTTGAAAACGACCGTTAAAGCGATTGCAGAAAAAATAATGAAAGCAACGAGAATTTTCCACATGATTGTCTCCGGATGTTTTTTGATTGAGTGTCTAAGGTGTCAGCCGGCCAGAAAAGCCGGCTGACGTTTATTGCATCAGGCTGCGAGCAGTTGGCGCAGCACGAACGGCAGGATACCGCCATGGCGGTAATAATCGACTTCGATCGGCGTATCAATGCGCAGCAGCACCTTGACCTGCTGGCTCTGACCGTTGGCACGACGGATTATGAGTGTGACTTCCTGCTGGGGTTTGATGTCATTCTCCAGGCCCAGCAGATCGAAACTCTCATTGCCGGTGATACCCAGTGATGACACGCTGTCGTTTCCGAGGAATTGTAACGGCAGCACGCCCATGCCCACCAGATTCGATCGGTGGATACGCTCGAAGGATCGGGCCACCACTGCCTTCACGCCCAGCAGTTGGGTACCTTTGGCGGCCCAGTCGCGCGAGGAGCCGGTGCCATACTCTTCGCCAGCGAAGATCATGGTCGGTACGCCATTGCCCACATACTTCATCGCTGCATCGTAGATCGACATTTCTTCGCCGCTGGGCTGATGAATGGTGATGCCGCCTTCGATGCGTGAGCCGTCCGGCTGGGCCGGGATCATCAGGTTCTTGATACGTACGTTGGCGAAGGTGCCGCGCATCATGATTTCGTGATTGCCCCGACGTGAGCCATAGGAATTGAAGTCCGCCTTCAGCACGCCGTTTTCCTGCAGCCACTTGCCTGCGGGACTGGATTCCTTGATCGAGCCAGCGGGCGAGATGTGATCGGTCGTGATCGAGTCGCCGAACACACCCAGCGCGCGTGCGCCGGTAATGCCGGTGGCGGCTGCCTTGGGTTGCATCGCAAAGTCCTGGAAGAACGGTGGCTCGGCGATGTAGGTCGATTTCGGCCAGTTGTAGACCTGACCCTCGGCGACACCGCGAATGTCTTCCCATAGCTTGCCGGGCGCGCCCTTGACGTCGGCGTAGTTGGCCTTGAAGGTCTTCGCGTTCATCGCATACTTCATCAGCTTGTTGATCTCGGCGCTCGTAGGCCAGATGTCACCAATGAAGACCTCGCGACCTTTTTTGTCCTTGCCCAGCGGCTGTGTCATCAGGTCGATGGTCACATTGCCCGCGATGGCATAGGCCACGACCAGCGGCGGCGACGCGAGGAAGTTCGCGCGGATGTTCGGATGAATCCGTGCCTCAAAGTTGCGGTTGCCCGACAGCACAGCCGCTGCAACGACGTCGTTTTTGACGATGGCTTCGTTCATCGCAGGCGTCAGGTCGCCCGCGTTGCCGATGCAGGTGGTGCAACCATAGGCGGTGACACCGAAGCCGAGTTCTTCGAGGTAGGGCAGCAGGCCGGCCGCCTCAAGATATTTGGTGACGACACGCGAACCGGGTGCCAGCGAGGTCTTGATATGACGGGGTACGGTCAGACCCAGGTTCACCGCTTTTTTCGCCAGCAGACCGGCGGCCAGCAGCACGCTCGGGTTCGATGTGTTTGTGCAGGAAGTGATTGCCGCGATCAGCACGTCGCCGTTCTGCAGCTTCACGCCATCCGAGGTCGTGTAAGTGGCATCCAGATCTTCGGCCTTTTTGTTGAAGCCGTTGTCGGCAACCGGCTTGGCGAACAGCTCTCTGAAGTTGTTCTTCACCTGACCGATTTCGATACGGTCCTGCGGGCGCTTCGGTCCGGCGAGCGACGGTGCGACCGAGGTCAGATCGAGCTTGACGACTTTGCTGTAATCGATCTCGCCGGCTTTCGGAATGCCGAACAGGCCCTGGGCCTTGAAGTAGGCTTCGAAGGCGTCGATCTCTGCCTTCGTGCGGCCCGTGCCGTGGAAGTAGTCGATGGTCGCTTCATCGACCGGGAAAAAGCCCATGGTTGCACCGTACTCGGGCGCCATGTTGGCGATGGTGGCGCGATCAGTCAGCGAGAGCGTTTTGGTGCCTTCGCCGAAGAATTCGACGAACTTGCCGACTACTTTTTCCTTGCGCAGCATTTCGGTAATGGTGAGCACGAGGTCGGTGGCAGTCACGCCTTCGCGCAGGACGCCGGTCAGGTTCACACCCACCACATCGGGCGTCAGGAAGTAGACCGGCTGACCAAGCATGCCGGCTTCCGCTTCGATACCACCCACGCCCCAGCCGACGACACCAATGCCGTTGATCATCGTTGTATGCGAATCGGTACCGACCAGTGTGTCAGGGTAGTAGACGCCGCTGCGCTCATGGACGCCACGCGCGAGATATTCGAGGTTGACCTGGTGAACAATGCCAAAGCCTGGTGGCACAACGCCAAACGTATCGAAGGCCTGCATGCCCCATTTCATGAACTGATAGCGCTCATTGTTGCGCTTGAATTCCAGCTTCATGTTCAGGTCGAGCGCGTTTTTGTCCCGGAAATGATCGATTTGGACAGAGTGATCGACCACGAGATCGACGGGTACCAGCGGCTCGATGTTTTTCGGGTTTTTACCCATCTTGGAGGCGACGCCGCGCATCGCAGCGAGGTCGGCCAGCAGTGGCACGCCAGTGAAGTCCTGCAGTACGACGCGGGCAACGACAAAAGGAATTTCGTCGGTACGGGCCGCGTTAGGCTTCCAGTTGGCCAGCTGACGTACGTGGGTCTCGGTGACTTTTTTACCGTCACAATTGCGCAGCACCGATTCGAGCACGATACGAATCGATACCGGCAGGCGATCGATTTTCGCGCCCAGCGATTTTTGCAGCGCGGGCAGTGAATAGAACTGAGCCTTCTTGCTGCCAGCAAATTTGAATTCTTTGAGCGTGTTGAGCGTGTTGTGCGACATGTCCTCTCCTTTTTAATCCGAAAAACTTCTTCAATTCTGCCGGGAGAAACATGCGCTGATGTCGCTCCCTGCTAACGTCTTGGTCTGTGTATGGCCCCTGTGCGGCATTCATTGGCCACCGGCGCGCCCAGCTTTCGGTCCAACAGCATGGCCTTGGCCGGTATGCTGATCCAGACGAGCCCGCTGCCTGAATGTTCGAAGCGGTGCGCGCCCGTCGTCGTTGGCACCCGTTGCATCTGGTAGGCGCCGCCGCCCCAGTGCAACTCGATGACGTTATCGTTGTTCTGATCCCCGAAAATGGCCATACGCTTGCCGGATTCGCACATCATGTCCAGTGCCATTGCACCCGCTGAGGCAGTCGGAGTGACCGACCCAATAAGTACAGCAATCACTGCGCCAGAAATTGAGCTTCGCATGATGACCCTCCGGGTGCATGGTTTGCCTACATCAGGGCACCTGCCGTTTCCGGCAATCGCTGCCCGCTTTGTTTTGCTCTTTGCAGGACGGTCCAGTAATAACGGTAGCTGGCGCGGTCATGCAATGTTGCCTGGTACTGAATCGGTCCCCATCCGGCAGATTGCGCTGCCAGCAGTATCGCGGTGGCGTCCTCGGTTTCTCCGATCGCTGGAGCGAAGGCTTTCACGATCGGTGCAATCTGATCGGGATGAATGCTCCACATGCGCCCGTAACCCAGCGTCTGCGAGGCCTCCAGCGCATCGCCACTGACGACTGATAAATCGCGGATTTCAGTGCACACATTATGCGACGCTATTTTGCCGTGCGCATGGCAGGCTGCAGCAATTTCCAGTTTGGCACGCATGATCAGCGGATGACGGAACTGGCCGGGGCTGCGCATGGCCGTGTCAGGAATGGCGCCATAGTGGGCCGATACAAAATCCATAATCCCGAAGGACAGGCACTCGACGCCCGGCAGTGCGGCAATGTCCCAGACTTCGTGCAGTGCACCATGCGTTTCGATCAGTACATGGATGGGGAGATCATTCCGACCGGCGGCTTTGGCGTGCCGGTCAACCACGGAAACCGCCGCCTTCAGCTGCGCCAGGTTCTCGATCTTCGGGATGACCAGGTAGGCAAGTGTCTTGGCGGCATGGGCACAGATGATTTGCACATCCTGCTCGAAATGAGGGCTGGCCGGGTCATGGACTCTTGTGCCCACGCGCCCGTGGTGGTTCTCGTCGGATGCGATCAGTGCAGCGACCCGCTGCGCATGCGCGATTTCGTCGCCGGCTGCAGCGCCATCTTCGCAGTCAAAGGTGATGTCGAAGACTGGCCCAAGCTGCTGCTGCAGCGCCAGTGACTTGCGCATGAGTTTTTCCGACCCTGCATAGTGATCGCAGACCGGTAGCGATACCGGTTGATGCTTTCCCTGGAACAGAACGTCGGAAGGATGCATGAATGAATGAAGAAAGGAAAAGAGCTCACGGAAGCGGGCTAACGGCGCATGCTCTCATGCAGCCGTCGCCCGATACAACTTACGGCAACAGATGTTTGACGCCTTCGCGCTCTTCGGTCAGTTCGTTGAGCGTGATGTCGATGCGTTCTTTGGAGAACGCATCAATTTCAAGACCCTGAACGATCTTGTATTCGCCATTTTCAGTCGTGACCGGGAAGCCGAACATAACATCCTTGGGAATGCCGTAGGAACCGTCTGAAGGAATGCCCATGGTGGTCCATTTGCCCTGTGTGCCGAGTACCCAGTCGCGCACATGGTCGATGGCCGCGTTGGCTGCCGATGCAGCAGAAGACAGGCCGCGCGCCTCAATGATTGCCGCGCCGCGCTTGCCGACGGTCGGCAGGAAGGTGTCTTTGTTCCATGCGGCATCGTTGATCATGTCTTTCACCGATTGGCCATCGATGGTCGCGAAGCGATAGTCTGCATACATGGTCGGCGAGTGATTGCCCCAGACGCACAGCTTCTCGATCGCCGCCACCGGCATGCCGGTTTTTGCAGCAATTTGCGACAGCGCGCGGTTGTGATCCAGACGCAGCATCGCAGTAAAATTTTTCGCCGGCAGGCTGGGCGCCGATTTCATGGCGATGTAGGCATTGGTGTTGGCGGGGTTGCCGACCACCAGAACTTTGACATTGCGCGAAGCGACGGCGTCGAGCGCCTTGCCCTGCACGGTGAAAATCTGTGCATTCGCTTCGAGCAGGTCCTTGCGCTCCATGCCGGGGCCGCGTGGACGCGCGCCGACGAGGAGGGCGACATCAGCGTCTTTGAACGCCGTCATCGGATCCGAGTGCGCAGTCATGCCGGCCAGCAGGGGGAATGCGCAGTCGTCGATTTCCATCATCGCGCCCTTCAAAGCTTTCTGCGCCTTTTCGTCGGCGATCTCGAGCAACTGAAGGATGACCGGCTGATCCTTGCCGAGCATATCGCCGTTCGCAATGCGGAACAGCAGTGAGTAACCGATCTGGCCAGCGGCGCCGGTGACGGCAACGCGCATGGGGGCTTTAGCCATGTTGAATCTCCAATGTGGTCGAAATGATAAGGAAGGGCACTGCGGCATGGCCGCATTGATGCTCGAGAAACTTTGCTCGCGAGTTTAGGCGTCCGTCTTTACTCTGTCAATGCGTATCTTATATCTTATATAAGACATATTACCCCACAATTTTCTGGACGTTAAATGCTGATTTGTGGTGAAATTGCCCACATGAACCAGACCGCTACTCCGGCCACCTTGCCCGGTACTGCCATCAATGCTGTCGGCGCCGGCGGACCCTCGCCTACTTTCAGCCCGCTTTATCAGCAAATCAAGGCGCTGATCACCCAGAGTCTGCAATCGGGCGAGTGGAAGCCGGGCGAACTTATTCCCAGCGAAGTCGAGCTGGCATTCCGATACAAAGTCAGTCAGGGCACCGTCCGCAAGGCCATCGACGAACTCTCCGCAGAAAATCTGGTCGTTCGCCGCCAAGGAAAAGGCACGTTTGTCGCGACTCACCACGAGGCCCGCGTTCAGTTCCGCTTTCTGCGCCTGATGCCTGATGTCGGCGAGCCGCACCAGCCGGAAAACCGCATTTTCGAGGTCAAGCGCCTGCGGGCACCGGCTGAAGTCGCGCGCGTGCTGGATATCAAATCCGGCGACTCCGTGATTTATATCCGCCGCCTGCAGGTTTTCGAAGGCGTTCCCACCATTCTCGAAGAAATCTGGCTGCCCGGCGTGATATTCAAGGGACTGACGGCCGAGCGCCTGGCCGAATACAAGGGCCCGATGTATGGCCTCTTCGAGACCGAATTCGGTACACCGATGGTGCGTGCGTCCGAAAAGCTCAAGGCAGTGTCTGCCGATCCGGTAGCGGTGGAGTTGCTTGGCGTGGCCAGTGGAGAGCCGTTGCTGAGTGTGGAGCGCGTCGCGTTCACCTATGGCGATAAACCGGTGGAGTTGCGTCGTGCAATTTACGTCACCGCGCATTATCACTACCACAACGAGCTGATCTGAACCGATTGTTATCAATAATTCAAATAAAATGCATCGTTTGAAAAGCAGTCTGCGTTGCACTTGAATATAGAATTCTGACCACTGCTGGTCCGGATACAGTAAAAAAACCGTTGGAGAAGAAGCACATGCCTGAACCAAGCACGCCAAGACGTTTCACGAACATCCACGTTGCGCAGATCATTCGTTACCGCTTGCCCGCAGCGGGCATGGTGTCGATCCTGCACCGTATTAGCGGAGCGATGATGTTCTTGCTGCTGCCGTTCATTCTGTATCTGTTCGATCTCAGCATCACTTCCGAGATCTCTTTCGCCGCATTGCAGGGCTTTGCGAGTCACTGGTTTGTCAAACTGCTTATCCTGGCGATCAGTTGGGGCTATCTGCATCATTTTTGCGGTGGTATCCGTCATCTGATCATGGATGCGCACATCGGACTGTCGAAAGAAGGCGCGCGCAAATCCGCCAAGATGGTCTTCGCGTTTAGCCTGCCGCTGACTTTCGTAGTGGCGCTCAAACTGTACGGAGTAATCTGAGATGGCCAATAACAATATCGGACCCAAGCGTCTCGTCGTCGGTGCCCACTACGGTCTCAGAGACTGGCTCGCGCAGCGCGTGACGGCGATCGTCATGGCGGTGTTCACCGTCGTGCTGCTGGTTCTTTTTCTCGGTGCGTCCGACTTCAGCTATGAGGGATGGGCTGGCCTCTATGCGCAGCAATGGTTCAAGATGCTTGCGTTTGTCACCTTTCTCGCCTTGTACTACCACGTGTGGGTTGGCATGCGCGACATCTGGATGGATTATGTGAAGCCGGTAGCGATACGTTTGCTGCTGCAGGCATTGACGATTCTATGGCTGGTTGGTTGTGCCGGCTGGACAGTACAGATCCTTTGGAGAGTGTAATCGTGGCATCCATCAAATCCAGCATTCCTTCGCGTCGTTTCGATGCCGTTATTGTCGGTGCGGGCGGTTCCGGCATGCGCGCATCGCTGCAACTGGCCGAAGCCGGCCTCAACGTTGCCGTACTTTCCAAAGTCTTTCCGACGCGCTCGCATACCGTTGCAGCGCAGGGTGGTATTGGTGCCTCCCTGGGGAACATGTCCGAAGACAATTGGTACTGGCACATGTTCGATACCGTCAAGGGCAGCGATTATCTGGGTGACCAGGACGCCATTGAATTCATGTGCCGCGAAGCGCCGAAAGTCGTTTACGAGCTCGAGCACTTCGGCATGCCTTTCGACCGCAATCCTGATGGCACGATTTATCAGCGTCCTTTCGGCGGACATACGGCCAACTTTGGTGAAAAGCCGGTGCAGCGTGCCTGCGCTGCGGCTGACCGTACTGGCCATGCGATGCTGCACACGCTGTATCAGCGCAACGTTCGTGCGAAGACGCATTTCTTTGTCGAGTGGATGGCAATCGATCTAGTGCGCGATGCCGAGGGCGATGTCGTTGGTGTTGTCGCGCTCGAAATGGAAACCGGCGATGTGATGGTGCTCGAGGCAAAAACCACCGTCTTTGCCACCGGCGGTGCGGGCCGCATCTGGGCTGCGTCGACCAATGCATTCATCAACACGGGTGATGGCATGGGCATGGCGGCGCGCGCTGGCCTGCCGTTGGAAGACATGGAATTCTGGCAGTTCCATCCGACCGGTGTAGCCGGTGCGGGTGTGCTGATTACCGAAGGTGTGCGCGGTGAGGGCGGCATCCTGATCAACAGCGAAGGCGAGCGTTTTATGGAACGCTATGCGCCGACGCTGAAAGATCTCGCGCCGCGTGATTTTGTGTCGCGGTCCATGGATCAGGAGATCAAGGAAGGGCGCGGTTGTGGTCCGAAGAAAGATCACGTGCTGCTCGATTTGCGGCACATTGGCGCGGATACCATCCGCAAGCGTCTGCCTTCGATTCTCGAAATTGGTCACAAGTTTGCGAACGTGGATGCCACCAAAGAGCCCATCCCCGTCGTACCTACCATTCACTACCAGATGGGCGGTATTCCGACCAACATTCACGGTCAGGTCGTCGCGCCTAAAAACGGCAAGCAGGAAGTGGTTCGCGGGTTGTACGCGATCGGTGAATGCGCGTGCGTATCGGTTCACGGCGCCAACCGCCTGGGCACGAATTCGCTGCTCGATCTGCTGGTGTTCGGTCGCGCCGCTGGCAACCACATCGTTGCGAGCAAACTGAAAGAACAAAGCAACAAGCCTTTGCCCGCTGATGGCGCGGATCTCGCCCTGTCGCGGCTCGCGCATCTCGAAGTCTCCACCGGTTCCGAGCGGGTTCAGGATGTCGCCAACGACATCCGCAAGACCATGCAGCACTACTGCGGTGTGTTCCGCACGCAGGAATTGCTGGATCAGGGTTCGAAAGAAATCATGGCACTCGATGAGCGCCGCAAACAGGTTTCTTTTAAGGACAAATCCAAGGTATTCAACACCGCGCGAGTCGAGGCCCTTGAGCTGGATAACTTGATCGAAACGGCCAAAGCAACGATCGTATCGGCAGCTGCTCGCAAGGAATCCCGCGGCGCGCATGCGCATCGCGATCATGACAAGCGTGATGACGAGAACTGGATGAAGCACACCCTGTGGTTCTCGGAAGGTAACCGACTCGATTACAAACCCGTGGTCACCCAGCCGTTGACCGTTGAAACCTTCAAGCCCAAGGCTCGTACTTTCTAAGGCCGCACACACCATGACACGCACAGTCAAATTCCAGATTTATCGTTACGACCCGGACAAGGACGCCAAGCCCTACATGCAAGACCTCACGGTCACGCTGCAGGACACGGACAAGATGCTGCTGGATGCGCTGCAGCGCATCAAGGCCGATGTTGATGATTCGCTGGCCTTGCGCCGCTCGTGCCGCGAAGGCGTTTGCGGCTCCGACGCCATGAATATCAACGGTAAAAACGGTCTGGCCTGCACGACCAACCTCAATGAGCTAAGTCAGCCCATCGTACTGCGTCCGCTGCCGGGGTTGCCCGTGATCCGCGATCTGATCGTGGATATGACGAACTTTTTCAAGCAGTATCACTCAATCAAGCCGTTCCTGGTCAACACCACGATTCCGCCGGAAAAAGAGCGTTTGCAGATGCCGGAAGAGCGTGAAGAGCTCGACGGCCTGTATGAATGTATTCTGTGCGCCTGCTGCTCGACCTCTTGCCCGTCGTTCTGGTGGAATCCCGATAAATTCGTGGGTCCTGCGGGCTTGCTGCAGGCTTACCGCTTTATTGCGGACAGTCGTGATGAAGCGACCGGTGAGCGCCTCGACAACCTGGAAGATCCTTATCGTCTGTTCCGGTGTCACTCGATCATGAACTGCGTCGATGTCTGCCCCAAGGGTCTGAATCCGAACAAGGCGATCGGCAAGATCAAAGAACTGCTGGTTCGACGCGCGGTTTGATGGAAGCTGCGAAGCATCAAGATGATCCGGCAAAACGCGCAAGGCTGCGTTGGCGCAGCCGCCGCGGCTTGCTGGAAAATGACTTGATACTAACCCGCTTTCTTGATGCACACGAGGAGCAGCTTACCAATGAAGAAGTTGATGCGCTGACCCGGCTGCTGACATTGCCCGACAATGATTTGATGGGATTGCTACTGGGGCAGGGCGAGCCCGATGAAGAACTCGATAAACCCCATGTGCACGCGCTATTGGCGCGGCTTAGACTGGCCTGATCCTCCGAGGGTCGGTCCGAAAAATTTTATTCAATACGATTTCTCTTGAACCGAAGGTGCAGCCATGACCCAATCCGACGCCAAAGCAACCTTGTCCTTCTCTGATGGTTCGCCATCGCTGGAGTTTCCGATCTATAAAGGCTCCATCGGCCCAGACGTGATTGACATCCGCAAGCTCTACGGATCCAGCGGAAAATTTACCTATGATCCGGGCTTCATGTCTACCGCGGCTTGTAATTCATCGATTACCTACATTGATGGTGACAAGGGCGAGCTGCTGTATCGTGGTTATCCGATTGAGCAGCTGGCGGTGAACTGCGATTTTCTGGAAACCTGCTATTTGCTTCTGAACGGCGAACTCCCCAACGGCACGCAGAAAAAAGATTTTGTTGATACCGTCACTCGTCACACCATGGTGCACGAGCAGATGCAATTTTTCTTCCGCGGCTTCCGTCGCGATGCGCATCCGATGTCGGTGCTGGTGGGTACCGTCGGCGCACTCGCGTCGTTCTACCATGATTCGCTCGATATCAACGATCCGCGTCACCGCGAAGTATCCGCGATTCGCCTGATTGCCAAGATGCCGACGCTGGTGGCCATGGCCTACAAGTATTCAGTGGGTCAGCCTTTCGTCTATCCGCGCAACGATTTGTCTTACAGCGCAAACTTCATGCGCATGATGTTCGCGACACCTGCTGAAGATTACAAGATCAATGACGTGCTGGTCCGCGCGCTGGATCGCATCCTGATTCTGCATGCGGATCATGAGCAGAATGCATCGACCTCGACGGTGCGTCTGTCCGGCTCTTCCGGTGCCAATCCTTTTGCGTGTATCGCAGCGGGTATTGCTTGCCTGTGGGGTCCGGCGCACGGCGGCGCGAATGAAGCTGCACTGACCATGCTCAAGGAAATCGGCTCTGTCGACAAGATTGGCGAATTCGTCAAGCAGGTCAAAGACAAGAATTCCGGCGTCAAGTTGATGGGTTTTGGTCATCGCGTCTACAAAAACTATGATCCGCGTGCCAAGCTCATGCGCGAAACTTGTCACGAAGTGCTCAACGAACTCGGTCTGCAAAACGATCCGCTGTTCAAGCTGGCCATGGCGCTGGAAAAAGTGGCATTGGAAGATGACTATTTCGTCTCCCGCAAGCTGTATCCGAACGTCGATTTTTACTCTGGCATTGTGCAGTCTGCACTGGGTATACCCGTGTCACTGTTCACCGGTATCTTCGCGATGGCCCGCACGGTGGGCTGGATCGCTCAGTGGAACGAAATGATTTCCGACCCCGAGCAAAAAATCGGTCGTCCCCGACAGCTGTTTGTCGGCTCAGCTCAGCGGGATGTGCCGCCGATAGCCAAGCGCTGATCCTGATGACGGAGTCACAAAAAGGGCCCTGTGTGGGCCCTTTTTTACGTTGAAAACCAGGGGTGCTGTGTTATTCTCGGCGTCACGTTGTTAGTAGTGCAATCCACGGAACGGAAAGCCCGTGATGTGGATGGTTAGGTGGACTTCCATGGAAGTCCTTTCGGAAGTCTCGGGCAACGCCAGTGCTGCACCAGCAGGTCAGCGATGATCTGGCGCCACCAGATTTGCCAGGACTTTCTAACCCCCAGCTCTCGCGAAGCGCGAGGAAAAGGTGAGCAAGATGATGCAGCAGTACTTCTCCAATTCTTATCTGTTTGGAGGCAATGCCCCGTACGTGGAAGAACTCTACGAGGCCTACCTTCTCAATCCCGGTGCAGTGCCCGATAACTGGCGCGCGTATTTCGACGCGATGCAGCACGTGCCTGCGGTTGACGGCTCTGACCGTCCCGATGTGCCTCATGCCAGCGTGGTGGCCTCCTTTGCCGAGCGTGCAAAGCAAGGTCCGATTCGTACCGTTACCGCATCCGCCGATGCTGAAATGGGTCGCAAGCGGGTTGCTGTTACCCAGCTGATCGCTGCCTACCGCTTCCTCGGTACCCAGTGGGCCAATCTCGATCCCTTGCAGCGTCAGGAGCGCCCGAATATCCCTGAACTCGAGCCGGCGTTCTACGGCTTCTCCGATGCCGATATGGACATCGTGTTCAACATCAGCAATACCTATTTTGGTGGTGAGACTGCAACGCTGCGCGATTTGCTGCAAGCGCTGCGCGACACCTACTGCCGCTCGATCGGTGCCGAATTTCAATACATGACCGACCCCACCCAGAAGCGCTGGATGCAGGAGCGTCTGGAATCTACCCGGGCCACTGGCAATTTCACCCGTGAGCAGAAGGTTCATATTCTCGACCGGCTAACCGCAGCCGAGGGTCTCGAGCGCTACTTGCATACCAAATACGTCGGACAAAAGCGTTTTTCGCTGGAGGGTGGCGAGAGTTTCATCGCATCGCTGGATGAAACCATCCAGCGTGCCGGCAGCAACGGCATTCAGGAGATTGTGATCGGCATGGCGCACCGCGGTCGCCTGAATGTGCTGGTCAATATTCTTGGCAAGATGCCGCATGACTTGTTCGCGGAATTTGAAGGCAAGCACGGCGACGATCTGCCCGCTGGTGACGTGAAGTACCACCAGGGCTTTTCGAGCGACATCTCCACGCCGGGTGGCCCGGTCCACTTATCACTCGCATTCAATCCTTCTCACCTCGAGATCGTCAACCCTGTTGTCGAAGGCTCGGTCAAGGCGCGAATGGATCGTCGTGGCGATGAGAAGGGCGCGCAGGTCTTGCCGATTCTGGTCCATGGCGATGCTGCTTTCGCCGGTCAGGGTGTCGTGATGGAGACGCTGAATCTGGCACAGACACGTGGTTACGGTACGGGCGGTACTGTGCATATCGTCATCAACAATCAGATTGGTTTTACGACCTCTGATCCGCGCGATTCACGCTCGACACTATACTGCTCTGATGTCGTCAAGATGATCGAAGCGCCGGTGCTGCATGTGAACGGTGATGATCCCGAGGCGGTCGTATTTGCGACGCAGATTGCGCTCGATTTCCGCATGCAATTCCAGAAAGACATCGTCGTCGATATTGTTTGCTTCCGCAAACTCGGTCACAACGAGCAAGATACGCCAGCCCTCACGCAGCCGCTGATGTACAAAAAAATCGGTCAGCATCCCGGCACCCGCAGGCTGTATGCGGACAAGCTCGCCACGCAAGGCACCATTGCCACCGATGGTGGTGACACCATGGTCAAGGATTTCCGCGATGCGATGGATGCAGGTCGGCGCTCGGTCGACCCGGTCATCTCCAATTTCAAGAATAAATACGCGGTTGATTGGATGCCTTTCCTCAATCGCAAATGGACGGATGCTGCCGACACCTCCGTGCCGGCAGCTGAGCTCAAGCGTCTTTCTCAGCGCATCACGCAAGTGCCTGAGGGCTTCAAGGTGCACCCGCTGGTTGAAAAGGTTCTGGCTGACCGTGCTGCAATGGGTCGCGGTGAAATCAATCTCGACTGGGGCATGGGTGAGCATCTGGCATTCGCATCGCTGGTTTCTTCCGGTTATGCGATACGCATTACCGGACAGGACGCGGGTCGTGGCACCTTTACCCACCGCCATTCAGTGCTGCATGATCAAAATCGCGAGAAATGGGACGCCGGGTCTTACATACCGCTACAGCATGTGTCGGATCAGCAGGCGCCTTTCCTCGTGATTGACTCTGTGTTGTCTGAGGAAGCGGTACTCGCTTTCGAGTATGGCTATTCGACGGCTGAACCTAATACACTAACCATCTGGGAAGCCCAATTCGGTGATTTTGCGAATGGCGCCCAGGTCGTGATCGACCAGTTCATCAGCTCCGGCGAAGTGAAATGGGGTCGCGCTTCCGGGCTCGTGATGATGCTGCCGCATGGTTACGAAGGTCAGGGTCCTGAGCACTCGTCGGCTCGTCTTGAGCGCTTCTTGCAGCTTTGCGCGGATAACAACATGCAGGTGGTACAACCTACCACCGCTTCGCAGATTTTTCATTTGCTGCGTCGTCAGATGATTCGCCTGTTCCGCAAACCGCTGATCATCATGACGCCCAAGTCGCTGTTGCGAAACAAGGATGCCGGCTCGCCTCTCTCGGAGCTGATCAAGGGTTCGTTCCACACCGTGCTGGGCGAGGTCGATGACAGCATTGATCGCAAGAAAGTCAAACGTGTTCTGGCCTGCTCGGGCAAGGTGTATTTCGACCTCGTCAATGCGCGCAAGGAGCGTGGTGCGTCGGATGTGGCGATCATTCGCGTCGAGCAGCTGTATCCCTTCCCGCACAAGGCGCTCTCGACGGAGCTCAAGTCCTATCCGAATTTCACCGAGCTGGTGTGGGTGCAGGACGAGCCGCAAAATCAGGGTGCCTGGTTCCAGATACAGCACAACATCATGGAGAACCTGTCCGACGGCCAGAAACTGGCCTACGCTGGACGACCAGCAAGTGCTTCGCCTGCGGTGGGTTATTACGACAAGCACTACGCCCAGCAGAAGTCGCTGATTGATACCGCTTTCTCGAAGCTCAAAGGCTTCGTGCTGACCAAATAAAACAATGACCCGATGGTGCGCCGGATGCCGGGGCACCGTTAGAACAACCCGAAACGGAGAGTGTTATGGCAATCCTTGAAGTCCCTGTACCGCAACTGTCAGAATCCGTCGCCGAAGCGACGCTGCTTCAGTGGCATAAAAAGGTCGGCGATGCTGTCGCGCGTGATGAAAACCTGATCGATATCGAAACTGACAAGGTGGTACTCGAATTGCCCGCCCCTGCGCAGGGTGTGATTGTCGAAATCCTGAAAGAAAATGGCAGCACGGTCGTGGCCGGTGAGATCATCGCCCGCATTGATACCGAAGCAAGTGCCGGAGCCAGTGTGGCCAGTGCGCCCGCGGCGGCGGCCCCAGCCCCAGCGTCAGTTGCCGCTGGGGCGCCTGCAGCTGCAGCAACCGGTGGCGCGATTGCCATGCCGGCCGCCGCGCGCATGCTGGCAG
The DNA here is from genome assembly GCA_964639465.1 of uncultured Bifidobacterium sp. Taxonomy (GTDB): domain Bacteria; phylum Pseudomonadota; class Gammaproteobacteria; order Burkholderiales; family Burkholderiaceae_D; genus Pernthalerella. Next base: position 45,823 of record CAZXDB010000005.1, on the reverse strand, counting down.
AAAACAAAATGTCCGCTGACGCTGTTGCGGGCACGGGCAAGGATGGCCGCGTCACCAAAGGCGATGTAATCAACGCTGTCCAGAACAAGGCCACGCCAGCACCGGCAGCTGCTGCTGCTCCACGCGCTGCGGCATTGCCCGTCGTGCCGGCGGCAATCGACATCGACCTCGGTGATCGTCCCGAACAGCGTGTGCCAATGAGCCGTCTGCGTGCGCGAATTGCCGAGCGCCTGCTGGAATCGCAATCGACTAACGCGATTCTCACGACCTTCAACGAGGTCAATATGCAGCCGGTGATGGACCTTCGCAACAAGTACAAAGACAAATTCGAAAAAGAGCACGGCGTGAAGATGGGCTTCATGTCGTTCTTCGTCAAGGCAGCGGTCGCCGCTCTGAAAAAATATCCAGTGCTTAACGCGTCCGTGGATGGCAACGATGTGGTTTATCACGGCTATTTCGATATCGGCATTGCGGTCGGATCGCCGCGTGGTCTGGTGGTGCCGATCCTGCGTAATGTTGATCAGATGAATATCGCTGAGATCGAAAAGAAAATTGGCGAATACGGTCAGAAAGCCAAGGACGGCAAGCTCACGCTGGATGAACTCACCGGCGGTACTTTCTCGATTTCGAATGGCGGTGTGTTCGGTTCCATGCTCTCCACGCCTATCATCAACCCGCCACAGTCGGCCATCCTGGGCGTTCATGCAACCAAGGATCGCGCAGTGGTCGAGAACGGACAAGTGGTGGTCCGACCCATGAACTACCTCGCGATGTCCTATGACCACCGTCTGATTGATGGTCGAGAAGCGGTACTGGGTCTGGTCGCGATGAAGGAAGTGCTCGAAGATCCGTCCCGTCTGTTACTCGATCTGTAAGGGGGCGTCATGTCGAAAAATTTTGATGTCATCGTCATCGGCGGTGGCCCGGGTGGCTACATTGCAGCCATTCGCGCCGCACAGCTCGGCCTTTCAACCGCGTGTATCGACGAGTGGAAAAATGACAAAGGCGGTCCGGCACCGGGCGGCACTTGCACCAACGTCGGCTGCATTCCCTCGAAAGCCTTGTTGCAGTCGTCTGAACATTTCGAACATGCAGGCCACGGCTTCGCCGAACACGGGATCGAGGTCAAGGGTCTCAAGCTCAACCTTGCCCAGATGCTGGGTCGCAAAGACACCGTCGTCAAACAAAACAACGATGGCATTCTTTACCTGTTCAAGAAAAACAAGGTTAGTTTTTTCCATGGTCGTGGCGCCTTCGTGAAAGCGAATACTGACGGTTACGAAATTGCCGTCACCGGAAAAAACAACGAGACACTGACGGGCAAGCACATCATCATCGCAACCGGCTCCAATCCGCGCGCCTTGCCGCAGGTGCCCTTCGATGAAAAGCTCATTCTCTCCAACACCGGTGCGCTGGCGATCGACGCCGTGCCCAAAAAACTCGGCGTGATCGGTGCCGGGGTCATCGGTCTTGAAATGGGCAGCGTCTGGCGCCGGCTGGGAGCGGAAGTCACCATACTCGAAGCCTTGCCGGCCTTCCTCGGCGCGGTCGATCAGCAAATCGCAGCAGAAGCGCAAAAGCTGTTTGCCAAACAGGGCCTGACTGTCGAGCTGGGTGTGAAAATCGGTGAAATCAAAGCAGGCAAAGAAGTCAGCGTCCACTACACCGATGCCAGCGGCCATGAGCATGAGGCGAAATTCGACAAGTTGATCGTTTCTATTGGTCGCCTGCCCAACACGATCGGGCTCCAGCCAGAAGCGGTCGGGCTGGCGCTGGATGAGCGTGGATTCATTGCCGTTGATGATCATTGCCGCAGCAACCTGCCCAACGTCTGGGCGGTCGGCGATGTGGTGCGCGGACCGATGCTTGCTCACAAGGCCGAGGAAGAGGGCGTTGCTGTCGCCGAGCGCATCGCCGGCAAACATGGTCACGTGAACTTTAATACGATTCCCTGGGTCATTTATACATCCCCGGAAATCGCCTGGGTGGGTAAGACCGAACAGCAACTCAAGGCTGAGGGCGTGGAATACAACGCCGGCACCTTTCCTTTCATGGCCAACGGTCGGGCACGTGCGCTCGGTGACACGTCGGGTATGGTGAAATTTCTGGCCGATGCGCGCACCGACGAAATCCTGGGTGTGCACATCATCGGGCCGATGGCCTCCGAGTTGATTGCCGAGGCGGTCGTAGCGATGGAATTTCGTGCTTCTGCAGAAGACATTGCACGTATCTGCCATGCCCACCCTTCATTGTCCGAGGCTACCAAGGAGGCGGCGCTGGCCGTCGATAAGCGATCACTGAATTTCTGATCGCCGGGCGCAGCAAAGGACAGATGATCATGCGACTCAATCGAGGTTGTCTGAAATGGCTGAAGTGGTGGAGCGTGATGTTTCCGGTTTTGCTGGCGCTGTCGGGGTGCGTTACGACGCCACCGTTTGATGGCCGGGTCGAAATCCTGACCACTTCGCGGGAGCAGGCGCTCACGGGTGCAGATTGCGTAGTCACCACCGATGCCGGTAGTTGGACAGTGCAGACGCCTGGTTATGCCACGGTCGGTGATCCCAATGGCGATCTGCGCGTTGTCTGCAACAAATCGGGCTACCGGACCTCGGAGGTCATCCACCGCCATAGCGGCGCAGGTCGGCGTCCCGGTGCCACCCGTGTTGGCGTTGGTATCGGTGGTGGCAGCGGCGGCTACAGCGGCGTGGGTGTGTCGCTTGGCTTTGGATTCCCTCTGGCCGGTGTGCGCAGCGATTATCCGTCCCGCGTCATCGTCGACATGACGCCGCTGCAATGATGAATGTGCAGCAATACTACGAGCATGTGCTTGCGGAGCGCGGATATGCGTCTGACCCGTCGCAGCTGGCCACCGTGGCACGCTTGCAGCAGGCCTATGATGAATGGGTGAACTTTCGTGAGCGTCGTTCATCACGACTCAAGCGACTGGTTAATCGCCCGGATGTGCCCCGCGGTGTCTATCTGTGGGGTGGCGTTGGACGCGGCAAGTCCTTTCTGATGGATAGCTTTTTTACGGTAGTTCCCATCGTGCGCAAGACCCGGCTGCATTTCCATGAATTCATGCGTGGCGTTCACCGGCAGCTCGATGAGCAAAAGGATGTGGAAGATCCACTGAAAATCGTTGCCGCGAAAATTGCGCGCAAATATCGTCTGATTTGTTTTGATGAATTCCACGTCTCGGACATCGCCGACGCGATGATTCTGTATAACCTGATGTCAGCCCTGTTCGATAACGGCGTGTCTTTTGTGCTGACGTCCAATTACGCTCCGGACGATTTGTACCCTGACGGACTGCACCGAGATCGCATGCTGCCCGCGATTGCTTTGCTGCGTGAAAAACTCGATGTACTGAATGTTGATGACGGCACCGATTACCGCAAGCGCATCATGGCGCAGGTGGATGTGTATCACACCCCTTTGGGTGCTACAGCCGATAACGCACTGAGGCAGACCTTTTCGAGTATCGCCGAGACGCCGGATCAGGATCCCCGGATCACGATAGAATCACGGGAGCTAAAGGCGCTGCGGCGGGCGGGAGGTGCCATCTGGTTTGATTTTGCAACGCTCTGTGGCGGACCGCGATCACAAAACGACTACCTTGAGATTGCCAGCCGGTTTCACACCGTCGTTCTGTCCGGCGTGCCGCGCATGAACGCCGATATGGCTTCAGAGGCGCGACGCTTCACCTGGCTGATCGATGTTCTTTACGATCATCGTGTCAAGCTGGTGATGTCAGCCGAGGTGGCGCCCGACCTGCTATACACCGAGGGCCGGATGGCTAATGAGTTCCACCGCACCGTATCGCGCATACTGGAGATGCAGTCGCGTGAATACAAGGAAAGTACACGGCGCCAGTCGGCTGCGGCGATCGCCTGAAAACACCATCGGACTTATGATCTTTTTAAAAATTATCGCATCGGCTTTCATCGTTTTGCTGTTGGCTTTGCCTTCATCCTGGGTGAGTGCGCAGGATGCAGCAGCGGCTTTCGCAGAGCGTTTTGCAACCGGATCGATTGAGACGACCGAACGCGCTCAAGCGGCGCTGGATGAAATCGGCGCTGCCCGCACGGCGGTCGACCAGTTTTATTCCGATCAGCGTGTCGCTTGCTACAGCCGTTTTTTTGCGTCGGCGTGTCTGAGTGATGTCCGTCAAAGACAGCGCCTGGCTCAATCAAAAATCAGAAAAATCGAAGTTGAGGCAAATGCCTTGCTCAGAAAAGAAAAGGCGGCCGAGCGTGATCGGGCACTGGCCGAGCGCGGCAACCGGGCAAAGCAGCAGCCGGGCAGCCGCTCACTTCCCATCTCCGGTACCGCGCGCGAGTCTGTGCCTGAGGTAACGGAACCGGCAGCAACAGCGACCTCTGCTGAAACACCCGCCGAGGTACCTTCCGAAGCGCCCGCTGAAGCACCCGCCAACAGCAAGCCATGACTGCTTCCACCGAACAGGTCCATGCTCGCGTGATTGAACTGGAGGTTGAGCATCGTGATCTTGATGTGGCCATCGATCGCCTCGCTGAGACGGTCAGCACCGATGATTTGCAATTGCGCCGCCTGAAAAAGCGTAAATTGCAACTCAAGGATCAGATCATTCAGCTCAAGATGCAGCTGGTGCCTGACATTCCCGCCTGATATCTGCTGCCCGCCCCTTCGTGACTGAACCCTCCTTGACCGAACCTGTCAACGACATAGGATTGACCCACGTCCATGACGCGGAAATCGATCAGCTGTTTTCCGTGATCGGCACACTCGCCAACGGTATCCCCGGGTTTCGTCCCCGACAATCTCAGACCGAAATGGCCCGGGCAGTGGCACAAGCCATTGCAGGTCAGCGTGCACTGATCGCAGAGGCGGGTACCGGTACGGGAAAAACGTTTGCCTATCTGGTGCCGGCCTTGCTTTGGGGTGGAAAAGTCATCATTTCCACCGGCACTAAAAATCTTCAGGATCAGTTATTCCTGCGTGACATCCCGGTCGTTCGCAAGGCACTCAACGTGCCCGTATCAGTCGCATTGCTCAAGGGCCGGGCGAATTATGTCTGCCATTTTCATCTTGAGCGCACTTTGCAAAACGGTCGGCTCACCGCTCGCGAAGATGTCGGCTATTTGCGAGAAATCGGACGTTTTCTCAAAACCTCCACTACTGGTGACAAGGCAGAGCTGTCGAACGTGCCAGAGAATGCGCTGATCTGGAATCTGGTGACCTCTACACGCGACAATTGTCAGGGCGCCGAGTGTGCGCACTATCAGGATTGTTTCGTCATGAAAGCGCGCAAAGAGGCGCAACAGGCCGACGTTGTCGTCGTTAATCATCATTTGTTTTTTGCCGATGTGGCACTGAAAGACACCGGCGTTGCTGAATTTTTGCCCAACGCGAATACGGTAATTTTTGACGAAGCCCACCAGTTACCGGAAACGGCAACGCTGTTCTTTGGCGAGGACGTATCGACTTCGCAGATCATGGAATTGTGCCGCGATGTGCTCGCCGAAGGCCTCACGCATGCGCGCGATGGTGCGGACTGGGGAGCGTTGGTGGCTTCGGTAGAGAAGTCATTGCGTGATCTGCGCCTGACTTTTCCGCCGGAAGGCATTCGGCTGGCCTTTGGTCAGATTGCGCCCAGCAGTCCGTTTTTCCCGGCGCTGGAACATGCAAAGGAAATGCTCTCGTATATGGCCGAAGTGCTGGCAACCCAGGCCGAGCGCGCAGAAACGATCGAGCAGTGTCGTGTTCGTGCGATCGAGCTGGGCCATCGTCTGGCAGACTGGAAAGAAAGCACCGATGAATCGTTACCCCCCACCGTCTTGTGGGTCGAGGCCTTTTCCCAGTCAGTACAACTGCGTCGCACACCTTTGTCGATTGCGCCTATTTTCAGCAAGCAGCGGGAGGGGCCACCTCGTGCCTGGATTTTTACGTCCGCGACGCTGGCCGTCAAACAGGATTTCACGCATTACAGCAGCCAGCTCGGATTGACCGGTGAGACAGCGATTTCCCTGCCGAGCCCGTTTGATTATCAACAGCAGGCACTGCTGTACTCGCCGACGATTCTGCCGCAGCCCAATTCACCCGATTACACTGGTGCTGTGATCGATGCGGCCTTGCCCGTCATCGAAGCGGCGGGCGGTCGGACTTTTTTTCTTTGTACTACGCTGAGGGCGGTAAAGAAAACCGCCGAGCGGTTACGCGATGAATTCGAACGACGCAAGCTGCCGTATCCGCTGTTCGTGCAAGGTGAAATCGGCCGCACTGAACTACTCACGCAATTTCGCAAGGCGGGTAATGCGGTGCTGGTAGGCAGTCAGAGTTTTTGGGAGGGCGTTGATGTGCCGGGCGATGCATTGTCCGTGGTGATCATCGACAAGCTTCCATTCGCACCACCCGATGATCCGGTGCTCGCAGCCCGTGTCGCCGAGATGGAAAAGCGCGGCCTGAATGGTTTCATGCATCATCAGCTGCCCGAAGCCATCATCAATCTCAAGCAGGGCGCCGGGCGTCTGATACGCGACGAGAACGACCGGGGTGTGCTAATGATCTGTGACCCCCGAATGATTTCGAAACCGTATGGGCGACGCATCTGGCAAAGTCTGCCGCCTTTTGCGCGCACGCGTGAATTGGCTGCTGTACAGAATTTTTTGCAGAAGCTGCCCGGCTGATTGTTCGCTGGCGTGTTGACTGCATTATTGTCAATCTGATCACTCTGTCAGCGCCATGCATGGATTGGATTCCACCCTCGGGTTATGCGTAATTTGGGATCGGTCGGTCAGGTTTGGTATCTCTTATTGAGCGTAATCAAACTGTAAATTTACGCAGCCTGCCTTCAGGTAAAATCGTCCCAATGAAAATTTTGATCAGTAATGACGACGGTTATCTGGCACCTGGCATCAATGCGCTGGCCGAGCAACTCGCGACTATCGCCGACATTGTGGTGGTGGCACCGGACAGCAACCGCTCGGGTTCCTCGAATTCGCTGACGCTGGACCGTCCGTTGCGGGTCATGCGCGCGGCCAACGGTTTTTATTCGATCAATGGCACGCCCAGCGATTGCGTCCACATTGCACTGACCGGCATACTTGATACGCGACCGGATCTGGTTGTCTCCGGTATTAACCAGGGCCAGAACATGGGTGACGATACCTTGTACTCGGGGACCGTGGCGGCCGCGACCGAAGGTTTCCTTTTCGGGATCCCGGCCATTGCATTTTCGCAGGTCGATTACGGCTGGGCGCACATTGAAGATGCGGCGCGTGTCGCGAAGGATATCGTGTTGCGTCGGCTCGATGAATTGAGCTCGCCGTATCTGATCAATGTGAACATTCCCAATCGTCCCTATGACGCCTTGCAGACAGTGGTCGCGACGCGCCTGGGCAAGCGACACCAATCTGAACCGGTGATACGAAGCCATGATCCGCACGGTAATGAAATTTTCTGGATCGGGCCCCCGGGGCAGGCAAAGGAAGTCGGCGAAGGTACGGATTTTTATGCAACTAGCCAAGGCTGGGTATCCATGACACCACTACAGATTGACCTGACGCACGTGTCGCAACTCGAACGTTTGAAACAGGTTCTCCGATGAGCGAAGGCAAAAGTCAGCCTCAAAAGCGTTTTCCTCTGACACTGGACCGTGTCACGGGAGCCGCAGATCGTAAAAAAGCGACCGCCATGCCGCAAATGAACAGCCCGCAGACGGCGATGCAGAACATGGCCCGTCTTGCAGTGGCAACACCGTCGACGGCCACCAGCACTCGGCCAGCCACCGATCGCACCGCTAACTCACCGCTGGTGTCGGATGCTGTGCGCAGAGCCATGGTGCAGCGTCTCGCTCAGCAAGGCATACGGGATACTGCCGTGCTGGCGGCCATGGAAGCCGTGCCGCGACATTTTTTTCTCGAACCGGGGCTCGCCAGTCAGGCTTATATCGATGCGTCGCTGCCCATTGGATATCACCAGACTATTTCGCAGCCGTACATCGTGGCCCGAATGATCGAGGTGATGCGGGGTGGCATCAGCGGAAAACTCAGCCGCGTTCTGGAGATCGGTACCGGTTGTGGCTACCAGGCAGCCGTGATTGCGCAGCTGGCTGATGAGGTGTACTCGATCGAGCGCATACGCCCGATGCACGAGCTAGCCCGAACCAATCTGCGCCCGCTGCGCATCCCCAACCTGAGACTGCACTATGGGGATGGTATGCTGGGCTTGCCGCAAGTCGGGTCGTTTGATGGCATTATTTTGGCAGCGGCCGGTTTGGATGTGCCTCAGGCCCTGTTGGACCAGATGTCGGTAGGTGGACGACTGATCGCCCCGGTCGGGCAGCGCAATCAGGTACTCAAACTCATTCGGCGGACCGGACGCAACGAGTGGATGGCCGAAACGCTGGAACCTTGCCATTTCGTGCCACTGAAACCGGGTACCTTTGGCTGAAACGAGCTCATGAACGTATGAAGACAGATGCTTTTCCCAATGCGGAACACCGTATGCTGACCCGCAGTTTTCTCACCATTCTGGTCGCTTTGTTCGTCACAGGCTGCGCCGAGATGCCGTCGCAAGCGACCATCGACGATCGCACGTCGAGAAACCCGGAACGTCGCAAGAGTAGTGTTGCAACCACCCAATCTCCCACTCAATCCCCCACGCAAGCCGCCCGTCAGCCCGCCAGCAAGACAAGCCAGCCCGCGAGCAAGACGAGCAAGCCCACCGACAGCAGTACCGATAACAACAACGCTTCTGCAACCAAGCCACTCTCGAGGGAGGCATCGCCGCTCCTCGGTGCAGACCCGGCAGGTTACTACACCGTGAAACAAGGCGATACCTTACTGAAAATTGCGGACCAGTTCGGCCGGACCGTTAGCGAACTCAGTGAATGGAATACCTTGTCCAACCCGAATGCGATCAACGTCGGTCGCTTGTTGCGCATCGCACCGGTCGACACGGCGCAGGTGATGAGGGTGCCGCTGGAGTCGGACATGGAGTTACGCCGGGCTGGCCGACCTGCTACGCCTTCCAGCGGGCCTCAGGTCAGCGCTCGTGCCGTGTCACTGCACAAGACCGGACCTCTGGGTCAGAAAGTTGTTTATTCCGACAAGGTAATTGCCGACCTGGAGCGGGGCGACCCCAGCCCGGTACGCGCGCTGGAGCCGGCCAAAAAAGTGGCAGACATCCAGCCTTCTGCTGCCGGCAATTTTATCTGGCCGACTGAGGGCAAAGTCGTCAGCAATTTTGATCCGACGCGAAAAGGCATTGATATCGCTGGTAAGGCCGGTCAGCCAGTGGTTGCAGCCAGCGACGGCAAAGTACTCTACGCGAAGAACATGCGTGGCTACGGCAACCTGATCATTCTGGAACACAGTGACAGTATGGTGACCGCTTACGCTCACAACAAAACCATCCTTGTTCGCGAGGGTCAAACCGTCAGCCAACGACAGCAGATTGCCGAAATGGGCGATTCTGATGCAGATATCGTCAAGCTCCGTTTTCAGATACGCCGCATGGGCAAACCTGTTGATCCGGCCACGCTACTACCACCACTACCTGCTGATTCGCAAACTTCTCCCGTACGATGAGACGCAGACCTGACGCTTCGGAGTCGCCAGCAAAGGAAGAAACGGAGTTGATGTCGCCCCTGTCTGAGGGGGTGCTGCCCGAGGAGGGTGGTGAGGTTGCGGATACCGTCGAGGATTTTCGATCCCTGTTGAAATCAGAGCTGGCCACCGATGCCACACAGCGCTATCTGAATCAGATAGGCCTGCGGCCTTTGCTGACGGCGCATGAAGAAATTCATTTCTCCACTCTGGCCAAACAGGGCGATTTTCCTGCCCGCCAGAAAATGATTGAGCATAATCTGCGGCTCGTGGTGTCCATTGCCAAGCACTATATTCATCGTGGCGTTGTTTTGCTGGATTTAATTGAAGAAGGCAACCTAGGCCTCATGCATGCGATCGAGAAATTCGAGCCTGAGCGGGGTTTTCGTTTCTCCACCTATGCGACCTGGTGGATACGCCAAAGTGTCGAGCGGGCCATTATGAATCAGGCGCGCACCATACGCCTGCCCGTGCATCGCATACGTGAGCTCAATCTTGTACTGCGTGCCAAGTATCATCTCGAGGCAAGATTATCGGACGGTCATGACGCCAAGGTCGAAGATATCGCGCATCTGGTCGAGCGTAGTGTTGATGATGTCCATGCGATTTTGGGCATGGCCGAGCACGTGGCCTCGCTGGATACACCGCTCGACGGTGATCCGCAGTCTAGTTTGCTGGATCTGCTGGCCGATGTCGCCGAGGGCGGACCGGAATCCGACGCCGAGCATCACGAAATGGTTTCAATGGTCAGACACTGGCTCGACACCATACCCATCAAGCAGAGGCAAGTCATCATGCGGCGATTTGGTATGGGATATGCCCAACCGGCCACACTGGAAGAACTCGCTGATGAAATGGGGCTGACCCGGGAGCGCGTTCGGCAAATCCAGCAGGAGGGCTTGGTGCGGCTGAAAAAAACCATGCTGGCACGCGGCATCAGCAAGGATTCTCTGCTTTAACCGTTTACCTTGCGGCTTGTATTTCCTCCCGCGTTAAAATCCGGTCTTCCATTCGTTTTACCTCCCTTATTTATGAACGACAGTTTGCTCGACATCGAGTCCCTCGACATGGAAGCGCGCGGGGTGGGTCATCTCGCCAACGAGGACGGTAGTCCCGGAAAAGTCATTTTCGTCGAGGGCGCGCTTCCCGGTGAGCGTGTGCGATTCAAGTCCTATCGCCGGAAATCCAAATGGGAAGCGGCCGATATGACGGAGCTTCTGCGAGAGTCTGCGCTGCGCGCCCGGCCGCGATGCGATTATTTCGGCCTTTGCGGTGGCTGCGCGATGCAGCATCTGAATGTACCTGCCCAGGTCGCGATCAAGCAGCGCGTGCTGGAGGATGCTCTGCATCATCTGGGTAAGGTCGAGGCCAGCACGATACTTCGACCCATACAAGGGCCGGACTGGGGCTATCGTTATCGCGCTCGTTTGTCAGTGCGTTATGTCGCTAAAAAAGGTGGGGTGCTGGTTGGTTTTCATGAGCGGCGTTCCGGTTTCATCGCTGACATGAAGCGCTGCGAAATTCTGCCGCGTGTGGTGTCGGACATGCTGGTGCCCTTGCGTTTGCTGATTGCGGATTTATCGATTCGCGATCGATTGCCCCAAATCGAGCTGGCCGTGGGAGAGCAAGACGGCCAGCAGATTATTGTGATGGTGTTGCGGGTGATGGATCCACCGGATGAGGCTGACCAAGCGAAACTCATCGCATTCGCGCAACAATGGTCGGTACATTTTTGGCTTCAGTCCAAAGGTCCGGATACTGCGATTCCTTTTTATCCGGCCGATAGTGCGCTCGAGTACAACCTGCCCGAGTTTGGTGTTCGCATGCCATTCAGACCGACTGATTTTACGCAGGTGAATCATCAGATCAACCGCGTGCTGGTGGCGCGCGCCTTGCGCCTGCTGGATGTCCAGCCGGGGGATCGCGTCGCTGATTTGTTTTGTGGCTTGGGAAATTTCACCTTGCCGCTGGCTACACTGGCTGCCGAGGTGGTCGGTATCGAGGGTAGTCCGGCACTGACCGAGCGCTCGTTACAAAACGCCCGTATCAACGAGCTCGATCAGAAAACGGTTTTTTACAACCGCAATCTGTTCGAATTTTCTGCCGATGATCTGCGTTCACTGGGGCGTTTTGACCGCATGCTGATTGATCCGCCACGCGAGGGCGCCAGTGAGGTTTGCAAAGCCATCGCCGAACTGGCGCAACTTGATCCGCAGGCTATTCCAGAAAGAATCGTGTATGTCTCCTGCAATCCGGCCACACTCGCGCGGGACGCGGGTGCTCTGGTGCATTCAGGTGTTTATGCGCTGAGCAGCGCGGGCGTGATCAATATGTTTCCGCATACGGCACACGTGGAGTCGATCGCTGTCTTCAACCGTCTCTAAATATGGCAATGAAAAACGCCGGCACTTGGCCGGCGTTTCTGGTTTTCTTGCAGTAAATCTGTCAGTCACGCTCTCCGCCAAAAATACCCAGCAGCGCCAACAGGTGTACAAACACATTGTACAGATCCAGATAAATTGCCAGCGTTGCAGTGATGTAATTGGTTTCGCCGCCGTTGATCACACGCTGCACATCAAAAAGGATGTAAGCGGAGAAGATCACCACCGCAATCGCCGAGATCACGATTTGCAGCGCCGGCATTTGCAGGAAGATGTTGGCGACTGCCGCGAGCAGGATAACAATCACGCCGGCAAACAACCAGCTTGAGAGGCCCGAAAAATCCCGCTTGCTCGTCGTCGCAATGGTCGCCATCGTCGCAAAAATAATGGCGGTGCCACCAAAGGCCGTCATGATCAGCGATGCGCCGTTGGAGAAATTCAGGATGTGGCCGAGCATGCGGGAAAGCATCAGTCCCATGAAGAACGTGAAGCCCAGCAGTACCGCAACGCCGATGGCAGAATTTTTGGTTTTTTCGATCACATAGAAAAATCCGAAGGCAATGGCCATGAAAACGATGAAGCCAAGGAAGGGGCTGCCGCTCATGAACGCGAACTTCATCTGGACGCCCAGCCAGGCACCCAGAACGGTTGGGAGCATGGACAGTGCCAGCAGCCAGTAAGTGTTGCGCAGAACGCGGTGACGAACCGCGATCAGTTCGCCCGATGTCTCGTAAGCGGTCTGGAAGGGTTGGTTCATAGGACCTCCTGTTGTTGATTCGTTAACAGGCCCCGGTTGTGGGGCTGTCAAAACATTAATTTAACTGAATGTTAGATGGGGTGTCCAGTCGGCATTTTCAAGGGCCAGAGCGGCATCTGACAACGATCCTAGGCCATTTTACACGGCTTTCATGCTAGAATCTTTGGCTAATCAGGGCGCTTTTCCGCGTTCACAATAATTGTTAACCCCCTAATTTTATTGGAGTTTTTACAGATGGCAATCGAGCGCACCCTGTCGATCATTAAACCGGACGCCGTAGCAAAAAACGTCATCGGCCAAATCTATGCGCGTTTCGAAGCCGCGGGCCTGAAAATCGTGGCTGCTCGCATGGCGCAATTGTCGCGTGCCGAGGCGGAAGGTTTTTATGCGGTGCACCGTGAGCGCCCATTTTTCAAGGATCTGGTCGACTTCATGATCTCCGGTCCCGTCATGGTGCAGGTACTTGAAGGCGAGAACGCCATCCTGAAAAACCGTGACCTGATGGGTGCCACTGACCCCAAGAAGGCAGACAAGGGCACCATCCGTGCGGATTTCGCTGACTCGATCGATGCCAACGCTGTTCACGGTTCTGATGCCCCGGAAACCGCGAAAGGCGAAATCAGCTACTTTTTCCCTGCGCTGAACGTTTATTCTCGCTGAGCGTCAGCGCTGGCGCCGTCGGCGTGAGGGCTTCACGCTGACCCATGCTTGCGCAGGGTTGCGCCAGACGCAACCCGCTGATCCGGATGTACGAGAGGCACCCTTTATGACGGTAACCACCAACCTGTTGGATCTGGACCCGGATGCGCTGGTGAACTGGTGTCAGTCGCACGGTGAAAAGCCTTTTCGTGCCCGTCAGTTGCAGCGCTGGATCCATCAATTTGGCGAGCATGATTTTGATGCAATGACTGATCTCGCGCGTTCATTGCGCGACAAACTCCGGCACCTCGCCACCGTCACCGCGCCTGCGGTCATCAGCGACCATACTTCTTCCGACGGCACCCGCAAATGGCTGTTCGATGTTGGCAATGGCGATGCGGTTGAAACCGTTTTCATTCCCGAAGAAAATCGTGGCACGCTGTGTATTTCCACGCAAGCAGGCTGCGCAGTCAACTGCCGTTTTTGTTCGACGGGCAAGCAGGGCTTTTCCCGCAACCTGAGCGTGGGCGAAATTATTGGCCAGTTATGGTCGGCGGAGTTCATGCTCCGTCGCAGCAAGGGTAGCGCGGCCGGACCCAAAGGCGAGCGGCAGATTACCAACGTGGTGCTCATGGGCATGGGTGAGCCCTTGCTCAATTACGAGCCCGCTGTCGCTGCGTTGAAACTCATGCTGGACGATAACGCGTATGGACTCTCGCGTCGGCGGGTCACGTTGTCAACTAGTGGCGTGATTCCGATGATCGACAAATTGTCCCGCGATTGTCCGGTAGCGCTGGCCGTGTCTCTGCATGCGTCTAATGACAAATTGCGCGACGACCTGGTGCCGCTGAATAAAAAATATCCGCTCGCTGAACTGATGGACGCCTGTGTTCGGTATCTGGAATTTGCGCCGCGAGATTTCGTCACGTTCGAGTATTGCATGCTCGACGGTGTGAATGACAGCGACAAGCATGCGCGCGAGCTGCTGGCACTGGTTGCTCGTGTCCCTTGCAAATTCAACCTGATACCTTTCAATCCGTTTCCGCAATCCGGACTCAAACGTTCGCCTAATGCGCGCATACGCGCCTTTGCCCAGGTGCTCATGGATGGCGGTATTGTGACCACGATCCGCAAGACCCGTGGTGATGATATCGATGCGGCCTGCGGCCAGCTGGCCGGTGAAGTGCAGGACCGGACACGGGTACGCGAGCGTATGCAAACCATGTCGACCTATCAGGAAAAATACGGCAAAGATTTTGGCCGTATTGTGGAGATCTCAGGGTGAATCCATTGCATGCAATCCGTGTCTTGCTGCTGGTCTCTCTGCTGGCCGGATGTGCGGGTGCCGGGGTCGCGCCGGCACCGGATGGGCGGGCAGACGTTAAACGTCGCACGGATATTCGCCTTGAACTCGCAACTGCTTATTTCACCGGCGGTCAGACCGAGATCGCCTTGCAGGAGTTGAATCGTGCGCTCGAACTCAGCCCGCGGCGTGCCGATGTGCTGGGCTTGCGCGGGCTGGTGCTGATGCAGCTCGGTGACACCGAGCGTGCAGGTCAAAATCTGCGCGATGCGCTGCGCATGGAACCCGATAATCCTTCGCTGCAAAACAACCTGGGTTGGTTCCTGTGCCAGAACGGCGATCCAGACAAAGCCATGGTCTATTTCGATCGGGCGCTGGCGACAAAGTCCTATGCGTCGCCTGCGAAGGCGCTGGTCAATGCGGGTCTGTGTCGCATGCGTCAGGGGCAGTATTCTCTGGGTGAGGCGTATTTGCGTCGGGCGCTTGATGCCGAGCCATCGAATCCGCAGGCACATGCTGCTCTGGCGCGTCTGGCCTTTGAGCGTGCCGAGTACGCGCGCGCTCGCAAACATCTCCTGACAGTCATTGAGAGTGATCAGGTGGCGGCCGATAATTTTCTTTTGGCGGTTCGCGTTGAACGCAAGCTGGGCGATGTTGCTGCCGAGCAGAGCCTTTTGGCCCAATGGCGCCGGCGTTTTCCCGAATCCCCTCAGCTGAGCGCCTTCCTTCATGGCGAACCCAATGACAAGTAACGAGACCGATCAACCAAATCAGGCGCATTCCCCTCCCGTAGTGGACAACCCAAATGAACAAAATGCTGCCGAGCTTGTGACCGATTCGCCCGTTCTTCTTTCGGAAGAGCAAGAGTCGATCATCTCAACAGAGACGATCACCGAGATCGCACGTTCCTTGCCCGGTGAAGTGCTTGCGGCCCGACGCAATGAATTACGCCTGACGCTGGAAGAAGTGTCGCAGCGTCTGAAACTGGCACCGCGCCAGATTCTTGCGCTTGAGGCCAATGACTTTGCATCCTTGCCGGGTCTGGCCAGCGCGCGCGGTTTTGTTCGCTCTTACGCGAAACTGCTCGAACTCGATCCTGAACCTTTGCTCGAAATGGTGACCGCAGAAACCAATCCGCCAGCCGACCCCGTGGTGTTGCGCAGGCCGCTGCCGTCGCGCGGCTTTCCAGGACGACGGTATGCCGCCCCCAGCGGGCATCGCCGTGGTTCGCGCAGTCTTTCCGGCATCGCTTTGCTGATGCTGGTGTTTGTCGGCGCTCTTGCTTATGCCGCTTACCGTTATGACCTGCTGAGCACCTCCGGCATCAAGGTGCCCGAGGTAGCAGGCTTGTTTGCGTCCCTGCGCTGGAACGTCGCCGCTCACAAGGAATCAGACAATGCCGCTGGACAGGCGCCAGATGCACCTCCAGCGCCGGTGATCGTGGAGCAAAAATCAATCGACCCGTCGCGTTTGCTGCAACTGCAATTGCGCGAGGATGCTTGGGTAGAAATTAGTACCATCAACGGCAACAAGCTGGTGTCGCGCCTGATGAAGGCGGGGGCCACCGAACAATTCGAGATCAACGAGCCTGTGGTGCTGGTCGTTGGCAATGTCAGCGGTGTTGACGCCACTCTGCGCGGACAGCCGCTGAATTTGCGCGCTGTGGCGCGTGACAATGTGTCCAAGCTCAGTCTCAAGTGAGCATCCGTATGAATGACTGCTTAACGAATATTGAAATACCCGCCGGGCCTGCTGCGCGTCGTCTCACGCGTCAGGTCAGGATTCATCACGGTCAGCGCGAGGTTTTCGTCGGCGGCAATGCACCGGTTGTCGTTCAGTCCATGACCAATACCGATACCGCGGATCCGGTCGGTACGGCCATTCAGGTGAAAGAACTGGCGCGGGCCGGCTCTGAGCTCGTGCGTATCACCGTCGATACACCAGAGGCCGCCGCTGCAGTGCCTGCGATACGCGAGCAACTCGATCGCATGGAGGTCGACGTTCCCCTGATCGGTGATTTTCATTACAACGGACATCAGCTGCTGACCGCCTATCCGGGCTGTGCCGAGGCGCTCTCCAAGTACCGCATCAATCCCGGCAATGTCGGGCAGGGTGCACGGCGCGATACACAGTTTGCGCAGATGATCGAGGTCGCCTGCCGTTATGACAAACCGGTTCGCATTGGCGTGAACTGGGGCAGTCTGGATCAGGCACTGCTGGCGCGCATCATGGACCAGAACGCGCAGCGACCCGAACCTTTTTCCGCACAGGCCGTCATGTACGAGGCACTGGTCACCTCGGCGCTGGAGAACGCGCAGCGTGCCGAGGAACTGGGGCTGCCCGGCGACCGAATCACGCTCTCTTGCAAAGTCTCCGGCGTGCAGGATCTGATTGCGGTGTATCGCGAACTGGCCAAACGCTGCGACTATCCGCTGCACCTCGGTCTGACTGAGGCGGGCATGGGAAGCAAGGGCATCGTCGCATCGACGGCTGCTTTGTCCGTCTTGCTGCAGGAAGGCATAGGCGACACCATTCGTATTTCGCTCACGCCCGAGCCGGGCGGGGATCGAACCCGTGAAGTGATCGTGGCGCAGGAAATTCTGCAAACCATGGGTCTGCGCAAATTTACGCCGATGGTGATTGCCTGCCCGGGCTGCGGCCGCACGACCTCGACCGTGTTCCAGGAACTGGCTGATCGCATCCAGACCTATCTGCGAGAGCAGATGCCGGTATGGAAAAACGATTACCCCGGTGTCGAGGCCATGAATGTGGCCGTCATGGGCTGCATCGTCAATGGCCCGGGTGAATCCAAGCATGCAAACATCGGCATCAGTTTGCCCGGTACCGGTGAGTCGCCGGCCGCCCCCGTTTTTGTCGACGGCCAGAAAACCGTCACGCTGCGTGGCGAACATATCGCTGAAGAATTCCAGGCCATCGTGCTTGATTATGTAAAGACACGTTATGGCAGATCCTGACTATGGCAGACACGAAAAAAACTGAAAAAATTGTCGGTGTCAAAGGCATGAATGACATCCTGCCGGATGATGCGCCGCTGTGGGAGTTGTTCGAGAATACCGTGCAATCCGTTCTTCGCAGTTACGGTTATCAGCAAATACGCACACCGATCGTCGAGCCCACGGCCCTGTTTGCACGCGGACTGGGTGCAGTAACTGACATCGTTGAAAAAGAAATGTACTCATTCACCGATAGCATGAACGGCGACGCGCTGACGCTGCGACCTGAGTGCACGGCCGGTGTGGTGCGCTCGGTACTTGAACACAATCTGACCTATGACAGCCCGAAACGTCTTTGGTACGCCGGCCCCATGTTTCGGCATGAGCGTCCGCAGCGCGGGCGCTACCGACAATTTCATCAGGTCGGTGCCGAAGCCGTTGGTTTTGCCGGTCCGGACATTGATGCCGAGCTGATCCTCTTGTGTCAGCGCTTGTGGGACGACCTGGGTCTGACCGACATTCGCCTCGAAATCAATTCTATTGGCGATGCCGCCGAACGACAGCGTCATCGGGCTGATCTGATTGCGTACTTCGAGCAGCATAGTGAGCAGCTTGATGCAGAGGCGCAGCGTCGTCTGCACACGAATCCGCTGCGCATTCTGGACACTAAAAATCCGGTAATGCAGGACCTCGTCAATGCAGCTCCGAAACTGCTGGATTATCTGGGCGACGAGTCGCGCGCGCATTTTGAAGGTGTTCAGCGTCTGCTGCGTCACAACAGCATTCCGTTCACTATCAACCCGCGGCTGGTTCGCGGCATGGATTATTACAACCGCACCGTCTTTGAATGGATTACCGATCAGCTGGGTTCGCAAGGCACGGTCTGTGGCGGTGGTCGTTATGACCCGTTGGTAGAGATCTTCGGCGGCAAACCGACGCCGGCGGTCGGTTTTGCGATGGGTGTCGAGCGATTGCTTGAACTAATGAAGGTCGCGGGTGGCAATTTCTCCCGCAGCCAGTGTGATGTCTATCTCGTGCATCAGGGCGATGCTGCCCAGCTGCAGGCCTTCGTGATTGGCGAGCGGCTGCGCGATGCCGGTCTCGATGTTGTGCTACATTGCGCAGCGGCTGGCGGCATGGGCAGCTTCAAGTCCCAAATGAAACGCGCAGACGCCAGCGGAGCGGCCTACGCCATCATTATCGGCGACGATGAAATCGCCAGTGGAACGGCAATCGTCAAGCATTTGCGCGAAGCCGACATGAGCAACAACCAGCAAAGCATCAGCCTCGACGCCATCACTGAGCATCTGATTGATCAGATCAGTGGTGACAGCGATCATGACCACGGCCACCTGCATGCGGGCCAATTACATACTCATCATTAAACGACTATGGCATACGATCTTGAAGAACAAGAACAACTCGCAACGCTGAAAGCGTGGTGGAAGCAGTACGGCAATCTGGTGACCTGGGTTGTCGTGGCCGCGCTGGCAGCCTATGCCGGCTGGTCCGGCTGGAACTACTATCAGCGCGAACAGGCATCCAAAGCCGCGGTGCTGTACGAGGAAATCGTCAAGGCAGTCGATGGCAAGGATCAGGCTAAAGTAAGTCGCGCGACTGATGATATGCGTGAGCGCTACGGCCGCACGCCTTATGCGTCCATGGGGGCACTGTTGGCGGCCCGATCAGCCTTCGAAAGCGGTGACCTGAAGTCGGCAAAAGCCTATTTGCAATGGGTCATCGATCAGAGCAGTGGTGAGGAATACCAGGCGCTGGCTCGTCTGCGTCTGGCTGGCTTGCTTCTCGACGAAAAAGCCTATGAAGAAGGACTGAAACTATTGTCGGGCTCTTTTCCTGAGCAGTTCGCCGGACTGGTGGCTGATCGTCGTGGCGATTTGCTGTTCGCCCAAGACAAAATCGATGAGGCGCGCGCTGCCTATCAGGCAGCGCTCGAAAAAACGGATGCAAAGAACCCTGCCCGGCAGCTGATCCAGCTCAAGCTGGATGCGCTCGGCGGCAATGCCACTCAGGCTGGTTGAACGGAGAGCTTTGATGCGTGTTTCTTCAACGTGGGTAATCGCTGCGAGTTTGCTGCTGCTGACCGGTTGTTCTTCTCTCAATCCATTTTCGCGTAAAGCGCCGCGTAATGAGCCTGCACCGCTGGTTCAGTTCACGCCGGCGATGAATGTCCGTACCGTCTGGACTGCACGTGTCGGCAAGTCGGAGAACTATCCGCTGGCACCGGCAGTGGTCGATGCGCGCGTCTATGCTGCGAGCGCCGAGGGCGAGCTGTACTGTCTGGATGCGAGTGACGGCAAGTTGATCTGGAAAACTAAAGCAGGCACTGAACTGACATCAGGCGTCGGTACCGATGGCAAAGTGGTTGTCGTGGCTGGTACCGATGGTGCCATTCTCGCGTTCGATGCCGAGGCAGGCACGCCACTGTGGAAGGCGCAAGCGTCGACCGAAGTTCTTTCGCCGCCAGCACTTGGCAGTGGCGTGGTGGTGGTGCGCAGCCTGGACAATCGCATCGTGGCATTTGATCTCGCATCGGGCACCCGACGCTGGGTCGTGCAGCGTACCGCGCCTGCGCTCGCACTGCGTGCATCGCCCGGCATCCTGATGGACGATGGAACCGCCTATGTGGCTTTGCCAGCGGGAAGATTACTGGCGCTGGCCGCGCAAACTGGCGCACCACGCTGGGATGCGGCGATTGCCGAGCCGCGTGGTGCAACGGAACTTGAGCGTGTTGCCGATGTCTCCGGCATGCCAGTGAAGATCGGGCGTGAGATCTGCGCGGCAGCCTATCAGGGCCGTCTCGCCTGCGTGGATGCAGGCAACGGATCGGTGCGCTGGGCGCGCGAGCTTTCTGCCGATGTAGGCCCTGGCATGGATCAGCGCTTCATTTTCGCTGCGGACGAGCGCGGCAATCTGCAAGCGTTTGCGCGTGATTCCGGCAGCAGCCTGTGGCGAAATACCTCGCTGAGCTGGCGCGGTTTGTCTGCCCCCGTATCGTTTGGCCGTGCGGTCGTCGTTGGCGATCGTCAGGGTTATTTGCATTTTTTCTCGCGTGAGGAAGGTGCCTTGCTCAATCGCCTGGCGATCGATGGAAGCGCGATACGCGCCACGCCCGTCGTGGCGGGTTCCACGCTGATCGTACAGTCACAAAATGGTAGCTTGCTTGCAATTTCAACTGAATAAACAGGGCTGCAAAGCCCAACAGCGTCGGGCTGTCCGATGAAGCCCGTCATAGCGCTCGTCGGTCGGCCTAACGTCGGTAAATCCACGCTCTTCAACCGCCTGACTCGCTCGCGCGATGCACTCGTGGCGGATTTGCCGGGTCTCACGCGCGACCGCCACTATGGTGAAGGTCGCATGGGCGAGCGGCCTTTTCTCGTCATCGATACCGGTGGTTTCGAACCCGTCGCTAAAGACGGCATCCTGCATGAAATGGCCAAGCAGACGCGACAGGCTGTCGCTGAAGCGGATGTCGTGATTTTCATCGTGGATGGCCGGCAGGGGTTGACGCCCCACGACAAGACCATCACGGATTTTCTGCGCCGGACCGGACGTCAGGTTATGCTCGTGGTGAACAAAGCCGAGGGCATGAAATACACCACCGTCGCGGCGGACTTTTATGAATTGGGTCTCGGTGATCCGTATGTCATTTCAGCCGCTCACGGTGATGGCGTTGCCGATCTGGTTGATGAAGCACTCGATAGCATCCTGGCAGGCAAGCCCGAAGACGCGCCCGAAGACCCGGCGGTGCGCGGCATTCGCATTGCGATTGTGGGACGTCCCAACGTTGGCAAATCCACGATGGTCAATACCTTGCTTGGCGAAGAGCGCGTGATTGCCTTTGATATGCCCGGTACCACGCGCGACTCCATCGAAATTCCATTTGAACGTGGTGGCCGTCATTACACGCTGATTGATACCGCAGGCATACGACGCAAGGGCAAAGTTTTCGAAGCGATCGAAAAATTTTCGGTAGTGAAGACCCTGCAATCGATCTCAGAAGCCAATGTCGTGCTGCTCCTGCTGGATGCGCAGCAGGATATTTCCGAGCAGGATGCGCATATTGCCGGCTTCGTGCTCGAAGCGGGCAGGGCGCTGGTCGTAGGTGTCAATAAATGGGATGGACTCACCACCGATCAGCGCGATCACATCAAGCGTGAAATGGATCGCAAGCTGAGTTTTCTGTCTTTTGCAAAATTTCATTTCATCTCGGCGCTCAAGTCGACCGGCATTGCGCCGTTGATCAAATCGATTGATGCGGCCTACGCTGCAGCCATGGTGAAACTGCCGACACCCCAACTCACACGTGCACTGCAAGAAGCGCTGGATCATCAGCAACCACGACGCAAAGGATCGGTGCGCCCCAAGCTGCGCTATGCGCACCAGGGTGGTCAGAATCCGCCCGTGATCGTCATTCACGGCAACACGCTCAATGCGATTGACGATAGCTACAAACGGTATCTGGAGAAACATTTTCGCGAGAGCTTCTCGCTGGTTGGCACACCATTGCGGATAGAGTTGCGCTCAGGAAAAAACCCTTTTTCCAGGCAGGAATAAAGCAGATTTTCTGCGTTGCCGTTTGCCAGTGTGTGGCAAAATCGATTACATTCTCAGCAGGCAGTGATTTCTGGCGCTTGTAATTTTCCGCGCCATCCCCATCTCCCGAACTTGACAAAAAAACGGAGCCTCCATGAGCAACAAAGGGCAACTGCTACAAGACCCATTTCTGAACGCCTTGCGAAAAGAGCACGTTCCAGTGTCCATTTATCTGGTCAACGGTATCAAATTGCAGGGTCATGTCGAATCTTTCGATCAATACGTCGTCCTACTTCGGAACACCGTCACACAGATGGTCTACAAGCATGCTATCTCCACGGTCGTGCCAGCGCGGGCCGTCAACCTTCATACGGAGCCAGAAGCTGAATAAGCCGTCTCTCCTGACTAGGGCGTCCTGATGCGGGCTGTCCTGGTCGGCGTTGATTTTGGCAAAGGCGACTTCCTGGCCAGCCTCGAAGAACTCTCGCTGTTGTCCAAGTCTGCCGGTGCCCAACCGGTCGCCAGTGTAACCGGCCGGCGTGCCAGCCCGGACTCAGCGCTTTTCGTGGGGTCGGGCAAGGCGGAGGAGATTCGGGATACCGTCTCCGATCTTGGCCTTGACCTGGTGATATTCAATCACGCCTTATCCCCGGCTCAGCAGCGCAACCTCGAGCGTCAGTTGCAGGTGCGCGTTATCGACCGCACCAGTCTCATTCTCGATATTTTTGCCCAGCGAGCCCAAAGTCATGAGGGCAAGGTCCAAGTCGAACTCGCGCAGCTCCAGCATCTCGCCACCCGTCTGGTGCGCGGCTGGACGCACCTGGAACGTCAAAAAGGCGGTATCGGTCTTCGTGGCCCTGGCGAAACCCAGCTGGAAACTGACCGCCGGCTAATTGGCGACCGGGTCAAGGCACTGCGTGGCAAGCTCGACAAGCTCAAGCGCCAGCGTCATACCCAGCGCCGTTCACGTGAGCGTAATCATACTTTTTCGATATCGCTGGTCGGCTATACCAATGCCGGCAAGTCCACGTTGTTCAACAATATGACCAAAGCCGGTGTCTATGCGGCCAATCAGCTGTTTGCGACCCTCGACACGACCTCACGACGCATGCATTTGGCGGAGGCGGGCAATGTCGTCATCTCGGACACCGTTGGCTTCATTCGCGAATTACCCACACAGCTGGTAGCGGCATTCCGGGCCACGCTGGAGGAGACAATCCATGCCGATTTGCTCCTGCATGTGGTCGATGCGGCCAGTCCGGTTCGGGATGAGCAGATAGAGCAGGTGAACGCCGTGTTGAGGGAGATTGGCGCAGATCATATCCCCCAGATTCTGGTCTGGAACAAGATCGACCTGTCGGGTGTTCTCCCGGCAATCGAGCGTGATGAATATGATAAAATCTGCCGTGTTTTTGTGAGTGCGCAATCGGGCGACGGGGTGGGTTTGCTCAGGCAGGCAATTGCCGAATTTGCGCAGGCGGATGGTATGCCTGCAGCAGGCGGTGCCCTGCAAGAGCAAGCAGCTTATCCCGATGACAGCTTGCTCCCATACAGCGTATGAAGCAGCACGCTCGCGCGGCTTGTGCTCACGAATCATTACCTTTAGCTCTCTTTTTGCCAGCAGCGTTTCACTGACGACTAAAAACACCTTACGCGGAACGCCATAGCATGCTCGAATCATTCTTCAGAAAACTTGGCCTGAAATTCTCGTTGAACGATCCTCGTTGGGGTCGTGGGTCTCAGGACAACGAACAGGAGCCGCGTCAGAACGACAAGCGGCCCGGCGATGGTCCACCTGATCTCGATCAGTTGTGGCGTGACTTCAATCAACGCCTGAACAAACTCTTCAATGGTCGTGGCGGTGGTCGTGGCGGTGATGGTGGTGGCACGCCCGGCGACGCGCGGGGCGCAAGTATCAGTGCGGGCATCGTCGCGCTGGTGATGTTCTTTCTCTGGCTGGTCAGCGGATTTTTCATCGTGCAGGAAGGACAGACCGGTGTCGTTCTGACCTTCGGCAAGCTCAGTCATTCGACGCCCCCCGGTTTCAATTGGCGCTGGCCTTATCCGATTCAAGCGCATGAAACCGTCAATGTCTCTCAGGTTCGGACGGTTGAGGTGGGTTACCGCAGCAATGTGCGCAACAAGCTCGCACGTGAATCGCTGATGCTGACCGATGACGAGAACATCATCGATATTCAGTTCGCTGTTCAGTACCGGCTCAAGAATGCAACCGACTGGGTTTTCAATAACCGCGAGCAGGAAGAAACCGTCAAACAGGTGGCAGAAACGGCGATTCGTGAAATCGTCGGCAAGAACAAGATGGATTTCGTCCTCTACGAAGGTCGTGAAAAAATCGCCTTTGATACCAACGGTCTGATGCAGCAAATTCTCGATCGGTACCGCACGGGCGTCATGGTCACCAACGTGACGATGCAGGCGGTCCAACCGCCTGAGCAAGTGCAGGCCTCGTTTGATGATGCGGTGAAGGCCGGACAGGATCGTGAGCGGCAAAAGAATGAAGGTCAGGCGTACGCCAACGATGTGGTGCCCAGAGCGCGTGGTGCGGCCTCGCGTCTGCTGCAGGAGTCCGAAGGTTATCGTTCCCGTGTGATCGCCAATGCCGAGGGCGAGGCCTCGCGTTTCACCAAGATTCTTGCCGAGTACCAGAAGGCGCCAAGTGTGACTCGTGATCGTATGTACATCGAAGTCATGCAGCAGATTTTTGCCAGTACGACCAAGGTGATGATTGACACCAAAGCCAATAACAGCATGATCTATCTTCCGCTGGACAAACTGATCGCACAGACAGCGGCCGAGTCGGCAGCAGGCACGCAGAACGTGCAGCAATTGCCGTCTTCATTCAGCGATGTGATGCCTCCCGAGCCGTCCCGGCCGGAACCGCGCAGTCGTGATTCACGCAGTTCACGTGATCGGGAGTCCCGCTGATGAATCGCCTCGTTTCCTACATTATTGCCGGCGTCATAGCGCTGACCATTCTGATGTCCACGCTGTTCGTCGTGGACCAGCGACAGTTTGCGATTGTTTTCGCACTGGGTGAAGTCAAGCAAGTCATCAAGGAACCCGGTCTGCACTTTAAACTGCCGCCGCCTTTCCAAAACGTGATTTTTCTGGATAAGCGTATCCTGACGCTCGACACGCCCGAGGCGGATCGGTTTATCACCGCCGAGAAAAAGAACATTCTCGTCGATGCTTATGTCAAGTGGCGCATTGTCGATCCGCGTTTGTATTTCATCAGTTTTGGTGGTGACGAGCGCCGTGCGCAAGACCGCATGGCCCAGATCGTCAAGGCAGCGCTGAACGAAGAAATTACCAAGCGCACCGTTCGTGAAGTTATCTCCGGCGAACGGGGTAAAGTCATGGACGCTATTGCCGCCAAGGTCACTGAAGAGGTCAAGCAGATCGGCGGTCAGATCGTCGATGTACGCTTGAAGCGTGTCGACTATGTTGAGCAAATCAACAACTCGGTGTACGAGCGAATGAAATCCGAACGCGCACGTGTGGCCAATGAGCTGCGCTCCACCGGCGCAGCGGAATCCGAAAAGATTCGTGCCGATGCGGACCGCCAGCGTACCGTGATCATTGCGGAAGCCTACCGACAGGCCGAGAGCATCCGCGGTGAAGGCGATGCCAAGGCAGCGCGGATTTATGCACAGGCTTTCGGGCAAAACCCGGAGTTTTACAAATTCTCCCGTAGCATCCAGGCTTATCGTGAAAGCTTCAAGACGCGCAGCGATGTGCTCTTGATCGATCCGAATTCGGAGTTCCTGAAATACTTCAAGGCCCCCGGCGGCGCTCGCAAATAGAGCACGTCGTGGCCGCTGCGTTGCTGATGGCCCTCGGCCTGTTATTCGTGCTCGAGGGTTTGTTTCCTTTTATTGCTCCCGAACGCTGGCGCCAGACCTTCCTGCAGCTGGCCCGGCTGTCTGACGGCCAGATCCGGTTTTTTGGGCTGACCGCGATACTGTTTGGTATCCTTCTGCTCGCCTTCCACCATTTCACTGCTGACGCCTGATTTTTCATGCCTAATTGGCTACTTCCCGAGAATATTGCCGACGTCCTTCCCTCCGAGGCGCGCAAGACCGAAGAGCTGCGCCGTCAGCTGCTTGACCATTTCCGCCGCTATGGCTATGAACTCGTCATGCCGCCCATGCTCGAGTATGTCGAGTCCCTGATGCCGTTCACCGATCAGGACATGGACCTGCGCATGTTCAAGCTGGTCGATCAGCTTTCCGGCCGCACCATGGGCTTGCGTGCTGACATGACCACCCAGGTCGCCCGTATTGATGCTCATTTGCTCAACCGCTCGTCTGTCACACGCCTGTGCTATGCGGGCAGTGTGCTGCATGCGCGCCCCTCGGGTTTTCATGCAACGCGCGAACCCTTGCAGATCGGCGCGGAGATCTATGGCCATGCCGGCCTTGAAGCCGACGGCGAAATTCAGGCTCTTGCACTGACTTCATTGCGGCTGGCCGGTTTGTCGGAGGTCACGCTTGATCTCTCTCATGCCGGGATTCTGAAGGGCATTCTCGACGGTGACGCTATCGCAACCAAGCAGCAGGGCGCCATCGTTACGCTCTTGCGTGCCAAGGATGTGCCGGCGCTGGAGGCGCTGTCGGCGTCATTTTCCGAGCGCGTAAAAAACGCGCTGCGTGCCTTGCCTGAACTGCACGGCGATCTGTCGGTGCTCGATCGAGCTCGCAAAATCCTGCCGGCCAGTGCCACCGTCACCCGCGCGCTGGATGAACTTGCGCTACTTGCGCAGTCGGCGGGCGAGGTGAGAGTCAACATTGATCTTGCAGATCTATCGGGGTACCAATACGAAAGCGGCGCGATGTTTGCGCTCTATGTTGCCGGCTTGCCGAACGCGGTGGCGCGTGGCGGTCGCTACGATCATCTCGGCGAAGCCTTTGGACGCGCGCGGCCTGCGACTGGCTTTTCGATGGATTTGCGTGAAATCGCGCGTCTTTTGCCCTCGGCATCGCCGGCCAGTGCGATCCGCGCGCCCTGGGGGCGTGAGCCCGAACTCACCGCGCTGATCGCGCGTCTGCGGGCTGAGGGTGAAATCGTCATTCAGTCATTGCCGGGACACGAGAATGATCAGCAGGAATTCGATTGCGATCGCGAGATCGTGGCCGAGCAGGGAAAATTCATTATCAAAAAACAGAATTCACAAGGTTCGTAAAACATCATGGCTAGAAATGTGGTTGTCATTGGCACGCAATGGGGCGACGAAGGCAAGGGGAAGGTCGTCGACTGGCTCACCGATCATTCGCAGGGTGTCGTGCGTTTTCAGGGTGGCCACAATGCCGGCCACACACTCGTCATCGGCGGACAAAAGACCGCGCTGCAGCTGATCCCCTCGGGCATCATGCGTGCTGGCGTTGCCTGCTATATCGGCAATG
Organism: uncultured Bifidobacterium sp.; assembly: GCA_964639465.1. Taxonomy (GTDB): domain Bacteria; phylum Pseudomonadota; class Gammaproteobacteria; order Burkholderiales; family Burkholderiaceae_D; genus Pernthalerella. The sequence continues at coordinate 18,225 of CAZXDB010000005.1, read as the reverse complement.
GCGTGGTCTTGTCCGTGCCTGACCTGCTACGTGAAATCGACAAACTTGAAGCCTCCGGCATTCAGGTCGCCAATCGTTTGAAAATTTCCGAAGCCTGCCCCATCATCCTGCCGTATCACACGGCACTCGATGCGGCGCGCGAAGCTGCGCGTGGTGATGCCAAGATTGGCACCACCGGTAAAGGTATTGGTCCGGCTTATGAAGACAAGGTCGCTCGTCGCGCCATTCGCGTTGCCGATCTGTTGAATCAAAAACGCTTCGAAGAAAAGCTGCGCGAGAATCTGGATTATCACAACTTCGTTCTCGTCAATTATCTCAAGGCGCAGGCGGTTGATTTCCAAAAAACGTTTGACGATGCACTCGCGACTGTCGATCGCATTCGCCCGATGGTGACGGACGTCTCCAGTGCGCTGTATGCCGCGTACAAGGCCGGTGCCAATTTATTGTTTGAGGGTGCGCAGGGCAGTCTGCTCGATGTCGATCATGGCACTTATCCGTATGTCACCTCCAGTAACTGCGTGGCAGGCAATGCCGCTGCTGGTTCCGGTGTCGGCCCGAACATGCTGCACTACGTGCTGGGCATCACGAAGGCCTACACCACCCGTGTTGGCTCGGGCCCTTTTCCGTCCGAGCTTTCGACCAGTGAAGGCGTCGGCAAGCATTTGTCGGCGGTCGGTCATGAATTCGGTACCGTCACTGGTCGTGCGCGTCGCTGCGGCTGGTTCGATGCCGCACTGCTCAAGCGTTCCGTGCAGATCAATGGTGTTTCCGGCATGTGTCTGACTAAACTGGATGTACTCGATGGTATCGAGTCACTGAAGATCTGCACCGGCTATCGTCTCAATGGCAAACAAGTCGATATCTTCCCGTCAGGTGCCGAAGAGGCAGCTGCCTGCGAACCGATTTATGAAGAAATGCCCGGCTGGAAAGAGCCAACTGTCGGCGCAAAATCCATGAAGGAGTTGCCGGCAGCAGCGCGCGCTTATGTCGAACGTATTGAAGCGTTGGTCGGTGTGCCGATCGATATGGTCTCGACCGGTCCGGATCGCGAAGAGACCATCGTCTTGCGCCACCCGTTTGCCTGAGTGATTCGCACGTCATGCCTGCGCATCAGACCGGACAACGGTGGATATCGTGGGACGACTACCATCGCGCGATAGAGTCGCTGGTCAGCATGGTCTATCAATCGGGATGGCAGTTTGATCAGGCGCTTTGTCTGGCCCGGGGCGGGCTGCGTCCTGGTGATGTGTTCTCGCGCCTCTTCAAGGTGCCGCTTGCCATACTCTCTACCAGCTCTTACCGGGAAGCCGCAGGCACTCATCGCGGCGAGCTCGATATCTCCAACAGCATCACGTCAACGGCCGGCCCGCTGGCCGGGCGCATTCTATTGATCGATGATCTGGTCGATTCCGGCGTGACCCTGCAGCGCGTGCAGGAACATTTGCGCACCGGTTTTCCTGAGGTGAGCGAAGTGCGCTCCGCTGTCATCTGGTACAAGGCCTGCTCAGTCATGCGCCCGGATTACTTCGTCGAGTACCTGCCGGACAACCCCTGGATTCACCAGCCCTTCGAAATCTACGACGACATGAGCCCGGACCGTGTGTAAGTCTGGATCGGTGACCATCTTGTAGCCACTATCGGGTGGTGAGTAGCGAAATTTCCAGACGGCTCAGTTCAGCGGCGAAGCGGCAACTGGCTCTGCTTCAGACGCCGCAGCACAAAGCTTGATTTGCTGTGCCGTATGCCGGGAATCTTGTATAGACGTTCCCTCAGAAATCGCTCATAGCCGCGCGTGCCTTCGACTGCCACACGGATGTAATAGTCGTAATCGCCCGACACCAGATAAGCTTCCAGTACTTCCGGAATATCCTCCAGCGCTTTGCCGAATTCAAACAGCGCCGCATCCGAATGGCTGTCCAGCGTCACATGCAGGATGACCGTCTCGCTCAAGCCTACTTTGTCCGGATTGACCCTCACCGAATAGCCCTCAATGACACCGGCGTCCTCCATCCGGCGAATCCGCGTCCAGCAGGGTGAAGCGGTCAGCCCCACCTTCTTGCCCAGCTCCTGCAGGCTCAGTCGCGCATCCTTTTGAAGGGCTTCGAGGATAGCGATATCTAATTTATCCAGTTCCATTCTGCGAATATTAATTTTTGCGATATATTTTTCTGAATAATAAGTAAAGTCGCCAATAATCGAAAGCTTTTTCTGTCATTGGCGGATTATATTGATGACATGAATACGGTATGTAACCTCCCGACCGCGGATCTCCAGGCGCTTGAAGCTTGTGCCGACAATGCGGCCCCAATCCAGCCGCTGAATGGCGCTGCGGTGCTGATTCGCACCCTGTTAGAGCTGGGGGCCGATACCGTATTCGGCTACCCTGGTGGTGCCGTATTGCCGCTCTATGATGCACTCCATGCCGAGCCGCGTCTGCGGCATGTGCTGGTTCGTCATGAGCAGGCCGCTGTCCATGCGGCGCAGGGTTATGCCCGCAGCACTGGACGACCGGGTATCGTCTTTGTTACCTCCGGCCCCGGCATGAGCAACACGACCACCGGTCTGCTGGATGCCATGTGCGATTCCGTCCCCGTGATTTGCATCAGCGGGCAAGTCGCTACGGCCGTGATTGGCACGGACGCGTTTCAGGAATGTGATGCACTGGGTATTTCGCGCACCATCACCAAATGGAATGTGCAGGTCCGGGATGCGGCGGCGATGCAAGCGACCGTCCGTAAAGCCTGGCAGATCGCGACTGAAGGGCGCCCGGGCCCGGTACTGATCGATCTTCCCAAAGACATTCAGCTAACACCGGTCACCTCGGCGCTGACGCTAGCCGAGCGATCCGCTCGCATTCGGCTCAAAGCCCGCGGCCGTATCGACGATGCCGCCAAAGCCATCCGGTCCGCGCGGCGTCCCGTGTTCTATGGCGGCGGTGGGTTGGTCAACTCCGGTCTCGAGGCCTGTGATCGTTTTCGTCAACTCGTCGAAGCCACGGGTGCGCCTTGCACACTGACGCTCATGGGGCTGGGTGCATTCCCGGCTTCCAGTCCCCAGTGGCTGGGTATGCTAGGGATGCACGGCACACTGGAAGCGAATCTGGCCATGCATCATGCGGATCTGGTGATCTGCATCGGTGCGCGCTTTGACGACCGCGTGACCAGCCGCCTCGACGATTTCTGCCCGAAAGCCAAATTCATTCACGTCGACATCGATCCTGCATCCATCCATAAAATCGTTCGCGCCGACATTCCCATCGTCGGTGATTGTGCCGAGGTGCTGGAGCAGTTACTCGCGCAATGTCATCAGGCCTCTGAAGCCAAGGCCGACTTATCTGCGTGGTGGTCGCAAATTGACGGTTGGCGAGAGCGCCAGTCACTCGCATTCGACGATACCGTTAACGTCATCGCGCCGCAGGCGCTCATGTGTTGCTTGCAGCAACAACTCGAAGCGCACGATGCGATCGTATCGACCGATGTGGGTCAGCATCAGATGTGGGCGGCACAGCATCTGAAGTTCGAGCAACCGATGCGCTGGCTGACCTCCGGTGGTGCAGGCACCATGGGCTATGGTTTGCCCGCCGCCATTGGTGCGCAGATCGCTCACCCCGATAAAACCGTCGTCTGTGTGACGGGCGACGCATCGATCCTGATGAACATTCAGGAACTATCAACTGCCATGCAACATCGCACACCCGTCAAAGTCATCCTCAGCAACAACGGTTATATGGGCATGGTGCGTCAGTGGCAGGAATTGATTCATGGCGGGCGCTACAGCCACAGCTACACCGAAGCGCTGCCGGATTTTGTGGCTGTGGCAAAGGGTTTTGGCTGGCAGGCGCGCACGGTGAGCCAGCGTGAAGATCTGCAAGCTGCGATCGCCGAATGTCTGGCTAGCCCAGGTCCTTTCTTCCTTGATGTGCATGTCAGCGCTGAAGCGAATTGTTTTCCGATGATTCCGGCGGGAGCAGGGCATCATGAAGTCAATCTGGGGCGTCCGGGCT
>CAZXDB010000005.1:0-14122 GCA_964639465.1 uncultured Bifidobacterium sp. | reverse complement strand
CTCACGCAAGAGCTGAAAACGCCGGTACAGATCGGAGAAAACATCTACGGTTCACGCTCTTTCCTGGACGCTGTGCAGGCCAAAGCGGCCGACCTTTACATGCCGGACTTGATGCGCATTGGTGGCGTCACTGGTTGGATGCGTGCCGCCGGCATTGCTGGTGCTGCCGGTCATCCGCTGTCCAGTCATTTGTATCCCGAGGTTTCAGCGCATTTGCTCAGAGCTTCCGAATCGGCAGACTGGCTGGAGTGGCGCGACTGGGGTAATCCCATCATCGCAGAACCTTTCGAGGTGAAAGATGGTTATGCGACGGTGCCATCGCGTCCCGGGAATGGCATTGAATGGGATGAGGCGGCGGTGAGCAAGTACGCTTATTAATATGGTTTCGGGACGATCGCGCCAACGATGCGAATTCGTTGGTGCGATTAACAAAGCAAACGTAAAAAAAGTCACTGGCGATCTTTAAAAATTAGTTTTTACAGCAGATCAAAAAATTTTTTACGAGAAGATGTTTTGAATTGCGTTCTATCAATCGCTCTGGCTTGAAAGTACGAGTTCCGTGCCTTACAGTATTGACACTTCTTGGCGCGGTGCTGAGAATTTCAATGGAGTGATTGCGATGGGTAAATTAGCTGCATGTGCTTCGCAGGGTGCCGTATATTCGGTCACGCTATACGGAATAAGCAATATGCTTGAGGAAGAGCGCGTAAAACTTTCTCAGGTGTTTAGCGAAGTGATGGAGGCGATATTGTGATCGGCTCAGCAGGTTATCGAAGTTCAGTGCGACTACAATCGCATCGTTGATAAGTATGTCGGGACACCACTGCCGATTACCGCCACGGGTGACGAAAAATGCTTGGTTGAACGCTGGGAGAATGCATACAAGGCGTCATTTGATGCCGCATTTGTTTCGGTGTTTGGCGATCTTTCTGCTATCCCGGATGAAGCGCATTTTGAAATTCAGGCAGAAAAAGGTTTAGTGAATGAGTCCGGATCCGAGCGAAATAAAACGAGCAAGATTGCGAGCTGGCCTGACGCAGACACAGGCAGCTGAAGTTATTTATTCCACCAAGCGTACGTGGCAGGACTGGGAGGGAGGGCTGCATCAGATGCATCCTGCACTTTGGGAACTGTTCAAGCTGAAGGTTGGCAGTGATCCCCGCGTAAAGCTGGTGAAGAGAGATTGAGAAAAGGGCCGCAGAGCCCTTTTTATTTATGACGACAGCGCGAGCAGACGTGTAGTAATCGAATGCACTTTGGTAAAGCAAAGACGCTGGATCCCGGCCTGCGCCGGGATGACGATTTTGAGGCCAACGATCCTTCAACCGTCATCCCGGCGCAGGCCGGGATCCAGCGTCGTTCTTGTGTGTTGTGCACACTGGGACTCGGTCACGTTCCGCGACCCTGGCCGCGCTTGCAAGCGCGACCTTTCGAGTCCCACGAGCAAAGCACGCAGGTGCTTTGCTCGTGGGCATAAAAAAGGGAGTCTGCTTTCGCAAACTCCCTTTTTACATTTGGTGCCCACGGAGGGACTCGAACCCCCACACCTTGCGGCACATGGACCTGAACCATGCGCGTCTACCAATTCCGCCACGTGGGCCTAAAGAACGCGAGATTATAGCGGAATAATCTGCCAAGTCAATCAACGCTGCCTCGTTTTTCCCTCTGGCATAAGGTCTTTTTGAGCACAGGCCGCGCCCGTCCGTTACACTATCTGTGTTTTTTCCTACCGAACGAGACACACATCTTTTGAGCCAGCCCCCGTACAGCATCCCCAGCCGGGAAGAAATCTTGGGCATCCTGCGTACTTCCGCAGACCCGCAAACGCTTGCTTCTATCGCCAAGGCCCTGTCGGTCAAGGACGTGGAACTGGATGGCCTCACTCGCCGTCTGGCGGCCATGGAGCGCGATGGTCAAATCAAGCCTGATCGCAAAGGCCGCATTCAGCTGGCCAATACCGCCAATTTCACGGAAGGACGGGTTTCCGCACATCGTGACGGCTATGGTTTCCTGATCCCGGATGAGGGTGATGACATTTTTTTGCCCGAGAAGGAATTGCAGAAGGTGTTGCATGGCGACCGGGTGCAGGTCCGCATTACGGGTCTGGACCGTCGTGGTCGTCCCGAGGGCACGATCGTCGAGGTGCTGAGTCGGGCCAATACGCATGTGATCGGACGACTGGTCAATGAGAACGGTACTTGGTTGGTCGCGCCGGAGGACAAGCGCATCAGTCATGACATTCTGCTGGCCAAAGCGCCGGGCAAAGCCAAGGCCGGACAGGTCGTCAGTGTTGAACTGACCGAACAACCTTCGCGTTACACGCAGCCGGTGGGTGTCATTGCCGAAGTGCTGGGTGATATTGACGACCCGGGGATGGAAATTGAAATTGCGGTCCGCAAATATGGCGTGCCGCATGAGTTCTCCGAGGCAGCAAAGGCACTGGCTGCCAAGCTGCCATCGGAAGTGCGCGCTGCCGATCTGGAAAACCGCGTCGATCTGCGTGATGTGCCGCTGGTCACCATTGATGGTGAAGACGCGCGCGATTTTGATGATGCGGTGTATTGCGAGCCCGTCAAAATCGGCCGCTCGCAGGGTTTCCGCCTGATCGTCGCGATTGCCGATGTCAGCCATTACGTCAAACCGAATGACGCATTGGATGTCGATGCGCTCGAGCGCAGTACGTCCGTGTATTTTCCCCGTCGCGTCATACCGATGCTGCCAGAAAAGCTCTCCAACGGCCTTTGCTCGCTCAATCCTGCGGTCGATCGTCTGACCATGGTGTGCGATGCAGTGATTAACGCCAAGGGACATATTCACGCCTACCAGTTTTATCCGGCAGTGATTCATTCGGCAGCGCGTCTCACTTACACCGAAGTCGCTACCATTCTGGGCAATACGCGTGGCCCGGAGGCAGTGCGCCGCGCTGCGCTGTTGCCGCACTTGCAGAATCTGTATGATTTGTATCAGACGCTACTGGGATCACGACGCGAGCGTGGCGCGATGGACTTTGAAACCACTGAGACCTATATCGTCTGCAATGCCGCCGGCAAGATCGAGCAGATCCTGCCGCGCACGCGCAATGATGCGCATCGTCTGATTGAAGAGTGCATGCTGGCCGCGAACGTGTGCGCCGCGGATTTCATGGAGCGGCACAAGCATCACGGCATGTATCGTATTCATGCCGGGCCCACTGAGGAGAAGCTCAACCAGTTGCGGACTTTCTTGAAGCAACTGGGTCTGAATCTGGGTGGCGGTACCTCGCCCACCGCGTCGGATTACGCCGCGCTGATGGAAAAAATCAAAGGCCGGCCCGATGCCATCCTGCTGCAGACCATGCTGCTGCGCTCGATGCAGCAAGCGGTGTACAGCCCCGACAATATCGGCCACTTTGGTTTGTCCTACGAGGCGTATGCGCATTTCACCAGCCCGATACGCCGTTATCCCGATTTGCTCACGCACCGAGTGATCAAGGCGATTTTGCAGGGTAAGCACTATCACCCCAAGGGCATTCTGACGGAAAGCCTCAATACCAACATGTCGCCCGCAGCGCGCAAAATGCAGGCCAAAGACAGAGCGGCGGGCAAGAAGCGTGCAGAAGGCGACCTGGCTATCTGGGAATCGCTCGGTATTCATTGCTCTGCCAATGAGCGTCGCGCGGATGAAGCTTCGCGCGATGTGGAAGCCTGGCTCAAATGTTATTTTGTCCGCGACAAGCTGGGTGAGGAATTTACCGGCACAATTTCCGGTGTCGCTGGGTTTGGCATTTTCGTGCAGCTCGATGCCTTGTTCATCGAGGGCATGGTGCATGTGACGGATCTCGGTGCGGATTATTTTCAGTATGACGACGCGCGCCATGAGTTGCGCGGCGAGCGCACCGGCATACGCTATCAGCTGACCGATCGTGTGACGGTGCAGGTTAGTCGCGTGGATCTGGATGCACGGCGTATCGATTTGCGTCTGGTCACTGAGCCGGGCATACGTACCCAGCTGAAAAATGAATCCCGACGCGCCGACAATGCGCACGCCCCAAAATCAGCCAGCAAAAAAACGGCGCAACGCGTCGCGCCGGCACGTGCAGGTAAGCCGGGCAAAGGCGTGGCTGGAAAAACAGCCGACCGCAACGGCAAGAAAAAACGTAAATAAGCCGCCATCATGAAAACCCGACTGATCTTCGGCTTTCATGCCGTCACCGCACGCATACGCCATGATGCATCGACCATCGAGGAAGTCTACGTGGATGCCTCGCGCCATGATCGACGCATGGGCGATTTGCTGAGAGCTGCGAAAGCGGCCAACCTGCGCATCATTCAGGCAGATGATCAGCGCCTTGATGCCATGTGCGGTACGCGCCGTCATCAGGGCGTTGTGGCGCGTGCCGGTGAGTTGTCACTGGCCCGCAATCTGAGTGAGCTGCTGGATGGTATTCAGGGGCCGCCCCTGCTCTTGTTGCTCGACGGTGTGACTGATCCGCACAATCTGGGCGCTTGTCTGCGCGTTGCGGATGGCGCAGGGGCGCATGCAGTCATAGCCCCCAAGGACAGAGCCGTGGGTCTAAATGCAACCGCCGCCAAAGTCGCCAGCGGTGCAGCAGATACGATGCCTTACATCACCGTTACCAATCTCTCGCGGGCAATGCGAGAATTGCAGGAACATGACATCTGGCTAACCGGCACAACCGAAGACGCGACTGAGACGCTGTATGACGTGGATTATCGCGGCGGCACGGCATTTGTGATGGGCTCCGAAGGCGAAGGTCTGCGTCGCCTGACACGCGAGAACTGCGATCGTCTGGTGTCGCTGCCGATGCAGGGATCGGTCGAGAGTTTGAATGTGTCTGTTGCCTCCGGCATTTGCCTTTATGAGGCTCGTCGCCAGCGCATGACCGCCGAAAAATAAACTGACTAGAATTTATGTTCAGCCGACTCCAGGAAGATATCAGCAGCATCATCGAACGCGACCCCGCAGCGCGTAGCCGCTGGGAGGTGCTCACTTGCTATCCGGGCCTGCACGCCGTGGTCATGCACCGCTGGGCGCACGCCTGCTGGCGCGCCGGTTTCAAATGGCTCGGTCGCTTCATTTCACATATCGCGCGCACGCTGACAGGTATCGAAATCCATCCGGGAGCGACGATAGGTCGCCGGGTGTTCATCGATCACGGTTTTGGTGTGGTTATTGGTGAAACCGCAGAGATCGGTGACGATTGCACGATTTATCAGGGCGTCACCCTCGGTGGCACCTCGCTCTCCAAAGGCGCTAAACGTCATCCCACGCTGGGTCGCGGCGCGATTATTGGTGCGGGCGCCAAAGTACTCGGCGCATTCACTGTAGGCGAGGGTGCCAAGGTGGGATCGAATGCCGTGGTGGTCAAAGAAGTGCCGCCCGGTGCCACTGCTGTGGGTAATCCGGCGCGCATCATCGAGAAAGAAGCGCTCAGTGCGCGTGATGATGCCGCCGCGCGCATGTTCGCCGCCTATGGGCTAACACCGAACGGCGATGATCCGCTGTCAAAAGCGATGCATGGTCTGATCGACAATGCTGCCTCGCAGGAATTGCAGCTGGTGAAAATTGTGGAAGCCCTCAAGGCTGCAGGCATTCAATGCGAGACCGTGCCCGAGCTGGATAAATTCAATCGGGAGCAGATGAACAAGCTGGTGGAGTGATTTGCAGGCGGGACCTGAGGAGAAAAGCAGTCCAGGATCCGGCGGTCTTCGTCAGGTAACGTCAGCCAGATTTACCCTCTGAATCTCACCCGCAGCATTGATCGCAATCCACCCGCCGCGTACAACTTCAGCATCACAATCCCAGTCGGGCAGCACATGCCGCACGCGCCCGTTGTCTGTATGCACCTGCGGCCGATGGGTGTGGCCATGAATCATGAGCGTCACACCATACGCATCAAACAGCTGCGAAATCTTGCCATTGTTTACATCCATGATCTCCATCGCTTTGCTGCGCTGCGCCTGACGGCTGCCCTCGCGCATGCCGGCGATGATGGATTTTCGTTCCGCCAGCGGGCGGGCAAGAAAGGCGCGTTGCCAGTCGGGATCACGTACTTGCGTACGGAAGCTCATGTAGGCGGCATCGTCAGTGCACTGCGCATCGCCGTGAAGTAGCAGGATCTGCCGACCAGCGATGTCAGCGATGTGGGGCTCAGTTAACACCTTTAAGCCGCACGCCGCTGCGAATTCCTCACCGACCAGAAAATCACGATTGCCTGCAATCCAGTTCAACGACACGCCCTGATCGCTCACGCTGCGCAGTGCATTGATGACGTTGCGATGGTAGGGGTCATCGAGATCATCATCGCCGGCCCAGTATTCGAAAATATCTCCGAGCAGATAAAGCGCCCGGGTTCGCAGCGCATGATCATGCAGGAAAGCGAAAAATGTTTCGGTGGTTTTGGGCAGGTCAGCACTCAGGTGCAAATCCGACACAAAAAGTGCCAGCGATTCAGGCTGTACGGTTGCTGGCGCTTTGGGATGCATGGATTTTACCGGGCAGGGTTGATGCCTCAAGTAGCTTCGTAAGTTTCATTTTCAAAATCATTAGATGTACAACGAAAGCCACTGGATCCCGGCGCAGGCCGAGATCCAGCGACTTTGCTTTACTGGTGCGCATTAGTTGACTGTAGGGCTTTCACATGCGCTTCACAATCAAATTTGGCTGCCCACTCAGACGATTTCCACTTTTTCGATCACGACATCGTCGACCGGCACGTCGGAGAACATGCTGCGGCGGCCCGTTTCAACCACGCCGATTTTGTCGACGACATCCGTGCCTGCCGTGACTTTACCGAAGACGCAATAACCCCAGCCGTCCGAGCCGGGATAATTCAGGAAATCATTGTCTTTTACATTGATGAAAAATTGCGCACCAGCCGAATGCGGATCGGAAGTGCGGGCCATTGCAATGGTGTAGTGATCATTGGTCAGGCCGTTGTTGGCTTCGTTTTCCACTGTGTTTTCGGCGGGCTTCTGACGCATGTCGGGCGTAAACCCGCCGCCCTGGATCATGAAGCCATCGATGACGCGATGAAAAATGGTGCCATCGTAGTGGCCTGATTTTACATAGGCGAGAAAATTTTCAACAGTTTTGGGTGCTTTTTCGGCGTTCAGCTCAATGGTGATCTGGCCGTGATTGGTGTTGAGGATGACGCTCATGAGATTCCTTTGATTGAATAGTTAAATAACAAAAATTAAATAGTAAAAATTAAATGGGAAATCATTCGATGACAGTGACTGATTCGATCACTACCCGCGGGTTCGGCAAGCCGTCCTCACCGGGTTTGATCAGTTGAATTTTGTCGACCACGTCCGTTCCTGAAATGACCTTACCAAACACCGCATAGCCCCAGCCATCCCGGCCCGGCCAGTCGAGGAAACGGTTGTCCTGCACGTTGATAAAGAACTGCGCGGAGGCCGAGTCCGGATCCTGGGTGCGGGCCATCGCAATGGTGTATTGCTTGTTTTTCAGCCCATTTTTGGATTCAATCTTGATCGGATCACGGGTGGGCTTTTCATTCAATTTTTCATCCAGTCCGCCACCCTGGATCATGAAGCCGGAAATAATCCGGTGAAAAATCGTGCCGTTATAAAATCCGTCACGCGCGTACTGCAGGAAGTTTTTTACGCTGATCGGTGCCTTTTCAGGGTTCAGTTCGATCACAAGCGCACCCATACTGGTTTTCATCAATACCCGTGGCAGATTATCGGCAAAAGCGAGGGAGGGCGCGCCGCTGCAAGCACTGGCTAATAAGACCACAGCAAGCCAACGGTGCAGTTGACGACGACTCAGCAACATAGGATTTCCTTCAGTATAAAAAGGGGGATTCGATAGTGCAGCGGACGCCGGATGCCTGACGCTTCGATGATATACTCCGCCAAAGTCGCATTTTAACAAAGACGGTCAGCAGATTTTTGGCAACACGGTGAGTCCGTAAGACAGGCTCCAAGGCCGCAAAGTAGTCCGCTTACCGGGGCATCCGCCACCGCTTCCAGATCATTCATGAGTGTTCTTAGAATTTACAACACGCTGGCGCGTGACAAGGAAGTATTTGCGCCTTTAGAACCAGGCAAAGTTCGCATGTACGTTTGCGGCATGACGGTCTACGACTTTTGTCATCTTGGCCATGCGCGCGTGATGGTAGTGTTCGACATGGTGCAGCGCTGGCTGCGCGCGCAAGGGTACGCTGTTACTTATGTTCGCAATATCACCGACATCGACGACAAGATTATTCGTCGTGCGGTCGAAAACAAGGAATCCATTACCGCGCTGACCAGTCGCTATATTGCGGCGATGAACGAAGACGCCGATGCACTGGGCGTGCAGCGCCCCGACCATGAGCCGCGCGCAACGGCCTATGTGCCGCAAATGCTCAACCTGATCTCCAAACTCGAAGCGCGAGGTCTGGCTTACCAGGCGCCGGATGGCGATGTGAATTTCTCTGTTCGCGACTTTGAAGGCTACGGCAAACTTTCCGGTAAATCGCTGGATGATTTGCGTGCCGGTGAGCGTGTCGATGTCGGCAGTGCCAAGCGCGATCCTCTGGACTTTGTCTTGTGGAAGTCCGCGCGCGAGACCGAGCCTGAAGAGGTGAAGTGGTCATCGCCCTGGGGCGCGGGTCGTCCGGGCTGGCATATCGAATGCTCGGCCATGGCCTGCGATTTACTGGGAGAGCGATTCGATATTCACGGCGGTGGACAAGATCTGCAATTCCCTCACCACGAAAACGAGATTGCACAGTCCGAAGGCGCGCATGCGAATACCTTCGTCAATTACTGGATGCACAATGGGTTCGTGCGTGTGGATGACGAAAAAATGTCCAAGTCACTGGGCAACTTCTTCACCATCCGTGAAGTCCTGAAAAAATTCGATGCCGAGGTCGTTCGCTTCTTCATTCTGCGCGCACACTATCGTAGTCCGCTGAATTACTCTGATGTTCATCTTGATGATGCGCGCACCGCACTGACCCGTTTGTACACCGCGCTGAAAGAAACGGCACCGGACAATCAGCCGCTGGACTGGCAAGAAGCGCACGCGCAGCGTTTTGCGGATGCGATGAATGACGACTTCAACACGCCGATCGCCATCGCCGTGTTGTTCGATCTGGTGACCGAGGTTAATCGCCAGCACTCGTCAGCGCTGGCGCGCCAGCTTCGTGGTCTGGCCGGCGTGCTGGGGTTATTGATGCGCGAGCCCCAGGCGTTTCTGCAGGGGGCTGTCACTGCCGATGGACTGTCTGACGCGGATGTCGCCGCTCAGATCGCCGCGCGCGCCCAGGCCAAAAAAGACAAGAATTTTGCCGAGGCCGACCGTATTCGTACTGTCTTGCTTGAGCAGGGTATCGTGCTGGAAGACAAACCCGGTGGTCTCACTGAATGGCGAAGGGCGTAGGCTATGGCCAAGCAACCTGACTCGCTGTTCGTGCCCGATTACTGGGAAAATGCCAAGTCGGAACTGATGCGGCGCGACCGCATCATGAAGAAGCTCATTCCTCGTTTTGGTGACCTGCAGCTGGTGGGACGGGGCGACCCCTTTGTTACGCTGGCGCGCTCGATCGTCGGTCAGCAAATATCGGTCAAGGCAGCGCAGTCAGTCTGGGAGCGCGTGCTGGTCGCTTGCCCGAAAATGACGCCCGCGCAGGTCATCAGGCAAGGCCATGTGAAACTGGCCGGCTGCGGTCTGTCAAAACGCAAGGCAGAGTACCTGATGGACCTCGCTGCGCATTTCCGGGACGGCAGTGTCCATGCAAAAGACTGGTCTTCGATGGAAGATGAGGATGTCATCGCCGAACTGATCCAGATTCGCGGCATTGGCCGCTGGACTGCCGAGATGTTCCTGATTTTCAATCTCCTGAGACCTAACATTCTGCCGCTGGACGACGTCGGTCTGCTGCGCGGGATCAGCATCAATTATTTTTCCGGCGAACCAGTCTCGCGTAGCGATGCACGCGAAGTGTCCGCCAATTGGGAGCCTTGGCGCACCGTCGCCACCTGGTACTTGTGGCGCAGTCTGGACCCGGTGTCGGTAGAATACTGATTGATCAGATGTAAGAATGCTACTATCCTTAGCGCCCACGAAGTACCCCGATAGTTATTGTCAGGATGAAAAGGAGTCCCCGTGAGCAAAATCACCTTCCTCAGCTTTGAGCAGCCCCTCGCCGAGCTGGAGTCAAAAATCGAAGAGCTGCGTTTTGTTCAGGAAGACTCCGCCGTCGATATCAGCGAAGAGATCGACCGCCTCTCGCAAAAAAGTCAGCAACTCACCAAAGACCTCTACGCCAAGCTCACGCCCTGGCAGGTATCCCAGATTGCGCGTCATCCGCAGCGTCCCTACACCATGGACTACGTGAACGAAATCTTTACGGATTTCCATGAGCTGCACGGCGACCGCACTTATGCCGATGACCAGTCGATCGTCGGTGGCCTGGCGCGTTTCAACGGCCAGTCCTGCATGGTGATTGGTCACCAAAAAGGCCGCGACACCAAAGAGCGTGCGATGCGTAACTTCGGCATGCCCAAACCCGAGGGTTATCGCAAGGCCCTGCGTCTGATGAAGGTCGCCGAAAAATTCAACCTGCCCGTGTTTACTTTCGTTGATACGCCCGGCGCATTTCCCGGTATCGATGCCGAAGAGCGCGGACAGTCAGAAGCGATTGGCCACAATCTGTATGCCATGGCTGAATTAAAAGTTCCCCTGATCGCTACCATCATCGGCGAAGGTGGCTCGGGCGGCGCCTTGGCGATTGCGGTCGGCGATTCCGTACTCATGCTGCAGTACTCCACGTACTCCGTCATCTCGCCTGAAGGCTGCGCATCCATTCTATGGAAATCCGCTGAACGTGCCTCCGACGCTGCCGAAGCGCTGGGACTGACAGCGCATCGTTTGAAGGCGCTGAACCTGATCGACAAGATTGTCAGTGAACCTCTGGGTGGCGCGCACCGGGATCCGAAGCAAATGGCCGTGCTTCTCAAGCGCGCACTGGCTGATTCGCTGCGCCAGTTCCAGGGCATGAAAACCAAGGATCTCCTGGCCGCGCGCCATGAAAAGCTGATGAGCTATGGCAAATTCAAGGAAATCGCTTCTGCCGAATAATTCACCGTCCTCACTGGATGCAGTATTTCAACGCGCGCTGGAAGAAATTCTGGCGCGCGTTGTTGCTTCTGCGCGCCTTGATGGCACAGAGCGTAAAGAACGCACCGATCACATAGAGCGAATTTCTCGAATCGCACTAGCCTGCAGCGGTGGACTCGACTCATCGGTGTTACTGCACCTCGCAGCGGCTGCCTGCCGACAGCGTGGCATTCGAGTCTTCGCTTTTCATGTGCATCACGGTCTGAGCCCAAATGCAGATCACTGGCTCACGCAGTGTGCGGCACAGGCGCATCAGGCCGGTGTGTCGTTTGCATCGCGACGAGTACAGATTGATCCGCACAATAAACTCGGCACCGAGCAGGCAGCGCGACAGGCGCGCTACGAAGCGCTTTCTGATATGTGTAACGAGCATGAGGTGCCGTTGCTGCTGACTGCGCATCATCAGGATGATCAGACTGAAACCGTTTTGCTACAGCTGCTGCGCGGTGCCGGTTTACCGGGCTTGTCTGCGATGGCCATGCTGCAGACCGAGCATGCGCTGCTCAGTGAGGGTATTGCGTTAGGCAGGCCTTTGCTGGAAATCACACGTGCTGACATTGAAGCGTTTGCAGAAGCAAGTGCGATCATGCATATCGTCGACGAATCGAATGCGGATATTCGTTTTCGTCGCAATGAAATCCGTCACCAACTGCTGCCGCTGCTCGAGCGCGAACTGCCCGGTGTGCAGAAGTCCATCGCGCGTAGCACAAAACATCTCCAGACCGCGCAAAAGCTGCTGGATGAGCTTGCAGCGATCGACCTGCAAGCCTGTGCTGAAGCAGGGGTGACAGATACGGGCGCAGCAGACACAGGAGCAACAGATGTGCTGGTCATCGACCGTCTGCAACAGCTTAGCGAAGAGCGCCTCGATAATCTGCTGCGTTACTGGTTGAAGCACTGTGGCGCAGACCACTATCCCAGCGATGCACAATTGGTCCAGCTGTCCGAGCAGATGCTGCATGCGCGCGATGATGCGCATCCCTTACTGACACTTTGCGGTCTGAGGCTTGAGCGCCGTGCGGGCCGGCTGGTGGTGAGCCGGTCTACACAGTCCACACTGTTCCCGACAGAGCCGCCACAAGACATTGTTTTGCACTGGCAGGGTGAACCCGAGATTGCGATACCCGCCTGGCAGGGGCGGCTGGTGTTTGAATCCGGCGGCGGCCCGGGTCTGGACCGCGCGCAGCTCTTGCGGGGTCCCTTGCATCTGCGTGCGCGTCGTGGCGGGGAGCGTCTGCAGCTTGACCTCAAACGACCGTCACGAACGCTCAAAAACCTGTTTCAGGAGTCCGATGTGCCAGCTCGTGAGCGCCGAAGCTTGCCCTTGCTGTATCTGGGTGATGAGCTGGTGTTCGTTGCCGGCCTGGGCACGGATGCGCGGGCGGGGCAGGTGAGCGAAGGCATACGCTTGCGCTGGCAACCCGACGCCTGAGGTTTGCTTCAGCGCCTTTGGTTGATCGCCTTGCTTCCGCGATTTGTCATTCCGCATTGCAACATGTAAAATCGTGGGTTTTCCCGGCTTAATTTCCCTTCCAAT
This sequence comes from uncultured Bifidobacterium sp., assembly GCA_964639465.1. Classification (GTDB taxonomy): domain Bacteria; phylum Pseudomonadota; class Gammaproteobacteria; order Burkholderiales; family Burkholderiaceae_D; genus Pernthalerella. The sequence goes on along the minus strand of CAZXDB010000005.1, from coordinate 1,452 downwards.
CAATGGCCTTATTCGTACACAAATACGGCGGTACATCGATGGGCTCGACAGAGCGCATCAAAAATGTCGCGCGACGCGTCGCCAAATGGCATGACGCCGGACACCAGGTGGTGGTCGTTCCCTCCGCGATGTCGGGCGAGACCAACCGACTGCTCGGCCTCGCCAAAGAAATCACTGGCCAACCGGATCCACGCGAGCTCGACATGTTGGCTTCTACTGGTGAGCAAGCGTCGGTCGCGCTGCTTGCGATTGCACTGCAGGCTATTGGCAAACAGTCGGTTTCTTACACCGGCTGGCAAGTGCCGATCGTGACCGACAACGCGTATACCAAAGCACGCATTCAATCGATTGACGATGTGCGAGTTCGCAAAGATCTCGATGCGGGCCGTATCGTGATCATCACGGGTTTTCAGGGGATTGATGGCGAGGGCAATATCACCACCCTCGGTCGTGGCGGTTCAGATACCTCGGCAGTCGCCGTGGCAGCTGCGATGAAAGCCGCCGAGTGCCTGATCTACACCGACGTCGATGGCGTCTACACTACCGACCCGCGCGTGGTCTCCGATGCACGCCGACTAAAGTCGGTGACGTTTGAAGAGATGCTGGAGATGGCCTCGCTTGGCTCCAAGGTGCTGCAGATTCGCTCGGTTGAATTCGCAGGTAATTACCGCGTACCGACCCGCGTGCTGTCCTCGCTGACCGACCCACTCATACCGCTGGACGAAGAAGCCCGCTCCGGCACCCTGATTTCGTTTGAGGAAGACACCCACATGGAACAAGCCACCATCACCGGCATTGCCTTCAATCGCGACGAAGCGAAAATCACCGTCATGGGTGTGCCTGATCGCCCCGGCATTGCGTATCAGATTCTGGGACCGATATCGGACGCCAATATCGAAGTCGACATGATCATTCAAAATCAGTCAGTCGAAGGCAAAACCGATTTCACCTTCACGGTGCCGCGCGGCGATTACGAAAAATCACTGAAGGTCATCGATGGCGAAGTCAAACAGCACCTCGGCGCAAGCCAGGTCGCTGGCGACGCCAAGGTTTCGAAAGTCTCGGTCGTCGGCGTGGGCATGCGCAGCCATGTTGGCATTGCGTCGCAAATGTTCCGCACCCTGTCGGAAGAGAGCATCAACATCCAGATGATCTCCACCTCAGAGATCAAGATCTCGGTGCTGATCGACGAGAAGTACATGGAGCTGGCCGTCAGAGCGCTGCACAAGGCCTTCGGCCTGGAACAGGGCTGATTTCCTGCGCTTTTCGCTGCATTAGCTCGGTTTCATTGACCAAAAGGCAGCAGAAAGCTATCATCCGGTTCTTTGCCGCTGTAGGTATCTCACCTGCCGGCAAGTGGAGACCTGGCCGAGTGGTCGAAGGCACTTCCCTGCTAAGGAAGCATATGGGCTTAAACCTGTATCGAGGGTTCGAATCCCTCGGTCTCCGCCA
>CAZXDB010000004.1:25282-95720 GCA_964639465.1 uncultured Bifidobacterium sp. | reverse complement strand
ATGGTGCCCTATCAGATTGCCGGCTCCGATGCCTTGTTCAATCTCGGCTTCGCGTGCGCTGCGGCGGGTCTCGCCGACGCGGGTGTTTACATTGCCATGAATGGACAGCTTTTCCCTTGGAATGATGTGATCAAAAACCGTGTGAAGGGCATCTTCGAGCCGCTTCGCTGAAACAAGGCGGCTACATGCCGGTCCAACGGTGCACGACATTCGCCAGTGCGCTCACGCATGTTTTATCAACGATTGAAAAAACGCCTTGGCTGCGTGCGCACCTATTCAGGTCAATGCGCATGGTTGGAACGCGGTCTTGCACGCGGTCTTTTGCTCTTTCTGCTCGGTGGTCTGAGTGCGTGTGGCGGAGAATCGCCCACACCAGCATTGCCGGATGCAACGCAACTGAGCGCGCAGCAAAATGCCGCACCGCGTTTTGCGGGTGATGTGGCGCTTGATGGACTGAACTGGCTTAACTTCCGGCGCCAGCAGGCAGGTCTTTCAGCGTTATCCCGCCAGCCTGCGCTGGACAAGGCCGCAACAGCACACGCCAGCTACCAGCAGCAAAACAATGTGATCGCGCATGATCAGGATGAGCGACTGGCGGGTTTTACCGGCGAGCAGTCGCCGGATCGTTTGCTGGCGGCAGGCTATCCGCTGCAGCGGCATGCGTACGCCGAGGGCGAAGTGGTGGGTGCGAGCACGCAGGCAGACGGGTTTGCGCTCGCAGATGGACTGCTCGCGGCGATCTATCACCGCTATGTGATTCTTGAGCCGGTCTTTGATCAGGCCGGTGCGGGCACAGCATCGCGCGCGGGCGGCTATACCTGGCTCACCGTGAATTTTGTCGCATCGCTGCAAGGGCGCAACCGATCGGATTGGCCTTTGGCCGTCTGGCCTTCCGATGGACAGACCGGGGTGCGCACTTATTTTTTCAGCGATCAGGAAACGCCGGATGCGGTACCGGGCCAGGACAAGGTCGGCTATCCCGTCAGCCTGCACGCCGCCATGTTTTCGCAAGTGCGCGTCATGCAATTTACGATCAGCGAACAGGATGGTGTGGCCATTCCCGTGCGTCTGTTGGATCCGGCTCAGGATATCGACACCCCCTCTTCTTCGGCGGCCATCGTGCCACTGCAGCCCTTGCGCCCGGGCCGCTTGTATCGTGCACGATTTACCGGCAGCATCGATGATCAGCCCGTCGCCGTGCAATGGTCATTCACCACAGAATAATTCGGCAGCCGTCAGCGCCCACCAGCGCCCATCAGCACCCATCAGGCATTCAGCCGCAGATATAGTGCGGGCAAACGCTGCGGCAGCTGCTCAATGCTGTCGATGAAGAGGTAATGGTGTTCGCCGAACATGCGCTTGAGCGAGGGATCTGCCTGAGCGTCGACCGACACGCCAAACACCGGCGTGCCCTCAGCACGAGATTGTGCGATCGCCCGCGCAGCATCCTCTGCCAGTATCGCCGGAAGAAACACATCGATATCGTGCGGTGCGCCATCGGTAATGACCAGAATCATCCGCTGCGCCCAACCGGGTTGATAACGCGCCCTCCATCACCGTTTTTGCATCAGGCCGATGTGCAAGATCAGCATAGGCGCGATTGAATGTTCTGACGAAGGTCTCCGCCATCCTGGTACTCTGCGGGCTGCGGATCCACGTCGTCACCAACTTCAATCCGAGCTCGCTGGCTTGCATCATCAAGTCACCGACCAAGTCGGCGTCAATGCCCTTGGTCGCACCGCTGCTAAAGGCTTTGCTGGTTTGCTATTCAAAGTTACCGGAAACGGGAGGGAGCCAACTCACCATGCTGCCGCAGCTTTTCCATCGCTTCCGCATCGAAAATCTCAGGTCACGCAACCCACTCGTTCAAGTGCTCCTAAAACCACCGGCATCACTGCCTTGGGGCATCTAGATTAATTTTGCCCTTGAGATCGGACATATTCGACGCATATGTAGCGCCTGCGCGGCTTTTTCTTGCTCGATGTTATGCCGAATTTTGTCCATATTCAGCATGGAAATTTGCTGCATTAGATAACTAACTTTCTCTGTGTCATGGAAACCCATATCGACATAGAGAATGATCCGCTGCCGGAATATCACTAAAGCGCTTTCCTCCTCCACACCGAATTTTAGAGCCAGTGCAGGCTCCTGCTTGACATTGCAATGTGCGATCACCGCGGAGGGAACGAGGCTAGCCAGTACTCGATCCTCCAACATTTCGGTGTCGCACAACACAAAGCGCAGGATCAGCGTCTCGCTTGTATCGACAAGCGCTTCAAAATTGGTCGAGCTAACTTCGAACGAGGTCATGTAATGGGACATTAATCAGCGGGGTCGCAGAAGCCAGTAGCACACAACGCGACACAGCCAATGACCCAAGGGTTTCTATCGCCTCGGCGATCTATTTCAATCGGAATTGCACGAGTTGCTCGCGCTATTGATTGAGAGATAGCGGCGCCAACGCCAACACACACAATCAAGCACAAAAAAACGACTGGTGACTCGAGCAGTGTATGGGTATGGTCGTGAGAAGCACCGTGGGCCATTGCAAACCCAGACCCCAGAGAGCTGCACAGAGCAACCATAATTTTTTTATAACTCAACGCGATTCCCCTCATTAAAAATATTTTGAAGCCCGCGACCAACTTCCTATGCCAGCGAGGACCTTGAATACCATGAAGACATTGGTCAAGAAGATTCCCGCCTTGTACCTTGAGCTCAGCACGACATGACCTGCAAATTCGAATTTACTTCTGACACCATGACAAGGCAAGCAGTTTTATCTTCTTGCTTTTTTGGTCAGTTGTCAGTAGCCAGCGCACGCTAATCCGAGTGTCGCGGGCGTAGTTGCAGACTCAAGCGACGCGCGATCAGTCGTGTCTCGTCCCAGCCAAGGTGCTGGTAGTAATCAAGCGCCGGTTGATTGTCCAAATCTGCCAGCAGCTGTGCACGCGTAGCGCCACGCTCGCTGGCCCAAACTAGGACAGCCTCTAATACATGACGGCCGATGCCGTGCCCGCGCCAAGCCTCATGCACCACCATGTCCTCAATCCATGCCGAGTGCGCACCTTCTGCTGTTGAAAACACCAATTGCGCTGAGCACATGGCGATCGCTTCTCCTTGCGCCGAGCGAGCAACCATGATGCAGGCGTTCGGGCTGGTCAAGACCCCAGCCAAACCGCGTCTTTGGCGCTCGGTGTCAGGCTTGAAATCCTGCTCAATACCAAACAGTGCAGCAAGCAAGCCAACCAATGCCGGAATGTCGGCACTACTGGCATGCTCAATAACCACCTTATTCTCGCTCACTCGCGCCCCCTGCCATAGATGATGATTGCCAAAAACAGCGTCGGCGTCTCGCTCAGCACCTCAGGGCCGTGCGGTACGTCGCCGCGGAAGGTCAGGGTGTCGCCGGGCCCGATCTCATAGGTCTCATTGCCGTGGCGGTAGGTCATGCGTCCTTGCAGCATATAAATCAGCTCGGTACCCGGATGCTGAAAGGTGGGGAACACCTCGGAGGCATCGTCCAGGCTAATCAGGAAAGGCTCGAAAAGCTTTTCCGGGCCTTGGTCATAGGCCAACAAACGGTAAGTATGGCCCGAGCGAGTACCGCGCCGCACCACCTCCATGCCCTCACCGGCGCGCACCAGTTGCGCGTTACCCTCGATCATATCCACATCACGAAACAGTGCCGATAGCGAAAGCCCGAGCGAGCGCGCCAATCTGTGCAAAGTATCCAGACTGGTCGCGCACTGCCCGTTCTCGATCTTGGACAACATCCCGCGCGAGATGCCCGCCAGCTTCGATACCTCGGCAATCGTCAGGTCGTGAGCCAGCCGCTTCTCGCGTAGGGTAGCGCCAAGATAGCGCGCTATCGCCAAACCATCACCACCAACCGCCTCTTCATTCGGGGCCGCCGCCAGGGGTGCTGAACGCCTATTGACCATGATTCCCCGTTTTCTATGGTTGACCCACCCAAAAAAGTGAGCTATAAGAATAATTGTTTATTATGAAGAAACAAAGCGCTGCCGTCAAAGCAGCGTGCTACCAACCCAAAAGATACTTTTTTATGCCCTGGCGACTGCTTCGATTTGGCCTCAGCCGCTCGCACCCCGAGCCGAGAATGTTCTCCACGCCCACCGACCTTCAGTCGGAGTATGACGTAGTCATTATCGGCGCCGGTGGTCACGGACTAGCCGCTGCCTATTATCTGGCGCGCGACCACGGCATCAGGCGTATCGCGGTGCTGGAAAAAGGCTATGTCGGTGGTGGTAACACCGGCCGTAACACCACCATCATCCGCTCCAACTATCTGACGCCCGAGGGCGTGAAGTTCTACGATGCCTCGGTGCAATTGTGGCAGGACCTTGCGGAAGACTTTGATCTCAATCTGTTCTACTCGACCCGTGGCCACTTCACCTTGGCACACACGGACTCTGCAGTCCGCACCATGCGCTGGCGCGCCGAGGTCAACAAACACTACGGCGTTGAATCGGAGTTGGTCGGTCCGGATTTCGTCAAACGGTCCTGCCCATCGATTGACATTACGTGCGGCGGTCATGCGCCCATACTCGGCGCCTTGTATCACGCACCCGGCGCAATCGCGCGTCATGACGCAGTGGCTTGGGGTTATGGTCGCGGCGCCTGCCAGCGCGGCGTTGAAATTCACCAGCAAACCGCGGTCACCGGCATTGACGTGGTCGGCGGCAAAGTGGTCGGCGTCCAAACAACGCGCGGCCCCATCAAAACCAGCAAGGTGCTATGCGCGGTGGCCGGTTTTACGCCGCGTGTGACCGATATGGTGGGCATCCGCACACCGCTCTACATTCACCCACTGCAAGCGATGGTAAGCGAACCAATGAAGCCATGGCTGGATCAGATTTTTGTCTCGGGCAGCTTGCATATTTACATCAGCCAGAGTGCGCGCGGCGAATTGGTGATGGGTGCTTCGCTCGACCCCTATGAGGTGCATTCAACGCGCTCGACGCTCGACTTCACAGAGACCTTGTCGGCGCACATGCTCGACATGTTCCCCTTCCTGTCGCATGTGAAAGTGAACCGTCAGTGGTCGGGCATGGCCGACATGACGCCCGACTTCGCGCCACTCATGGGCAAGACCGAGCTTGAAGGTTTTTATCTTGATGCAGGCTGGGGTACCTGGGGCTTCAAGGCCACCCCGGTGTGCGGCAAGACCATGGCATGGACGGTTGCCAACGATAAGCCGCATGAACTGATTACCGGATTTTCTTTGGATCGCTTCCGCAATTATTCGCTGACCGGCGAAAAGGGCGCAGCGAGCGTGGGGCACTGAGATGAAACTAATGCCCTGCCCTGTCAACGGTCCACGCGCAATCGCCGAGTTTATTTATTGGGGCGAGGTGCGCGTCAGCCCCGACCCGAATATCTGTACTGATGATGAATGGGCTGATTACGTGTTCAATCGCAATGGCGCACCCGGCGTAAAGCACGAGTGGTGGTGCCACACGCCATCGAACACCTGGTTTATTGCGGAGCGCGACACACTCGCCGACCGCGTGTTGCGAACCTGGTTACCGGGAGCCGAGCCATGAGCCGACTGCCAGTCATGCCAGATGAGTGGATCAACCGCTCGCACACCATAAAAATCCGCTTCGAGGGGCGTGAGTACGTCGCCTTCGAGGGTGATGCTGTCAGCAGCGCGCTATGGGCTGCGGGTACCCGCACACTCGGCCGCAGCTTCAAGTACCACCGGCCGCGCGGCATCCTGTCGATGGCAAATCATGATGTCAACGTGATGGTGCAGGACGGACAACGTCTGAATGTGCGCGGTGATGTGGTACCAGTTCGCGCGGGTATGGATCTGTCTGCAGTCAACACTTGGGGGGGCGTGCAACGTGATCGCGTACGCTTCCTCGATAAGCTGTCGGCGTTTTTGCCAGTAGGCTTTTACTACAAAGCGTTTCACAACAAACGCTGGTTCCCGTTGTGGGAACGCATGTTCCGTAACATTACAGGTCTCGGTCGCCTGGATCTGAGCACGCCGCATATCAGAACCGCGAAACGCTATGACTTCTGCGATGTACTCGTCATTGGCGCCGGACCGTCTGGTCTGAGTGCGGCACTGGCCGCTGCTGACGCCGGTGCCAGTGTGATGCTGGTGGATGAGAATGCACGCGCTGGTGGCTCGGGCATGTATCAACTTGGCGCTGATACTACACAGCGTAATCAGACCCACGCATTGCTGCAGCGCGCGCGCGAGCATGCGCAGATTCGAATTCTTGAATCGACCACCGCAGCGGGCTGGTATTCGGATCAGTGGATACCATTGATCGATGCCGACAAAATGGTGAAGCTGCGCGCCAAAGCGACCATCGTAGCCGGTGGTGCTTACGAGCAGCCAACCGTGTTCCGCAATAATGATTTGCCGGGTGTGATGCTTGGCTCAGCGATGCAGCGTCTGATTTATCGCTACGCAGTGCAGCCAGCGCGACGCGTGTTGATCACTGCAGCGAATGAAGATGGTTACCGGCTGGCGCTCGACCTGTTGCAGGCCGGTGTACAAGTGCTGGCGATTGCCGACTTGCGTGACATCGTACCTCCCTCGGCTTTGGTCAATGCGGTGCGCGCGCGTGGCGTTGAGTGTCTGCTGGGTAGTGGCGTGTACGAAGCACACGCGGATGATCGCGGTGAACTTGGCGCGGTCACGATATGCCGTGTGCGTAATGGCGTTGCAGATACCTCGACAGCGCGTCGCTTTGATTGCGATGGCTTGGCAATGAGTACGGGCTGGGCGCCTGCCGCCAACTTGCTGTATCAGAGCGGCGCCAAGATGCGCTTCGACGAGCGCACACAGCAATTCATACCCGCCAACCTCCCCGAGGGCGTGTACGCCTGCGGACGCGTGAACGGCGTGTATGGTTTTGATGCGCGAATTGCCGATGGCGCACGCGCAGGTACTTCAGCTGCCGCTTTCGCGCTGAACGTGCCGTTAACCATACCAGCGACACCGGCCGACGACAGCGTACCAAGTTTTTCATGGCCTGTGGTCGATCATCCCAAAGCGAAAAACTTCGTCGACTTCGATGAGGATTTGCAGCTCAAGGATTTTGCGAATGCGGTGCAGGAAGGTTACGACAATATCGAGCTGCTGAAGCGCTACTCGACAGTTGGCATGGGTCCAAGTCAGGGCAAGCATTCGAACATGACTGCGCTGCGCATTCTGGCGCGCCTGCTGAGCAAGTCACCTGAACAGGTTGGCACCACCACGGCGAGGCCATTTTTCCATCCGGTGCCAATGTCGCATCTGGCTGGTCGCGGATTCCATCCACAAAGACACAGCCCATTGCATGGTCGCCACGCAGGCTTGGGTGCCGTGTTCATGCCGGCTGGGGTGTGGGAAAGACCCGAGTATTACACGCAGACGGGTAAATCACGCACCGACTGCATTCATGACGAAGTGCGTCGTGTACGCAGCGAGGTCGCACTGATTGATGTTGGCACGCTCGGCAAAATCGAGGTGCGTGGTCCGCAAGCTGCCGAGTTCCTGAACCGTGTATACACCGCGCGCATAGATCTGCTGAAAGTCGGTGGTACTCGCTACGCGATCATGTGCGATGAATCGGGTGTCGTGACTGACGAGGGCGTCATCGCGCATCTCGAACAAAATGTTTACTACTTCACCACCACCACTTCGGGTGCCGCCAATGTTTATCGCGAAATGTCGCGCCTGAATGCGGAGTGGGGTCTGCAATGCGGCATTATCAATCTCACCGGATCCTATGCTTCAGTCAACCTGGCCGGCCCGGATTCACGTGCGGTACTTGCCCCGCTGTGTGATGTTGATCTGTCGTCTGCGGCTTTCCCTTACCTCGCAGTACGCCAAGGAATCATCGCAGGTATCCCTGCGCGCATCATGCGGGTGGGCTTCGTCGGTGAGTGGGGCTATGAGATTCATGTACCCGCCGAGTACGGTGCTACGCTGTGGGATGCACTGATGGACGCCGGCAAACCATTTGGCATCGGTCCGTTCGGGGTTGAGGCACAGCGTTTGCTGCGACTGGAAAAAGGTCACCTGATCGTCAGTCAGGATACCGATGGTCTGACGCATCCGTTCGAGGTCTCCATGGAATGGGCGGTGAAGATGGACAAGCCCTTCTTTATTGGTCAGCGCTCATTGAAAATCGTACGCGAACTGCCGCTCAAACGCAAGCTGGCCGGCTTTCAACTGCCCATAACGCATACCGGTGCAGTGCCGAGCGAGTGTCATCTGATTATTCAAAACGGCGAGATCGTTGGTCGTGTGACCAGCTGCTACTGGAGTCCGAACCTCGGTCATCACATTGGTCTGGCGTTCTTGCCACCGCAGATGTGCGATGTCGGCACGCGCTTTCAGATTCGCCTCAGTGACGGCAGCATGGTGAGTGCCGAGGTCTGCGCAACACCGTTCTTTGATCCCGAGAACCTGCGCCAAAAGGAGATCGCATGAGGACCCCGGCCCGCGTCAGCCCACTCGCCGATGTGCAGTCCGCACACGCCGCGCGCTGGACCGACATAGAACACATGCGCGTAGTCGCGGCGTTCTCCAATGAACAAGCGAATGCACTATATACGGTCGCTCTGGGCGACCTCAGCCATCGACCGCGTGCTGGCGTCAAAGGCCCTGGTGCTGCTGCCGCGCTGAACGCAGCAGGGATCGGCACACCAACTCAGCCAAACCGCTGGTGTCATAGCGAAGGCGCATTCATCGCTCGCCTCGGCCTGACCGAATACCTGATCGAAGCAGATCAATCGACCGATGCCGTCTTGCGCGTATTGGCACTACCGGATACGCCCAATGTCTATCCGGTGCCGCACTACGACGCCGCGCTGATCATCATGGGCCCGAAGGCGGTCGATCTGTTCCACCAAACCTGCTCGGTCGATATGGCGACACTCGACCCGAATGATGGTGCGCTCGTACTCACCTCGGTGGTAGGCGTTGGCGCCACCGTCGCTGCGCTGCAGACACCGACGGGTATTGCCTACCAAGTTTGGCTGGACGGCACCTACGCGAGCTATATGTGGAAGACGCTGTGCGAGATCGCGCATGACATGGGAGGTGGTCCGATTGGCAGCGAAAGTTTGTCACGGGCGCTAGGTTGAGGCGCGAATAACAAACCGGCCCAAGCTTGAGGGCCAGATGAAGGGGGGGAAACCATGAAACCAGCAGAGGCGAAGAAATATCTTAAAGAACATGGCGTCAAATATGTTTTGGCGCAGTTCGTCGATGTGCATGGCGCGGCCAAGGCGAAGTCGGTGCCGGTGGAGCACTATGACACCGTAATCACCGACGGTGCGGGGTTCGCCGGTTTCGCGTTAGCAGGTATGGGCATGAAACCCAACGCGGATGGCGATTTCATGGCGGTGGGTGACCCGACTACGCTAAGCGTGGTGCCGTGGCAGGCGGGCTATGCACGCATGGCCTCGGATGGTCATGTGCATGGCGAACCCTGGCCTTATTGCTCGCGCGTTGTACTGAAATCGCAGCTGGAGCGCATGGAAGCCAAGGGCTGGATTTTTTACACCGGTATGGAGCCAGAGTTTTCGCTGCTGAGAAAAGTCGAAGGTCGCTTGGTCCCGAGTGACGCCTCCGACACCTTAGCCAAGCCCTGCTACGACTACAAGGGCTTGTCGCGCTCACGCGCATTTCTGGAGCGACTGGCAGAGTCGCTGCGCGCAGTGGGTATCGATGTGTATCAGATCGATCATGAAGATGCCAACGGTCAGTTCGAGATCAACTACACCTATACCGATGCACTGACGTCTTGCGATCATTACACCTTCTTCAAAATGGGTGCGGCTGAGATCGCGGCCGAGATGGGACTGATTTGCTCGTTCATGCCCAAGCCCTTCAGTAATCGTCCGGGTAATGGCTTGCACATGCACATGAGCATCGGCAACGGCAAGAAGAATCTGTTCGAAGACAAATCCGACAAACGTGGGCTCGACCTTTCTACCCTCGCCTATCATTTTGCTGGCGGTTTACTGGCGCATGCCTCGGCACTGGCGGCAGTGTGCTGCCCGACGGTCAACAGCTACAAGCGTCTGGTCGTGGGTCGCTCATTGACCGGCGCTACTTGGGCGCCGGCCTATATCTGCTACGGCAACAACAACCGCTCCGGCATGATCCGTGGCCCAGGTGGTCGCATTGAATTGCGCCTGCCCGATGGTTCTGCCAACCCGTATCTCGCCACCGCTGCAGTGATCGCTGCGGGTCTGGATGGTATCGAGCGCAAACTGGATCCGGGTGAGCCAGTAGTCGATAGCCTCTACGAGATGAGCCCAGCGCAACTGCGCAAGCAAGGCATACGGCTGCTGCCACAGAACTTGAAAGAAGCACTCGATGCGTTCGAAAAGGACGATGTAATCAAAGGCGCACTCGGACCGCTGGCAAACGACTTCCTTGAACTAAAACGCATGGAGTGGGTGGAGTACATGCGTCATGTCTCGGACTGGGAAGTGGATCAGTACCTCCAATTCTTTTGAACTGGACCAAGGAGAAAACATCATGTGTGGAATCGTGGGACTGCTGGTGAAGAAGCCGGCACTCAGAGAACAACTCGGCAAATTGATGGTGCCTATGCTGATCGGCATGACCGATCGCGGCCCGGACTCTGCCGGGTTGGCCGTATTTGCCGATCCGCTGAAAGGCACAGCACGCAAGCTCAGTTTGTATTCGGGTATGACCGAGGCTGGAGCCGACTTCGATTGGCATGGATTGGCGCACGGATTAAAAGAGCATCTGGGTGTGCCATCGAAAATCGATATCAAGCACAACCATGCCGTGCTGACTTTCGAGGTCTCGCCCGATATCGTCAAGAAATGGCTGCACGAGCATTACCCACTACTGCATATTCTGTCGACGGGTCAGACCATTGATCTGTACAAGGATATCGGTACGCCTTCGATGGTGGCTAGCCGCTACGACTTCGCTTCACTCACCGGTTCGCATTTAGTCGGTCATACCCGTATGGCGACCGAGTCGGCGGTGACACCGGATCGTGCGCACCCATTCACTGCGGGTGAAGATTTCTGCCTGGTACATAACGGCTCGCTATCAAACCCGTATGGGTTGCGTCGCAAGCTGGAGCCGCACGGCATTCACTTCGATACCGACAACGACACCGAAGCGGCTTGTCGTTTTCTGGAGTGGCGCTTGCGGGAAGGCGATGATCTCGAGACCGCACTACACGCCGGCTTCGAAGAACTGGATGGTTTCTTTACCTTCTTGATGGGTACCCCTGACAAGCTGGCACTGATTCGCGATCCGTTCGCTTGCAAACCAGCAGTCGTCGCTGAGACCGATGACTATGTCGCCATTGCTAGTGAATTCCGCTCGTTGGCGCATCTACCCGATGTAAAAAACGCCAAAGTATTCGAGCCAGCGCCGGAGGAGATGTACGTATGGAACGCGTAAGCTTCGACCTCGCCAGTACACCGCTGCGCGAGGTAAATCAATTTCTCCATAAGCAATTGCAAGCCGATGACCAACGTCATTTCGAGGTGCTGAACCCGGATGGTGCGCACAGCATCGCAGTCGGACTCGATAAACCCGTCACAGTTGAGATTCATGGCCATGCGGGCTACTACGCCGCCGGCATGAACAAAAAAGCGACTGTCATCGTGCACGGCAGTGCCGGTACTGGTGTCGCTGAAAACATGATGAGCGGTCGGGTGCATGTCAAAGGCTTTGCCTCGAATGGTGCCGGTGCTACTGCCCATGGTGGTCTGCTGGTGATTGATGGGGACGCAGGTCTGCGCTGCGGTATCTCGCTCAAAGGCGGCAACATCGTGGTCGGTGGCTCAGTCGGTAGCTTCTCTGGTTTCATGGCGCAAGCCGGTCGCATGGTGATTTGCGGTAACGCTGGGGATGCGCTCGGCGACTCGCTATATGAGGCGGTGATCTATCTGCGCGGAGAAGCCAAATCGCTCGGTGCCGATGCACAGTTCGAGCCCATGACCGACGATGACCGCGCCGTGGTCGGCGACTTGTTACAACAGGCGGGTTTGCAACATGACCCTGCTTCGTTCAAGCGTGTTGCCTCTGCGCGCAGCCTCTACCACTGGAACGCTGACGCTAATCAGGAATATTAAGCCGCACGCCGGCAGGAAGAACATCATGGATGAGAAACCCGTTCAATTCAAACGTCGCTCAACGGAGGAATCGGCCAGCTTCGACCGCAGCGTGATCGACTACATTCAAAATGCAGCGGCGCATGGATTGTATGAAATCCGTGGTCTCGGTGCCAAGCGCCGCGTTCCACATTTTGATGATCTGCTTTTTTTGGCGGGTTCACTATCACGCTATCCGCTGGAAGGCTATCGCGAAAAATGCTCCACCAAAACCGTGCTCGGCACACGCTTTGCGAAAAAACCGATCGAGCTCGACATTCCAATCACCATCGCCGGCATGAGCTTCGGCGCCTTGTCAGCGAATGTGAAAGAAGCCCTTGGTCGCGCCGCGACCGAGATGGGCACCAGCACCACCACCGGTGATGGTGGCATGACGCAAGAAGAGCGCGGCTCATCCAAAACGCTGGTATATCAGTGTCTGCCCTCGCGCTATGGCTTCAACCCGGATGATTTGCGCAAGGCAGATGCGATTGAAGTCGTGATTGGCCAAGGTGCGAAACCCGGCGGTGGCGGCATGCTGCTCGGGCAAAAAGTAAATCCTCGCGTGGCAAGCATGCGCACTCTGCCGCAAGGCGTCGATCAACGTTCAGCGTGTCGTCACCCTGACTGGACCGGTCCCGATGATCTCGCGATCAAGATTCTTGAGCTACGCGAAATGACCGACTGGGAAAAGCCGGTGTATGTGAAAGTTGGCGCCACCCGTACCTTCCATGACGTGAAGCTGGCAGTGCATTCTGGTGCTGACGTGGTGGTGGTCGATGGCATGCAAGGCGGCACCGCTGCCACCCAAACCTGCTTCATCGAGCACGTCGGCATCCCGACCCTGGCCGCGGTGCGGCAGGCGGTCGAGGCGCTGGAAGATCTGAACATGAAAGGCACGGTGCAACTGATTGTTTCAGGTGGCATTCGCACCGGCGCTGATGTTGCCAAAGCACTGGCGATGGGCGCTGACGCTGTCGCAATTGGCCAAGGAATGCTGTTTGCACTCGGCTGTAACTCGGGAACCTATGTACGCGACGGTCAGCACCATTCTGCGCTGGATGCCTATGACGCGATCGGCACCGCGCCTGGCTATTGCCATCACTGCCATACCGGAAAGTGCCCGGTGGGCGTGACCACACAAGACGCGGAGCTCGAGCAGCGACTGGAACCTGCCGTCGGCGCCAAGCGCGTACGTAACTATTTGAAAACCTTGAACATGGAGCTGACGACCATCGCGCGCGCGTGCGGCAAGCAGAACGTGCACCACCTCGAGCGTGAAGACCTGGTTGCGCTCACCCTTGAGGCGGCTGCGATGGCGGGGATACCGCTGGCAGGAACCAACTGGGTGCCGGGCCGATAAATCGTTTCCCAACGCGAGTCGGCTGGCCTATTCATCGTGAAAGACGTCACAAAACCAATCGCCATTTTTCGTCACTCGACTGGTGATGGGCCAGCTTACTTCGCCACTTTTCTACAGCAGCTTGGCTTACCGTATCGAGAAATTCGAGTTGATCTTGGCGAGTCAGTGCCCGAGCGTGCCGATCAATTTTCAGGTATTGCGCTGATGGGTGGACCCATGAGCGTCAACGACCCATTACCCTGGATACCCGCCTCACTGGTACTCATTCGTGACGCGATTGCGCGAGATATCCCGCTTATTGGTCATTGCTTGGGCGGGCAACTCATCAGTAAAGCGCTCGGCGGTGAGATAACTCGCAACCCAAAGGGCAAAGAGATCGGATGGCATCGCGTCGAGGTCACTGATCCTACACTCGGTCTACAGTGGCTAGGTACCGACGAAGGATGGATTGGCTTCCACTGGCACGGCGAGACGTTTACGCTACCACCCGGCGCCCAGTGGCTGGCACGTAGCGAGGCGTGTACAAATCAGGCCTACGTATTCGGACCGCATATCGGCATGCAGTTTCATATCGAGATGGATGAAGCCACGATCTCGCACTGGTGCAAAGAAGGCGAACCTGAGGTCAGTGCGGCCAGGAGCAAGCAAGATGTTCATTCGCATGTCATGACAACGCAGGAAATTGCGATGGCAACGCCTGAGTATCTGCCGACGATGCGTGTTGTAGCCGATCACCTATATCAGCGCTGGGTACACAATCTGCGCGATTAAAAGAACTTCAAGTAGCGTTTGATCACTTGCCAGCGCAGCGGATAGGATTACTTCCGTTTTCTCGCTGGCGTTAGCCCGGTGAATTCAATGCGCATCGCTGCCCAGGCAGCATGCATCGCCTGCCGCAGGCCGATGGCATCATCGGCAAGTAATCTCATCCATGCGCCGGCGCCATTCGGCAGCGCTGATGCAGAAGCATATACACCTGCAATCGGTTCAATCGCCTGACGCAAAGCAGCCACTAGTGCAGGTGCCGGGTCGGAAGTGGTTAACGCAAAGAAGCTTGCCTGCGCCTGGTAGCGTCCATTGATGCCAGGTCGGCTGCTTCGTAATGTGTCGCCATCAATTCGAAACCGATCTCGCACCAACAAACGCCCAGCCTCATTCCGCACAAGCGTTTCTGACACATAGCTATCAAATACCTGACCACTCAGATCGGGGTCATGCAAGACCAAAGCCTCGCCCAGGAGCACACGTGCGCCGGGGTGCAATTGCACCAGGACTTCGTTCTGCAAGTTCGAGCGCGGGAACATCACCAAGGGATCTGGCAAATACTCGAGCAAGGAATCTGGCTCAGCTTCGATCAACACCCGATGTCTAGCCTCTCGGCCATCGTTCATGGTGTGCACGATGGTAGACGCTGCAGAAGTCAGATGGGCTTGCGTGCCAGCCTGCGCAACGAAGCGCAAGCCAAGATCATCACCTTGAAAAATACCGCCCGAGCAGGATTGAAGATAGAGCGACGACATACCCGCCGGATCACCAGCAAAACGCAAGGTTCTACCCAGATGAAAGGGATAGCCCACAAGCTGCCGCCCGACACCGGTATTACCATTCGGGTGTTGCACGAACTCAATGAAAGCCTGCGGCTTGAAAACGGAAGTGATAGTCACAATAAAATACTAGATGATGAGGCTAACGATCGAACAGCACGTCGCTGGCGATACGCTCCACGATCTGATCCACACCGTCGCCCTTGGCACAGTTAGTCTCAAGCACTGGTCGACCCGCACGTACTTCATGCGCCTCGCGAATCATGCGCGGCAAATCGACATTCACATGCGGGGCAAGGTCGATTTTATTAATAACCAGCAGATCGCAAGTGAGGACGCCCAGACCACGTTTTCGCGGGATGTCATCACCACCAGCCACATCAATCACAAAAATCCAATAATCGACTAAATCAAAAGAGAAAGTCGATGCAAGATTGTCGCCACCGGATTCGATCAGGATGAGGTCTAACCCAGGGTATTTAATGCTGAGTTCCTCTGCGGCTTGAATATTCAGCGTGGGATCTTCGCGGATCGCGGTATGCGGGCAGGCACCGGTTTCCACCGCCAGCACACGCTCGGGCTCGATTAGTCCGCTGCGACGCACACGGTCGGCATCTTCCTTGGTGGTCAGATCATTCGTGATCACCGCCAGATTGGTACCGCGTGCACGGAAGCGCGGAATCAACTGCTCGAGCAATCGCGTCTTGCCGGAACCCACCGGGCCACCAATACCCACGCGAGCCGGACCAGGGTGAGTCTTGGCGGCTTTGGAAAGCGCAGCAGCAGGTGTCAAGTCGTTCATGGTGTTAAGACTGAAAAGGTTTAGCGGAACATGTAGCGCTGACACAGCGGCACGACGCTGGCCGGTTCGCAAGTAATGACGCGGCCATCGATCATGACATCAAAGGTCTGCGGATTCACCGTGATATTCGGGCAGGCATCGTTATGCAGCATGTGAGATTTGTTCA
This sequence comes from uncultured Bifidobacterium sp., assembly GCA_964639465.1. Taxonomy (GTDB): domain Bacteria; phylum Pseudomonadota; class Gammaproteobacteria; order Burkholderiales; family Burkholderiaceae_D; genus Pernthalerella. The sequence continues at coordinate 79,719 of CAZXDB010000004.1, read as the reverse complement.
GATTGCGGGTACCAAAAGCTGGCAGTAGCTGCTTTGTCAGACCAAGCTTGGCACCAGTATTGGCTTGCACCGCGAGTTGATTCACGAAGTTCACCGACAGTGCTTTCTTTGCTTCGCCGAATGCACCCCATTGCGGCCGCATGATGATCGGCTCGCAAGTCATCAGTGATGCAGCCGAATCACCCATCGCGCCCCAAGCGATGAAGCCGCCCTTCACCACCAACTCTGGCTTAACGCCAAAAAAGCCGGGACGCCAGAGTACGATATCGGCGATCTTGCCGTCTTCAAGCGAGCCAACATACTGGTCAATGCCAAAGGTCTTGGCAGCGTTGATGGTGTACTTCGAGATATAGCGCTTGATTCGCTCGTTATCACCGATACGTGATTTTTCTTCTGGTAGACGACCACGCTGATCTTTCATTTTCGAGGCCAGCTGCCAGGTACGCGTGATCACCTCATTGATTCGCCCCATACCCTGACTATCCGAGCCGAGCATAGAAATTGCGCCCATATCATGCAACACATCTTCGGCGGCGATGGTCTGCGCACGAATCCGTGATTCGGCGAATGCAACATCTTCCGGCACCGCAGGATTGAGGTGATGACACACCATGATCATGTCGAGATGCTCATCAAAAGTATTGATGGTGAACGGATTAGTTGGATTTGTAGACGACGGCAGGCAGTTTGATTGCCCCGCTACCGCGATGATGTCAGGCGCATGGCCACCACCCGCACCCTCGGTGTGATACATGTGGATGGTCCGTCCCTTCATCGCGGCCAGCGTGTCTTCCAGAAAGCCGGATTCATTCAGTGTGTCGGTATGCAACTGCACCTGAAAGTCATATTCATCGGCGACCGATAAACACGTATCGATCGTCGCCGGCATCGCACCCCAGTCTTCATGGATCTTAAGCCCGAGGCAACCACCACGCAGCTGTCCGATCAGTGACTGCGGCTTGGAAGAATTACCACGCCCCAGAAAACCGAAATTGATCGGCCAGCTCTCGGATGCTTGCAACATTTTGCCGACGTTCCACTCGCCACCGCAATCAATACCTACTGTAATTGGACCTAGTGAACCGCCGATGAGTGTCGTCAGGCCACTGGAAATCGCATGCTCACACAACTGCGAGGAATCGAAGTGCACATGCACATCAATACCACCCGGCGTGGCAATCAAACCCTCGGCATCACGCACTGTGGTCGAAACACCGCAGATGAGTTTCGGATGCACACCATCCATCACTTCCGGGTTGCCGGCCTTGCCGATAGCGACGATCTTGCCATCCTTGATGCCGATATCGCCTTTGACAATCCCGATGACAGGATCAATGATCGTGGCATTGCAGATCAGCATATCAAGCGCACCATCGGCGCTGTCATGCCCCGCTTTCAGTCCCATACCATCGCGCAGTGTTTTACCTCCGCCGTGCAGGCATTCGTCGCCCGGCACCGCGTAATCATGCTCGATCTCTGCAAACAGTGAGGTATCGCCTAGACGAACTGCGTCACCTTTGGTTGGGCCATACATGGCAGCATATTCGCGCCTCGTCATCTTTGCCATCAGCTTTGCTCCGCAGAATATCGCACCAGTTCAGCGCGACTGGGGTTATTGAATACCAGCGTTTTGCATGCAGCGAGCTCATGCGCCCTTGAAGCCCTTTTTTCTTGCCGCCTCTAATGCGGCGGCCTTCCGGTCGTCGCCGGTGGTGCCATCGGTGAGACTGTTCAAGCCATAAATCTCGCGGCTGCCGCCGAAGGTTGTCAGGGTGAATTCTTTCGCCTCACCGGGCTCAAAGCGAACTGCCGTGCCAGCCGGAATATCGAGTCGCATACCAAACGCAGCTGCGCGATCGAATTCGAGCGCCTTATTAACCTCGAAGAAATGGAAATGACTACCGATTTGTATCGGGCGGTCGCCGGTATTGGTGGCACGCAGCACGATAGTGGGTCTGCCGACATTGAGTTCAATATCACCTTCGGGTGTAATGATCTCGCCCGGCATCACACTGTCTATCTGGTGCTTCCCAGCGCGAACCGGTTCATGAACTGTCACCAGCTTTGTACCGTCGGGGAAAGTGGCTTCCACTTGCAGAACCGGCATCAAGGCTGGGACACCAGGCATGACATCGTCAGAATTGAGTATCGTGGACCCGAACGAGATTAGCTCGGCGACCGAGCGACCCTCACGCGCGCCTTCGAGAATCTCGTCAGCGATAATCGCTGTGGCTTCCGGATAGCTAAGCTTTAAACCTTTATTGCGGCGCTTTCGCGCAATTTCTGCCGAGGTATAAATCGTGAGTCGTTCAAGTTCGGTCGGCGTAAGCAGCATAAAGCCTCCGTATAAAAAATTTAGTTGGCAAACAAACGTGCATCATGAACTTCATGACGCATTGCGGCGATTTCAGTCGCTGGAGTGTACGCGTGAAAATCAAATCCTTGTACATCCCGGATGGGAGTTGCGAACGGCGCAGATAACAATTGAACGACTGTGCTGCGCACTCTCAGTAATACTCGCTGCGCATCCAGGTGACCGATCACGCCAAGGCGCAATGCAGCGCTGATCGAGCCGGTACACAGCAGGTGCGCAGAGATAGCACGCGCGTCTTGTTCAAAAATACCCATGGCCCACCACACCAGACCCTGCGCTACCGGCAAATGACCAAAGGCTTTTTTTTCTGCGACCAGAACGCGATAAGCTGAGGCTTGGGTAGTCTCCAATTTCTCATGCACACTGAGCAGAGCACCACCGGCCCGACGCGAGCCATCACGCAACTCAGTCGCCAGACTCATCGCCTCAACTTCAGCATCAATATCGGCTAATACCGCAAGATCACCTGCAGCACGATGCGCCAGCACCATCGCCGGCGCCTCCATTGAGGCCCACCGATAGAGCAACTGACCCTCGACGAATGTCGAAAGTGTCTCGGCATCTTTCACTTCCCGGTCAGCGTACAAGGTTTCCAAACCTTGTGAGAATGAGATCGCACCACTCGGGAAAAAGCTATCAGCGTGCTGTAGCGCACTTAGCTGGCTGACGATATCAGTGGCTGTGGACATGTCTCGCCCGACCATCCGATAAAAACGGTGCCAACCGCTCGAGATAGCTTGCTGCTTCGCCCTGCATTGCGATCTCGATGACATCGCCTGCAAATCGCACTGTCCAATGCATGTTGCCTGAGAAGTAGCCAATCTCGAGCGCTGCTGCAGTATCACGCGGCTGTATACGCAACCAATCTGGCTCTTGCGTACGCACGACCACCGCGCGCTCCTCGGTCAACAACATCACAGCACCATCATAGAGTTGCGCCGAGCGATCGAGCATTAGCGCACATTCGGTGCCGGCATCTGTCATGACACGCAAGCGACGACGCTGCGTATCCTCTTCAGAAAGCGTGATGTACTCGACCCGCCCATGGTGTTCCAGGTGGTGCAATTGATCGGCGATGACCGGGTCGGTTACCGGCCCGACAACTTCTAATAGTTTAAGCATGAGGCGGTCGGCAAAATGAAAATCCTTGTGTGGAGAAGCAAGTTTCGCTAAGGTGAGTCTACCGAACAGGCGGCTTGCCGGCAAGAAAATCAGCAGTAAAAACGAGGGAGTTTTAGGCGGGCATACCGTCGCGCGTCACTCCCCATTTATCAAGACGATAATTACTTGAATCTGAGCTAAACCATGCGACTACATCGCGATTCGACAGCCCTGCTGGTGGTAGATATTCAAAGCCGCTTGGCACCTGCCATGCACAAATCTGAATCGGCAATCCAGGCGAACAGCGCCTTGATCCGAGCTGCCCGCCAACTGGATATTCCTGTCTTTGCCAGCGAGCATTGTGCGGAAAAAATCGGACCAACCGTCGCCGATTTGCGGGCACTGCTGAAGGACGATGAAATACTCCACAAGCGACATTTCTCATGCGCCGATGATGCTGCCATCATGCAAACGCTCAAGCGCCTAGGCAAAAGCCAGATCGTGGTGACCGGCATGGAGGCACATGTCTGCGTGCTGCAAACGGTACTGGGCTTGGTAGAGCATGGCTACAAACCATATTTTGTTGCTGATGCGGTCGCTTCGCGGCATGCTCAGAATAAAGAGCACGCTGCACATCGCTTGCGGCAGCAGGGAGTACCGGTCATCTCGACCGAGATGGCACTGTTTGAGTGGATGGGCCATGCAGATCATCCTGCATTTCGAGACATTCTTGGTCTGATTAAAAGCCTTTGACCAGTAGCGCTTACGGAATTCAGGAGCGCAGTTTTTTGACGCTCAAGATTTCATTGGCATTAATAATTGAGCGCGCAATCTCTTCTGCAGTCACTCGCTTCTGCATCGCCTGCTCGCGAATCACGTGGTAGGCCTCTTCCTTTGAAATTCCATGCTGTGTACAGAGAATCTCTTGTGCCTCGGCGATCTGCCGCGCACCTCGCAGCTTTGCCTCCAACTGGGTGATACGCTTTCGCTGTTTTTTGACTGTGTCGTGCCAGTCGCGCGCCAGCACCAGTACCGATAACAAGCCAAACGACCGTACGGGTGACGCCACAGTGGCGATCGCGCCAAGCCGAAGCACTGCTTCGATCAAGGTTGGATTTTCGTAGGCGATCACGGCGATGATGGGTGGCCTATCTTCACGTTGGCACCACGCAAAGTCCGCACCGAGTATATCCGGTGACAAGGCAAGAAAGACCACGTCGGTACCTTCGGGCAAATCGGGAAGCGGCGGCCAAAACGCCTGCACCTGACAACCGATGCGCTCTAATTGACGAGTCAAGCCCTGACCGTCTTGATCACGCGGGTGAAATACACATACACGCAGTGAACGAAGGTCGCGCAAAATCTGTGGCGCCTCGCGTATTACGCGCATGGTAGAACGCGTTGATGTCTTTGGCTGTGCCATTAATCCTGCAAGGTCTCGAGGACAAGCGTCCAGTCGCCCAATGAATGCGTGACCAGGTAAGGGTCAGGCACAACCGCATTCTTCGATGCGCGAACGATGGCAAACTCGCCCTTCGAATTAACCCGCCCAATTCGTGGATACAAGTGGGTGTGATGATTGGACGGCTCGACGCGCACCCGCCCCTGCGGCGCGAGAAATTCACTTTCAAGAATTTGGGGCATCAAGACAGGCACACTATCCGTACCCGCACCGCGCATTGCATAAGCGAAGAGATGAACCTGAAAATACGCAGCCTCCCAGCACGCATTGGGTCGAATCTCGTCACCGAATCGCGCACGGAAGCGCTGTAGAACACGATGATTTTCAACTGAGTCAATCGAGGTGAAGTACGGCGCCGCGGTAAAGTGCCCCGCCCCAGCAGCCGCGCCCATTTGTGCGACCTCAACCTCGGAGGTCGTAAGGCTCGCAATCGGCATTGATTTCGGATCCAGCCCCGCCTCGGCATAGGCACGATAGAGATGCTGGGTCGCATCGCCGACTACGGTAGAGAAGATGAAATCCGGCTGCAGTTCCTTGATCTGGGCGACGATACTTTCAAAGTCCTTCGGCCCCGCATTCAATGGCACATAGCGCTGAGCAACGATGCTGCCACCAGGACGCTGATGGACCAGGTCCGACATGATCCGGTTAGACTCGTACGGGTAGATATAATCTGATCCAACCAAGTAAACCTGACCACCAAACATGGACATCATGAAATCAGCAAGCTGCACACTATTTTGATTTGGTGCGGCGCCTGTATAGATGATGTTATTCGAAAACTCGAAGCCTTCGTAGAGGGTCGCGTAAAACAGAATTCGATTGTATTTCTCAACAATTGGCGTCACCGCCTTGCGCGTGCTTGACATGTAGCAGCCGAAAATCACATTGACGTTATCAATGGCCACCAGGCGCTCGGCCAAGTTACGAAACTGGAAGGGATCTGAAGCTGCATCATACTCAATGGCGACAATCTCGCGTCCATCGATGCCACCGTGATCATTGATCTCTTCGATAGCAAGCAGCGTCCCCAGTCGCTGGGAAGACTCGATAGCCGAGGTCACGCCAGTCTGCGAGTACAAGACACCCACTTTGACCGGATCTTTATTCGCCATGTTTATTGTTCCAACACATCAGCAGTACCATGCCTTATTTAAACATCGGTTTATCAGCGTGCAGCAATCTGAGCCAAGGTTCGCGTCAACTGAACTGGTAAAGAAAGTGCATTATCAACAATAGTGTAGTTGCGGGCACCGAAAATCTTTTTCATATACGAACCGGCAGCCTTATCCAGGGTCAGTCCAAAAACCGTAACACCTTTCATACCAAGGTAATGTACCGCATGACGGGCATCTTCGACCAGATAATCCCTATCAACGACATCAATATCTGATGGCTCACCATCCGTCACTAGCAGCAATATGCGCTTTTCTGCCCGCTGCTGATGTAAACGAAACCCGGCATGCCTTAATGCGGCACCCATCCGCGTTGATAGCGAGCCCTGCTGCCGCATCAGCACTCTACGTTGTGGCTCACCATACGGCTCATCGAATTCTTTCAGCCGCAGATAATGGACCTTTTCACGACCATCTGAATGAAAGCCATCAATCGCCAGACGGTCATAGTCGGTATCAATGGATTGTGACAAAAGATCTGCAGCCTGTTTCTCGACGTCCAATATCGAGGTAAAGCCCTTGACGCGATCATTGGTCGACTCGGAAAGATCGACCAGCAACAAAATCGCAGCGTGTCGACGCCGCTTGCCCGGACGCTGAAAGATCCTCGGATCCGGGGTGATGCGCGCGCGCCAACTAATCCGGCTCTCGACGGCCGCATTCAAGTCAAGTGATTCACCTTCGTGCTGGCGGCGTAGCCGTACCGCTCGGTCGAGGGTACGAGAACGCGTATCGAGCGATACGCCGCGCACCAAGCTACGTTGGCGACCATTGGAAACAATCTCTGTAGCATCGCGCGCCAGACGATCATGCACGGTGGCCCACGCGTGACGCAACTGATTTTCACAATAGTCCCACTCCGGATAAACAAAGCGCTGACCCGGTGGCTGCTCAATCGGTGAGACATGCATCGCTGTCTCAGCTTTTTGATCAGTCGCTTCTATCTGTACCGAGGAACGCGACAGACTTTCTTCGGGCGGTGTGTCGGGCGGTGCGTCCTGCTCGAATTCCCAAAGGAAGCTGTTGTCGTCGCGATAGGCCGGTTGCACAGCGTATAGGTCTTGCACGAAGCGCACGCGCATCTGACCGAGGTCATTGCCAAGTATTTTTCCGACCTCAGCGAAACGCTCTGGATCATCCAGTCCCAGTACCGCTTCTGCCTCGAATAATTCGCGCCCCTTGTTTACCCAGTGGTTCTGGTCTTGATAACCAGGATCATGCAAGGCGCGCGACAAGCGCGCAGCGAGCGAAAAGAAAGTGAGGTCATTATTCTCACCATAGACGGTATGGAAGCAGCCCCATAATGACCATAGCCCTGGAAAACGCTGAATCGCCAATCGCTCGACACGCGCATCTTCGATCAAAGACAGCACCGCGATCAGTAAAGGCTTTTTTTTGCCTGCTGGCTGGTGACGTGGCGAGTACTGCAAGTGCGCCAATGCATGAGCCACTGCGGCACGATAGATATTTCCCCGGGTCGCACCATCCCAAGCGAGATAGTGATCGGGTAGTAACAAAGTACCTTGGCTGATCACCGGGCGCAGCGGCAGCGCATTCAGGCTGCGCTGACGGCGTGCTGCGAGCGATAAATCAGCCTGACCGAATCCGGTCGTGAAATACTGCAGCGAATGACGTGCGCGCTCGAAAGACGTACCTTTGGTTTCAGCCTCCATCGCCTGTGCCGCAGCGATATCTTCCAGACGAAAATAAGCCGCAAGTTGCCCCGGATGGTTTGCATAGAGACGCATTCCAGTCAGTATCCAGCGCCGCAAGCCACCAACATCAAGGGAGTTCAGCACAAAACCAAGATGAGAGCCGAGGGCTGGCTCCAGACCGGGTGCTGCCTGCGCAGCATCCTTCAACAGCGCTGTCAGTTCGTCTTCCGTGGCGGGATTGCGTAATCGCGGTGGCAATGCAGACAACGCATCCGATAACGCAGGATGCAGGGTATCGGCCGCGACGCGCTCAGATACCGAAGTAAGCATCGATGAACCCATCGATTGCCGAGAGCATATCGGGATCGTCAGTAATCGGCCGCGCCATGGCAAGTCGACATGCCTCTCGCGCAGAGATACCGGCATAGATCAGTGCGCCAGCGTGAATCAGCATACGGGTTGAAATCCCTTCTTCCAGCCCACGGCCACGCAAGGCGCGCGAGCGATGCGCAATACCGACCAGTTTGTTGGCGATCTCGGTGGCCACACCACTCTCATGGGCGACGATGTCAGCTTCTATTTTTTCTTCCGGGTAGTCGAAATCGAGTGCACCAAAACGCTGCTTTGTTGATTGCTTCAGATCTTTGGTAAGACTTTGATAGCCGGGGTTATACGACACCACGAGCTGAAAGTCCGGATGCGCATGAATCAGTTCACCCCGCTTGTCGAGCGGCAGCGTGCGACGATTATCTGTCAGTGGGTGAATAATGACCGTGGTGTCCTGACGTGCCTCGACCACTTCATCGAGATAGCAAATCGCGCCATAACGCGCCGCAATCGTCAATGGCCCATCGTGCCAGATTGTGCCATTAGCATCGAGTAGAAACCGCCCGACAAGATCGGAAGCGGTCATATCCTCGTTACAGGCGACGGTGATCAAGGGGCGCTGCAAGCGCCAAGCCATGTACTCCATGAAGCGTGTCTTACCGCATCCCGTTGGCCCTTTTAATACCATTGGCATCCGCAAGCGGTATGCAGCTTCGAATAATTCGATCTCGTTTTCTGCGCTTAGATAATAAGGCTCAGAAGAGATGTAGTAAGGCTGAATTAGGTCGTTCATCGGCGGGAGTCAAAAATGCACGCCCCAAGCGCAGGCGATTGGGGCGTGCGAACGAAGTCACCGAAGCTTAACGGTGGGCTGTAGCCTTATTCGGGATTCCCTCGATCGGTGCATCCTCGGTTCCGGGCGTATCACGCGTCAAGGCCTCAACCATTTTGCGTGTTCCTTCCGGATCATTGATCCACTTGCCGTAGAACTCGTACGGACATGCAGCAACACCATTTGCGTCTTCACCGGAATTGATTTTGCCGGTGTAGCCACGGTGCAGCAGCTTGTACAAGTGGTTATTGGATTGGCTGTTCTTGCGTGCGTCACGAATCAGTGATACGGACAATTCAGCATACTGAATGCCCATCTCTTCCTCAGCGCATTCACCCAGCGTCCGGCCGTCGAAGCCAACTATAGCCGAATGACCGAAGTAGGAGTACACGCCGTCGAAGCCAGCAGCGTTGGCAACTGCCACATAGCTGTTGTTAGCCCAAGCCATTGCCTTAGCCATGGTGATCTGCTGCTCTTTGGCCGGATACATGTAGCCCTGGCAGCGCACGATCAATTCAGCACCTTTCATGGCGCAATCACGCCAGATTTCCGGGTAGTTACCGTCATCGCAGATGATCAAGCTGATCTTCATGCCCTTCGGTCCATCGGATACATAGGTGCAGTCGCCCGGATACCAACCCTCGATCGGTACCCACGGCATGATCTTGCGATACTTCTGCACGATCTCGCCCTTGTTGTTCATCAAGATCAGAGTGTTGTAAGGCGCCTTATTGGGATGCTGCTCGTGACGCTCACCTGTCAGCGAGAACACGCCCCACACATTCGCTTTACGGCAAGCAGCCGCAAAGATTTCAGTCTCTTCGCCAGGAACGGTCGACGCGGTTTCGTACATCTCTTTCGAGTCATACATGATGCCGTGTGTCGAATACTCCGGAAAAATCACCAGGTCCATACCTGGCAGGCCTTGTTTCATGCCAACCAGCATGTCGCCGATCTTGCGTGCATTGTCCAGCACTTCGGCTTTGGTATGAAGGCGAGGCATCTTATAGTTGACTACTGCCACCCCAACGCAGTCTTTGCTACTCGCAATATCACCGTGTCTCATGTCTGCTCTCCCTTTCTTCAAAAATTGATACAACCCACAATGAGCTCTTCATCCGAAAAGCTCAATTTCAAAACTCATCGCGCCCGGCCTTTAATTGCGGCAAAAGCACGATGAATCATCCAATCAAATAGTCAGCAGCGAGTGCACACGACTATCGTCCAAGTCGTGTTTGGTTGCTTCGTAGACCACAGCGCCCTTCTCCAGAATCAGAAAGCGATCGGCGACCACCTTGGTAAATGACAGTACCTGCTCACTGACAATCAACGAAAAATTTTTCTTTTCTTTCAGCTCCACCAGCTTGTGCGCCAGTTCTTTAATGATGGAGGGCTGTATACCCTCAGTCGGCTCATCCAGGATGAGTACCTTCGGGTTATTTACCAGTGCGCGAGCAATCGCGAGTTGCTGCTGCTGCCCACCGGACAGGTTGCCACCTTTACGCTTTCGCATCTCAAGCAGGACCGGAAAAAATTCGTAAATCTCGTCAGGAATACCCCGGCGCTTGTCCAGCATCCCGGCGAGGATATTTTCTTCCACCGTAAGGTACGGAAAAATCATCCGACCCTGCGGCACATAACCAAAACCACGCGCGACACGCTCATGCGGCGCGAGCACAGCCACGGATTTGGCATCGAAACTGACATCGCCCGATCCAACCTTGAGCAAGCCAATGATGGTTTTCAGCAGCGTAGTTTTACCCATGCCATTGCGCCCCATCAGCGCCACCGACTCGCCGTGACGAACGCTAAAGCTCAAGTCATGGATCACATGACTTTTGCCGTAGTAAACATTCAGTTTTTCAACAGAAAGCAAAATTTTCTCCAGAAGGGATGCTGATACCGAAATCAATGTCCCAGGTAAACCTGTTTAACCTGCTCGTTCTCTTGCACTTTTTCGAGTGTGCCCTCTGCCAGCAGCTTGCCTTGATGTAAAACGGTCACCTTCTTTGCAACCATTTTTACAAAGGCCATGTCATGCTCGATCACGATAATGGAACGACCACGTGAAATCTCATTGAGTAGCGCTGCCGTTTTTTCCCGCTCCTTGGCGCTCATGCCAGCGACGGGCTCATCCAGCAGAATCAGTTCGGGGTCCTGCATCAGCAGCATGCCGATCTCAAGCCATTGCTTTTGGCCGTGCGAGAGAATCGCGGCCGTATCATCAAGATGGTCGCCGAGAAAAATCTTATTGGCGACTTCATGAACCTTTTCCGTAATAAGGTCAGTACGCTTGAAAAATACCGATCCCAACACACCTCGCGGATTTGGATGAGAAATCTCCAAGTTCTCGAACACCGTCAACTGATCGTAGACGGACGGCGTCTGAAATTTCCGACCGATACCCAGGCGGGTAATCTGATATTCCATCAACTCGGTGATATTGATGTCTTTAAAAAAGATCTTGCCGCCCGTCGGCTTTGTCTTTCCACAGATCATATCGAGCAAGGTGGTCTTGCCCGCGCCGTTGGGCCCGATCACGCAATGCAGCGCGTCTGGTTCCAAATAAAAATTGAGGCCATCGACTGCTTTGAAGCCGTCGAACGACACGGTCAAGTCTTCAATCTGGAGAACAAATTTGTTTGACATAGGTTTCGCTTTGCTCAGTTTTTGCTGCCGTCTTGCTTGTTTCTTAAACTCCGCAGCCAAGTGACCAACCCAACGATGCCGTTCGGTAGATACATGACCACGAATACGAACAGGAAACCGATGAAGTAAACCCACAGCGTGGCAAAGTTTTCGGAGAACACTGTTTTAGCCGTACCCACCAGCACGGCGCCGAGCACTGCGCCCACCAGCGACAATCTTCCGCCGACCGCCGCGTAAATCACCATCTCGATTGAGGGCACAATACCTACTAGTGACGGTGAGGCCAGGCTTTGCTGAATCGTGAACATAGCGCCGCCTATCGATGAAAACACCGCAGCAATCGCGAAAATAAATGCCTTGAACAACGCTGGGTTATAACCAGAGAAGCGCACTCGGTCCTCGTTATCACGGATAGCAATCACTACTCTGCCCAATCGGCTATTGAGAACAAATCCGCAAATCAGCATACCCAACAGCAGCAGTGACACCGTGACGTAATACATCGCCACCTTGGCCGAATCCGAATCAAGATTGATGCCCATGAATGTGCGGAAATCGTTAATACCATTAACACCACCGGTGACGCCCTGCTGGCCGATAATCATGATTGCCAAAATTGCTGACAGCGACAGCGTGACAATCGAGAAATACACCGAGCCTATGCGTCGGCGGAAAGCGGCGTATGAAAACACAAACGCAAACACCGCCGGCAATATCACGATCGCCAGCAAGGTGAACCAGACATAGTTGAACGGCTCCCACCAAAATGGCAGCGCCTCGACACTATTCCACACCATAAAATCGGGAAGTTTAGAGCCGAAGAACGCAGATAAGGCCTGTGCCGAGCTATCCGAATTTGTCGCCTCGAGCTTCAGAAACATGGCAAGCATGTAGCTACCTAGGCCAAAGAAGAAGCCTTGCCCCAAACTCAAAATACCACCGTAGCCCCATATGAGAACAATGCCGACCGCCGAGAAGGCGAGCGATAAATACTTCGCCGCCAACCCCAAACGGAAAACATTCAGCGTGAAAGGTAGAACCAACAGCAGAACCAGAGCAACAACTACAAAGCCGATCCTGCTCAGTCCGACCTCCGCGTGCGAGGGACCGAAAAACCTATCGAGCAATTTCATGCTTAGCGCCTAACCTTTTGTGAGAACAGCCCATTCGGCCGGAAGAATAGAACCGAGATGACAGCGGCAAGAATCGCTGCTCGCGCCATCGAGCCGCTTAAGCCGAATTCAAGCCAGGATTGCATCTGACCGATGATGAACGCGGAAAGCACTGTACCGAGCAAACTCTCGACGCCACCGAACACCACCACAATGAATGTATCGACTATGTAAGCTTGTCCGGTCGTAGGGCCCGTGGAGGCAAGCATGGTGAACACACTCCCTGCGATACCGGCCAAGCCGCTGCCCAATGCGAACGTAGTGGCATCCACTTTTTGCGTATTAATACCCACCGCACTGGCGATCGGACGATTTTGAGTCACGGCGCGAATGGAAATACCCCAGTGGGTTCGATACAAAAGGTAAAAGACAAACAACAACGTGAAAACCGCAAGACAAATAATGAACAAGCGCGATAGCGGCAGCGCAACGCCTTCCGATATATTGACAGCGCCTTGCAACCAATTCACCGTCGGCACCTCGACTTCGCGCGGATTAATAAACTGCCGGAAAAGCTGCTGCATGATCAGACTGACGCCCCAGGTTGCCAACAAGGTGTCCAGCGGGCGATGGTAAAGGTGTCGTATTAGGCCTCGTTCCAGCAGGTAGCCGACAGAGCTGGTGACAACAAAGGCCAAGACAATGCCGACAAAGACAAAGCCATCCATCAAACCAGGAAGGAACGCCTCGAAAAATTTTGCGGTCGCGTAGGTGCAGTAAGCGCCTAGAGCCATGAACTCGCCATGCGCCATATTAATGACGCCCATCAGGCCGAAAATAATAGTCAGCCCGAGTGCCATCAGCATCAGCACCGAAAAAATAGAGAGTCCCGTGAAGGACTGCATTACAAACGCATCAAATGACATTTGGAGAGCCGGGTAACGTTAACGCCAGAAGTTGCAGGACCCCGAACAACCCCGACCACCACACATTAGCGTGGCGATGGCCGGGGTAATTCAGGGGAAGTCGAGTGAACTCGACCCGAAGAATTACAGTTTCGGGAAGGGGTTTGGCTCGATCAGCTTCGACTCATAGATCATGTCGACCTGGCCATCCGCACGGAACGCACCGATACGCGCATGCTTCCACAGGTGATGGTTCGACTGGTGGAACTTGACCTTGCCCTCTGGGCCGCTGATCTCGAGGTTCGACGAGGCAGCGACCACTTTGGCAACATCGAAGCTCTTCGCCTTTTCAGCAGCCTTGGCCCACAGCAGTACCGAGGTGTAGCCGCAGGCCAGCGTGTCGCCAGTGACGCGATCGGCGCCATACTTTTTCTTGAACTCAGAGACAAACTTCTTGTTCTCCGGGTTGTTGAGACCTTGGAAGTAGCCCATGCAGGTCAGTGTACCTGCGGTGTTAGCAGCACCGATACCTGAAACTTCTTCTTCCGAGACAGCCAGCGAAAGCACGGTCTGGTTCTTGCCGGTGATACCAGCGGCATTCAACTGCTTGAAGAACGCAACGTTCGAGCCACCCACCACGCAGTTCAGGATGACATCTGGCTTGGCTGCCTTGATCTTGTTGATTTCGGACGAAAACTCGATGTGACCGAGTGGGTAGTAACCCTCACCGACCAGCTTGCCGCCGAGGCGCGCCAGCGTTGCTTTCGCGATCTTGATGGTGGTACGTGGCCAGATGTAGTCTGAGCCGATCATGTAGAAGGTCTTGCCCTTGTTCGCATACAACCACTCCATCGCAGAAATGACTGACTGCGTCGCTTCCTGTGCGGTGTACATGATGTTAGGCGATTGCTCGAGACCCTCATAATAAGTTGGGTAGTACAGCAGGCCATTCAGCTTCTCGAATACTGGCAGCACTGCTTTACGGGAGGCGGAGGTATAGCAACCCATCACCGCTGCAACCTTGTCTTTTTCGAGCAGCTTGCGCGCTTTCTCGGCAAAAGTCGGCCAGTCGCTGGCACCGTCTTCGATCACGGGCTCGATCAGCTTGCCCATCACGCCGCCGGCTTTGTTGACCTGTTCGATAGCGAGCATCTCTGCATCTACCACCGACTTCTCGGCGATCGCAATTGTGCCGCTCAAAGAATGAAGAATACCGACTTTTACTTTGTCGGCAGCAGCGACCTCGCGTGAGAACAACATGGTTCCAGGGATAGCACCAGCAATGGCAGCTGCAGTAACGCCGAGCTTGCCGATGGCTTCGCGGCGGGACAGGCTTTCCAGCGTGTTCGGATTTCTTGTTTTGTTGGACATTTTTATACCTTAGGTTGGTTGGTAACTTCATTGAAAATGCCTTCGGGCATACGCTTCTGCTAAGGTTGGGGCCAGGTGCAACTCCGTGTCCTCTACCTCTTGGTTCAAGAACAACATTCCGTGAACAACCATCACAGACACCTCGGCAATCGCCGCCGTGGGCAATTTGGCTATATGCAAAAAAAGTGCCCAGACGAGTTCGCACTCAATCTGGGCATTTTTGCCGGTAGGCTTTTAAGGCAGTTTTGGCTTAAAAGCTTTTTATCGTCATCCTGCCATATTGCAGGTTAGCAATACGGTACAATGCCAAAAGATCTTTTGTCAATATTCCCAGCTTCAACTATTAGCGATTTTTGAAAAGAAATTCAGCATGATTGTTTCAGCCAAGCTGAATCGATTTAAGCGCCACACCGACACAGAGCAAAACTGAATTTAATGGTTGATCTTGGTGCGCGCCGGCGTTGCGCGCACCAAATCGGACATTAAATGCAACTTATTAAAATTCAATCATTCGGCTATTCAACTACTACATTCGCAACTCATCTCAACACCCCCATCCGCCGTCGCCAATGGCAATCTCGTGTCCGGGCTTGATGACGTCGTCGCCAGAATGACTAGGCGAGGACTGCTGCCAAACTAGGGGCAACGCGCCACGCAATCTGCCACAGTAATCGACGCAATTCCGGCACGCTCAGCGGGACGCACGTTGCTGTTTCCATGCCTGCATCGCACTGGGGCACACTTTTTTTTGGACTGGCCGTACACGCTCTTGCGCACAGAGCGCTGCCAGGTAGGCATGCGCGAGCATGGCCAGCGTGATGTGGCGGTACCAGCCATGCCAGCTGCGGACCTCATACTGATCCAGCCCCACTTCCCCTTTGGCCGCCTCGAAGCATTCTTCGATCGTCCAACGACTGCCCGCCACGCGCGCCAGCATCGCCAGCGGCGTGCCCTGCGGCGCGTGACACTCGTAATACGTCAGCTTGCCCTCCTTGAGGCTGCGCCGCAGCAGCAGCCAGTGCTCATCAGGCGCCTGCCGCGACAGCATCGGTAAGCGCGCCCAATCGTCATAGCGGGGACCCTTGGCGCCATCGCCCACCGACAGTCTTTGCCAGACCGGCGTCGTGGCCGCATCCAGACATGCCAGTTGCTCGCCACATTCACGCGGAAGATACAGCTCGCGATCGATCAGGGCGCGCCCGCGCCGGCTCGCATAGGCCAGAAACACGCCGATCTGGCAATTCTCGATGCGCCCGGCTGTGCTGCTGTATTGCCGCTTGACCCCAACGGAATGCGTGCCTTTTTTAAGGAAGCCGGTTTCATCAACGACCAGCACCCCATCGGCCTCGCCCAGAGTATGGGCAACATAATCGGTCACGTCGTCGCGCACCGCATCGGCTTCCTAGGGCGCCCGATCCAGCAAATGCTGCAGGTTGCAGGGCGTCGCGTGCGCGACGGCCTCTGCCAATTGCCAGCCATTTTTGCGCTCCACCGGGCTGAGCAAACCTTGCACATACTCGATCACGCGTTGCCGCAGACCAGCGTGGCCAAATCGGTAACCGATCCGGCCAAATAAATCCTGCCACGCCGCCTGCCCACGCGCACCCAACTGCTCGCCCCATTGCGTCATGTTTTCCATCACACCGTCTCCTGTTTCAATTCGGTGTGAGGCCATCAAACAATAACTTGATTCCTGTGTTTCGACCGTAGTACTAACGCGTGCGCGACGCTGTGGCTGCCGACCGAGATATTTGATTTCGATATCAATCCGAATGCCTCAGGCCCGATCAAACATCTGGATGGCTCAATACAGATGCCGCTGTCACCGGACCTGTAAACATGACGGAGAAGCGTTATGCCGACTTATGACTATGACTGTCCATCCTGCGGAGAATTCGACACCATCCGCAGGATGGATGAACGCAATGATCCGGCCCCTTGTCCCGACTGTGGTGCGACATCCCAGCGCGTCATCGTCTCGGCTGCAGGTCTGGCTTATGTGGATGGCGTGACGCGACTGTCCCTCGAGACCAACGAGCGTGCCCGACATGAACCGAAAAGTTCGAAGAACTATGTCAGCCATCGGCATCCCGCTGGTTGCGGCTGCTGTTCCTCTTCGGGCAAGCGTTCGTCCACTTTCACGGCGCCGAATGGCAATAAAGCTTTTCCGTCGAAACGTCCGTGGATGATTAGTCACTGATTTGCTTCGTGAACCTGCGCCGGCGTGCAGGTTCACATCGATCTTCGCGGGTTTGCAAACCTGCGATTGACTGATGCGCTGTCAGCTATCGGATTTATTGATTTACGTTCTGTTTTTGCGCCTGCGTGATCGTCCAGCGGTAAATGGTTGCGCCATCCATCTCGATCTTCTGCTCCGGCGGCTATGCCGAGCATTTTTTTCACCACGTCAGGGTCGGTGGGCACATAAGGTATGGTCCATCCTTTCCTGTCATCGCCTCCTGCCACTGACCGCCCTGCCGGCAACAGTGGCAGACAACTCAGTAAGCACCGACCAGTGAAATAACGTCGCTTCATCATGCACTTCTTTCGGGTTGATCAATCCTGCCGCATTCGTTGACGGACACGAGATCGCCGGCCAGTCATTCGCCAAACATCCACGCGGGCGCTGTATGCAGGCAGCAGCGCAAGCACTTTCGCGCGTCGATGCGCGTCAGAACAAAGTCCGGATTTTTTTGGCAGCGATGATGGCCAATCAAACCATCACCGATGATGACTGGAGAATTTGTAGCAAGTTGTCGTGGTCAAAGTGTCTGGGCGTTGCGGTGGTGAATTTCCGGTCGAGTCTTCGCATCACGCTTGCCTGGGGACGCTTTTATTGCAGCTTTCGCAGAACAGGAATTTTTCATGCGCACGACGCCTGTGGTTGCCGGCACGGCCGAACATTCTCATGAGCATGCGATGCCTTATGGCTGGCGGCGTTGGTTGTATGCGACCAATCACAAGGATATTGGTACCTTGTATTTGTGGTTCGCGTTCATCATGCTGCTGACCGGCGGGATAATGGCCTTGCTGCTACGTGTGGAATTGTTTCAGCCCGGACTGCAAGTCTTGCAACCCGAGTTGTACAACCAGCTGGTCAGCCTGCATGGATTGATCATGGTGTTTGGCGCGATCATGCCGGCCTTTGTTGGTTTTGCGAACTGGATGATCCCGTTGATGGTGGGGGCTTCCGATATGGCGTTTGCGCGAATGAATAATTTTTCATTCTGGCTCTTGCCTCCGGCAGCCATTTTGCTGATGGCTTCGTGATTGGTGGAAGGGGGTGCGACCGCAGCCGGCTGGACGCTGTATCCGCCGCTGTCGACTCAGATGGGCATCGGAATGGATATGACCATACTCGCCATTCATCTGATGGGCGTGTCGTCGATTCTGGGTGCGATCAATATCATCACCGCCGTTCTTAATATGCGCGCGCCCGGCATGGGCCTGATGAAAATGCCGCTGTTTTGCTGGAACTGGCTGATCACAGGTTTTTTGCTGGTGGCGGTGATGCCAGTCCTGGCCGGCACCGTGACGATGATGTTCACCGACCGACATTTTGGCACGACCTTCTTTAATGCCGCAGGGGGCGGCGACCCGGTGTTGTTTCAGCATTTATTCTGGTTTTTTGGTCATCCCGAGGTCTACATCATGATCCTGCCGGGCTTTGGCATTATTTCGCACGTGGTGCCTGCGTTTTCGCGCAAGCCCTTGTTTGGCTATGCATCGATGGTCTATGCAACAGCCGCGATCGCTATCTTGTCATTCATCGTTTGGGCTCACCATATGTTCACCACCGGCATGCCGGTGACAGGACAATTGTTTTACATGTACGCGACCATGCTGGTGGCGGTACCCACAGGTGTGAAGGTGTTCAACTGGGTCGCGACCATGTACAAGGGTTCGCTCTCATTCGAGACGCCGATGCTGTTTGCGATTGGATTCATTTTTGTGTTCACGATAGGCGGCTTTACCGGATTGATTCTTGCGGTGACACCGATTGATATTCAGGTACACGATACTTATTATGTGGTCGGGCATTTTCACTATGTGCTGGTCGCCGGTTCACTGTTTGCGCTGTTTGCCGGGTATTACTACTGGTCGCCGAAGTGGACGGGCCACATGATCAACGAATGGCGCGGTAAATTCCATTTCTGGAATTCGCTGATCTGGCTGAATGTGACTTTCTTTCCCATGCACTTCCTCGGGCTGGCCGGGATGCCGCGTCGTTATGCCGATTATCCGGCGCAGTTTGCGGACTTTAATGCGCTGATATCCGTGGGTGGCTTCCTGTTCGGACTGACGCAAGTGTATTTTCTTTTTGCCGTCGTGCTGCCCAATATCCGCAGCGGCGCAAAAGCGCCCGCGCATGCCTGGGAAGGCGCAGAAGGTCTGGAGTGGACGGTACCCAGCCCGGCGCCTTTTCACACCTTTGAACAAGTCCCGCGCGTCAAGTAACGGCGCTTTTTATGGCGTCACGATCGGCGCAGCCCTGTGGCTGGCCTGTGCGATGTCTGCGCTGTTCGGACGTCAATGAATTCATGCATAATTCAAGGAAATAAATATCCATGTAAAAAACTCCGGGACGCCATGAAACACCGACACTGGACGCTTAGCCTTTTGCTGGCCAGCGCCATTTCCTCCGTATTCGCCGGCACAAAATCGCCTTTTCCCCTGCAACCGCTGGCAGACAAGCCGGGCCAGATCACGATCAAGGGTTATCGCGGCAAGGTGTTTTACATACCTTCAACGCTGGCCACGATCAAATGGGGCTATTTATCGAATGCAAACGATACGCCGGTCCTCACCGTGCCGTCGGGTGCCACGGTTGTATTCGACACGCTGTCGCATGAGGGCATGCTCGAAGATCAGGGGCGGGATCCATTAAAGTATTTCGCCTCCAAAGGCGTGCCGGCGCATCTGGTGCTGAAAGATGCGCTGGCGATTACCCGATCCGATTTGCCGCATGATTTTGCCAAAGACGGACCGCACATCATTACCGGGCCGTTGGCCATTGAGGGTGCTGAACCCGGTGATGTGCTGAAGGTTGATATTTTGTCCGTGGTGCCGCGTGTGCCGTATGGCGTGATTTCTAACCGTCATGGCAAGGGCGCTCTCCCCGGCGAATTTCCAGAGGGGTCTAAGCCTGAACCTGACGCAGATGCTCATGCCCCGGAAAAATTTCATAACGTATCGGTATTTACGCCAATACGTCGCAATCGTGCCGGGCAGTGGGAAGCGGTGATGAAAAACAGTCGGGGTGAAACAATCACCTTCCCGACAGCGCCTTTTATGGGCGTCATGGGTGTCGCGCCTGCGACGGATCAGCCGGTGCACTCTGTGCCGCCCGGGGCGTATGGCGGCAATATTGATGTCAAAGATTTGGGCGCGGGCACGACCGTGTACTTACCTGTTTTTGTCCCCGGCGCGAATTTCTACACAGGCGATCCGCATATGGCGCAGGCCAATGGCGAGGTCGCATTGACGGCGCTTGAGCATTCAATGCGCGCGAGCTTTCGGCTTACGCTCCTGAAGAAAGGTGATCCGCGGATTCCATCGGCCAGCGGTTCACTTGAAAAGCCGTTAGGCGAAACCCCGCGTTATTGGGTGGCGATTGGCTTGAATCCAGATCTGGATGAGGCGATGAAAGATGCGGTCAGAGAAGCGATCCGCTTTTTGTCCGAGGTGATGGGTATGGATCGCGCAGTCGCTTATGCCTACTTGTCTGCAGCCACCGATTTCAATGTGTCGCAAGTCGTGGACCGCACCAAGGGCATTCACGCGCTGATACGCAAATCCGATTTCAGGCGGGTGAAATCCACTCTCAAGCCCTGAGCAAAGGCCAGCCAGGTGTCCGCTCGCCCTCCAAAGGGGGGCTAGGGTGTGCTCTGCTGCGCGGTCTGCCGACTCTGGCCGTTGCGTCAGTGGCGCTTATTTCCCGATACAAAAACGGCTGAAAATCACGCCTAGTAAATCATCCGACGTAAAAGCCCCGGTGATGCTGTTCAGTCTCTCTTGAGTGAGGCGCAGCTCTTCGGCAAACAGATCCAGCGCACTGTCGCGTTGCGCGGCAAGTTCGGCGGCCGTCTGTAAATGTGTTTGCGCTGCACGCAAGGCAATCAGATGGCGCTCGCGGGCAAGGTAGAGCGATTCGCCGGTTTGCTGCCAGCCTGCGATACGCAGCAATTCCTTGCGCAGCAAATCCATACCCAGGCGCTCGGCGGCTGACAGATAGATGTGCGCGCCCTCGTCTTGCTGATCAAGGCCGGGCTTGTGTCCTGACAGATCGATCTTGTTCCAGATACGCAGCAGCGGAATCTGATCGGGCAGTCGCGCCACGATCTCCTCATCAGCGCGTGTCGGGCCACGGCTCGCATCCAGAATATGCAGGATCACATCGGCTTGTTCGACGGCGCTCCAGGTGCGCGAGATGCCAATCCGCTCGACCTCACCATCGGCATCGGCTTCATCGCGTATGCCGGCGGTGTCGATGATGTTGATCGGTATGCCTTCGACATGAATCGTTTCGGTGATCTTGTCCCGTGTGGTGCCAGCGATCGGCGTGACGATGGCCACATCATTACCGGCAAGTGCATTGAGCAATGAGCTTTTGCCGACATTCGGTTGTCCAGCCAGCACCACCTTGAGGCCATCACGCAGCAAAGCGCCCTGTCCGGCTTGCGCCAACACCTCGTCAAGCGTCTCGCGCAGATGCTGCAGCTGGCCGAGGGCATTCGATTTTTCAAGAAATTCGATTTCTTCTTCCGGAAAATCCAGCGTCGCCTCAACCAGCGTGCGCAATTGAATGACCTGTCCGACCAGTTGATCAATCTGCTTTGAAAATGCGCCGGACAGCGATTGACTGGCCAGCCGTGCGGCGGCCTCAGTCGAAGCATCAATCAGGTCGGCCACCGCCTCGGCCTGCGCGAGATCGAGTTTGTCATTCAGAAAAGCGCGGTGCGTAAATTCACCCGGGTGCGCTAGGCGCAGACTGATGTCCGCGCCTGCTTCGAGGCAGCGATTGAGCAGCATCTGCATCACGATCGGACCGCCATGGCCCTGCAGCTCCAGCACGTCTTCGCCGGTGTAGGAGTGCGGCGCATTGAAATAAATAGCGAGACCGCGATCAATGACGCTGCCATCGGCTTGGATGAAATCCAGATACGTCGCCTGCCGCGGACTGAGCTCGCGCCCTTTGTCGAGGCGGCAGACCGCATGCACGAGCGGCCCCAGCTGTTTGCCTGAAATGCGAACCACGCCGATACCACCGCGACCGGGTGCAGTGGCAATAGCGGCAATGGGTGAGGTGTCAGCGAGCATGGCGAAAGTGTATCCGGAATAAAAAAAGTCCGTGACCCGAGAGTGACGGACTTTTTTTGTTTGAAAAAATGTCTAGGCTTTACCCTGCTCCGATTGACGGGTAATCACCCACTGCTGGCCAATCGACAAGAGGTTGTTCACTACCCAGTACAGCACCAGACCCGCTGGGAAGAAGAAGAACATGACCGAAAAGGCGATCGGCATGAACATCATGATCTTGGCCTGAATTGGATCAGGTGGCGTGGGATTCAATTTGGTTTGTACAAACATCGATGCGGCCATCACGACCGGCAGGATGTACCAGGGGTCGGGTGCCGACAGATCCTGAATCCAGCCCAGCCAAGGGGCATGTCGCATTTCCACGCTGGCCAGCAGCACCCAGTACAGCGCAATGAACACCGGGATCTGAACGATCACTGGCAGGCAGCCGCCGAGCGGATTGATTTTCTCGGTCTTATAAAGCTCCATCATCGCCGCATTCATTTTCTGCGGATCGCCTTTGTGACGTTCGCGTATCGCCGTCATTTTGGGTGTCACCAGCTTCATCTTTGCCATGCTGCGGTAGCTTGCGGCCGACAGCGGGAAGAAAGCGAGTTTGATGATGATGGTCAACACGATGATGGTCCAACCCCAGTTACTCAGTATCTTCTGGATTTGTTCCATCAGCCAGAAAATGGGTTTGGCGATGATCGTCAGCCAGCCGTAGTCTTTGACCAGATCGAAGTCGGTTGCGAACTGCTCAAGCGCAGCAGATTCCTGCGGGCCTGCAAACAATTTGCCCGACACAGACGCTGATCCGCCGGGTGCAATTGTGCCGGCGCTCATGATCGAACCCACGGCATAGAGATTGGTATCGATTTTGCGTGTAAACAGTTCATGCTGGCCCTGGGCCGAGGGCAGGAATGCTGAAACGAAGTAATGCTGGACCATCGCAATCCAGCCATCGTCGGAGCGCACGGGCGGTGGATTTTTGCCTTTTTCAATGTCTTCAAAAGAGACCTTGCGGAATTTTTCAATGTCTGTGTAAATCGCCGGGCCGTTGAAGGTGCTGTAGAGCGCTGAATCGCCTTCGAGCTTGCTGCCATCGCGCACGAGCTGCACATAGACGGAGGGCGAAATGGTCTCTGCTGTGGAGTTCTCCACTGTGTGGGTCAGATCAATCTGGTATTGGCCGCGGTGGAAAACATAAGTTTTGGTCAGCTTCACACCATTCTGCTCGGCATCGAGTACCAGCTCGATGGTGTCGCCGCTGTCCAGCGTGCGCGCACCGGGCTGTGCACTGTACATCGAACGGTGATTTGGAAAATCGCCACCGATCAAACCGCTCTGGCCGATGTAAGTACGTCCTGCGCCGGTTTCCATCAGAACCACATTTTTTTCAGGGTTGGTGGCGTCTTTATGCTTCAGTAGTTCGACGCGGGTGATTTCGCCGCCTGCTGTATTGATATCCACCCTCAGCAGATCCGTGCTCAGGGTGACACGCTCCCCTTGTGCGCTTGTGCTTGCGCCACCGGGCACATCCGTGCTGGGCGCAGCACTGGGCGCCGGGTTGGTCGATGCCTGCGGTACCGATTGTTCGCTGGCCGTACCTGGCGTTGCAGGTGTTATGTTCGTCGCGGTGTTTTGTTCGGGCGCGAACATGGAAGGCCCGCCGTTGTAAACGTTCCAGTTCTCCCACAACATCAGCAGCGAGAGGGAAAACACAACCAGCAGGACGGTACGTTTGATATCCATAGGAGCTTTGACGAAAAAAATTCAGTGAGAGTGCGACGCCGGCGCATCGGCACCGGGGGTCTGTTTGGGTGGCACGGGATCGAAGCCGCCGGCATGCCAGGGATGACATTTGCACAGCCGTCGGCCTGCAAGCAGGCTGCCACGCGCCACACCATAGTCGATGATGGCCTGTTGAGCGTAATCGGAACAGCTGGGATAAAAGCGGCAATGCTGACCCAGGAAAGGACTGATGCAGAGCTTGTAGCCTCGCAGTAGCAGCAACAGAAAATTCATGGGATTGATCGGAGACGTTGAGACATCATCAGTTGCGCCAGTTCGGCGGCCAGCACGATTTTATGTTTGCGCGAAGTTGCGCTCTGGTCCCGTTGTACGATCGGAGCGCTGAGCCGGATGATGCAATCGCTGTTGATGAGTTCTGTCTTTCGGAACATCTCGCGTGCCAGTCGTTTGATCATGTTGCGGGTCACCGCACGCGGTGCAAGCCGCTTCGCTACCACCACACCCAGCCGGGCATGCCCCAGTGCATTGGCACGCGCATACAGCACAAAATGCGCCGTCCGGAATACGGGTCTCAAACGAAAAACGGATGAGAACTCATCCGTTTTTACAATACGCCTGAACCTCGCGTAGTCTTCCGGGCGTTTGCCGGACACGCTAGCAGGGCGGTATGCGCAACCGGCCTCAGACGGCGAGACGCTTGCGGCCTTTCGCACGGCGGGCGTTCAGAATCGCGCGACCGCTGCGGGTGGCCATGCGAGCGCGGAAACCGTGAGTGCGCTTGCGGCGAACAACGGAAGGCTGGTAAGTACGTTTCATGATGGGTCTCGCTTAATCAGCAAAAAATCGGTAAAAATCCGGCGTTTGTCCGGCCAGTACGGGGTAAGGCAGCATCCACATCAACCAAAGTCAACGCGCGACGCGGAGAACCCGGAATTAGACAGCATTTTCTGTATATCTGTCAATCACTTACAGGGCACCTTCACACGGCTGATCAGCGCTGAACGGTGCTGGCGGGCCGAATGCTATGCCAGCACCAGTTCATTTATTAATTGACAACGACTGTCCTCAAGAATCCCACGTCGATCTCAGGAAAATCGCCCCAGGCCTGTGGATAACTTTGCCTGCCGGGAGTAAAATACGGGTCACCGCGGCAAGCTTCGTGCTGGGCCATCAAACCAACAATGAACCCGAAGTGCGCCCCCATTCGCCGCTTCAAACCAGACCAATCGCATGGAAGAATTTTGGCAGTCCTGCGCCACGCAGTTGCAGCAGGAATTAACGCCTCAGCAGTTCAGCGCCTGGATCAAGCCGCTGGCACCTCTGGACTTCGAGGAGGGACGCCTGCGCATTGCCGCGCCTAACCGCTTCAAGCTCGATTGGGTCAAAACCCAGTTCGCAGCCCGCATTACGACGATCGCAGCCGAGTTCTGGCAGGGGCCCATCGATGTGCAGTTTGTGTTGGACCCGCGTACCAACGCGCCCAAAAAACCTGTTTCCCAAGCGCCCATGTCGCCCGCTGCCGCGGTGCAGTCCGAGGCCGCAGCGCTTCCCGACGGCCATACCGGCGAGGGCAATGCGCGGCGTGACCAGAGCAAGATCAATCCGGCGCTGACCTTCGACAGTTTCGTGACTGGCAAGGCCAATCAGCTGGCGCGTGCCGCCGCTATTCAAGTCGCCAGCAACCCCGGTAGCTCATACAACCCGCTGTTCCTGTACGGTGGTGTGGGTCTGGGCAAGACCCACCTGATTCATGCGATTGGTAATCAGGTCCTGGCCGACAATCCGTCGACCAAGATCCGCTACATCCATGCAGAGCAATATGTGCGCGATGTGGTGACGGCCTATCAGCGCAAGGGTTTCGACGATTTCAAGCGCTATTACCACTCGCTCGATTTGCTGCTGATCGATGATATCCAGTTCTTCGGCGGGAAAAGCCGGACCCAGGAAGAGTTTTTCTATGCGTTCGAGGCGCTGATCGCGGCCAAAAAACAGATCATCATCACCAGTGATACCTACCCGAAAGAAATCAGTGGCATGGATGATCGCTTGATCTCGCGTTTTGATTCGGGTTTGACCGTCGCCGTTGAACCGCCCGAGTTGGAAATGCGGGTGGCGATTCTGCTGAAAAAAGCATCACAGGAAGGCGGCGCCCTGTCCGATGACGTTGCCTTTTTTGTGGCCAAACATTTGCGCTCGAATGTACGCGAGCTTGAAGGTGCGCTGCGCAAAATTCTTGCGTATTCACGTTTTCACGGCAAGGAAATTACGATTGATGTCGTCAAGGATGCGCTGAAAGATTTGCTGTCAGTGCAGAACCGCCAGATTTCGGTTGAAAATATTCAAAAGACCGTGGCTGACTTTTTCAATATCAAAGTCGCCGACATGTATTCAAAGAAGCGACCGGCAAACATCGCACGTCCACGTCAGATTGCCATGTATCTCGCCAAAGAGCTGACGCAAAAAAGTTTGCCGGAAATCGGTGAGCTGTTTGGCGGCCGAGATCACACCACGGTCTTGCATGCAGTACGCAAGATCGGTGCCGATCGCAGCAAGAATCCAGAATGCAATCACGAGCTGCATGTGCTTGAACAAACCTTGAAGGGTTGAGTTGGGAAGCCAGGAAGAACAAAAGCGTCAGGCAGCGAATTTACATTTGAAAGAGTTTTGCGAAAGGACCACACCATGCAATTGGTAAAAACAAACAGAGATGCGCTGCTGCGGCCTCTGCAGATTGTGAGCGGTATTGTCGAGCGTCGGCACACGTTGCCGATTCTGGCCAATATCCTCATTCGCAAGGAAGGCAATGAACTTTCCTTGCTGTCGACCGATATTGAAGTCCAGATCAGCACCCATGCGGCGATCGGCGCTGGCAAAGAGTCGGCAGCTACGACGGTGGCCGCACGCAAGCTGCTCGACATTCTGCGGGCTTTGCCAGATGAGGAAGTGACGCTGTCGCTAACGAACAAGCGCATGACGGTGCAGTGCGGGAAATCCCGCTTTGCGCTGCAAACGCTGGCGGCCGAGGAATTCCCGACGGTCGCTCAGGCGGACCATTACACAGCCGAACTCAGCTTGCCGCAAAAGACGCTCAAGCACTTGTTCAATATGGTGCATTTCGCGATGGCTCAGCAAGACATTCGCTATTACCTGAATGGTCTGCTGCTCGTCGTTGAGGGAAAGAACGTGATTGCTGTGGCAACTGACGGTCATCGTCTGGCCTTCAGCCAGATCACGACCGATCAGGAGTTCGCCCGCCAGGAAGTGATCATTCCACGCAAGACCATCATGGAACTACAGCGATTGCTCGAAGAAAATGATGATCTGGTGAAGCTGCAGATCGCGACCAATCAGGTGAAATTCAACTTTGCCGACATTGAGCTGATTTCGAAGCTCGTCGAGGGCAAATTTCCGGATTACACCCGCGTCATTCCCAAGGCATACAAGAATAATTTCGCAATCAGTCGCGAATTATTGCTGCGTGCGCTGCAGCGGACCGCGATCATGACGTCCGACAAGTTCAAGGGCGTGCGTTGTGTGATCTCGCCGGGCAGTCTGAGGATCAGCTCGACCAATGCGGATCAGGAAGAGGCGACCGAAGAACTCGAAATCGACTACGGTGGCGATAGTGTCGATATCGGTTTCAATGTCACCTATCTGCTGGATGTGCTCAACAATCTGAAGTGTGATCAGATCAGTATCTCTCTGGGGGACGCGAATTCTTCCGCACTGATCACCTTGCCTGATGACGCCAGTTTCAAATATGTCGTCATGCCGATGAGGATTTAAAGAACTGCCACCAGCGAGACGAAGGGGCCAATCCGGCCCCTTCGTACCATTTCTGATTGACCGTTTTATTTGTATTTGTTTTTAAGGTACCCATGTCAGCCATTCCGTCAGAAAACGTCAGCCAATCCAATCAGTACGGTGCATCATCGATTCAGATTCTCGAAGGTCTGGAAGCGGTGCGCAAACGACCCGGCATGTATATCGGTGACACCTCCGATGGCACCGGTCTGCACCATCTTGTGTTCGAGGTGCTCGACAATTCGATTGACGAGTCGCTGGCGGGTCACTGCACCGAAATTCACGTCACCATTCACTCCGATAATTCGATCTCTATCACCGACAATGGTCGCGGTATTCCGACCGGGATCAAGTGGGATGACAAGCACGAACCCAAGCGCAGCGCGGCTGAGATTGTCATGACTGAGCTGCACGCGGGTGGCAAGTTCGACCAGAATTCCTACAAAGTGTCTGGCGGCTTGCATGGCGTGGGCGTCTCTTGCGTCAATGCCTTGTCGAAGAAACTCAAACTGACCGTGCGTCGCGATGGCAAGCAGCATTACATGGAGTTTGAGCGTGGTGTGCCGCAGAATCGCGAAATTGAAGTTCAGGATGGCGTCGAGGTTTCGCCGATCAAAGTTGTTGGTGATACCGACAAGCGCGGTACCGAAGTGCATTTCTGGGCTGATGAGGAAATCTTCAATCACATTGAATTTCACTATGACATTCTCGCCAAGCGTATTCGTGAACTGTCCTTCCTTAACAATGGCGTGCATATCCGTCTGACGGATCAGCGCACAGGCAAGGAAGAGAGTTTTGCTTTTGAGGGGGGTACGCGCGGCTTTGTTGAATACATCAACAAAAGCAAAAGTGTTCTTCATCCGAATATTTTTCAGGCGACTGGCGAGCGCGTATCTGAACAAAACACAACCATCTCGGTGGACGTGTCAATGCAGTGGAATGACGCCTTTAATGAGCAGGTGCTTTGTTTTACCAATAATATTCCTCAGCGCGACGGCGGTACACACCTGACCGGATTGCGCGCGGCGATGACGCGCGTGATCAACAAGTACATCGATGAACACGACTTTGCGAAAAAAGCCAAAGTTGAAATTAGTGGCGATGACATGCGCGAAGGCCTGACTTGTGTTCTGTCGGTGAAAGTCCCTGAGCCGAAATTCAGTTCGCAAACCAAGGATAAGCTGGTGTCCTCCGAAGTGCGTGGTCCGGTCGAGGAAGTGGTGGCCAAGACGCTGACCGATTACCTGATGGAGCGTCCGAACGATGCAAAAATTATTTGCGGAAAAATCGTCGAGGCGGCGCGTGCCCGTGAAGCGGCGCGCAAGGCCCGCGAGCTCACGCGTCGTAAAGGTGTGATGGATGGTTTGGGCCTGTCGGCCAAGCTGGCAGATTGCCAGGAAAAAGATCCGGCCTTGTGCGAGTTGTACATCGTCGAGGGCGACTCCGCAGGCGGCTCGGCAAAGCAGGGGCGCGACCGGAAATTCCAGGCGATTCTCCCGCTGCGCGGCAAAGTGCTGAATGTGGAGAAGGCGCGTTTTGAAAAAATGCTGTCCTCCGAACAGATCACGACGCTCATTGCAACACTCGGCACATCGATCGGTGCGGATGAATTCAACATTGAAAAACTGCGTTACCACCGCATCATCATCATGACGGATGCTGACGTTGACGGTGCTCATATTCGCACCTTGCTGCTGACGCTGCTCTATCGTCAGATGCCGTTGCTTGTTGAGCGCGGCCACGTGTATATCGCGCAGCCACCGCTGTACAAGGTCAAGCATGGCAAGGACGAGCGTTACCTGAAAGATGATCTCGAAGAAGCCGGTTACATGATGCAGATCGCGCTCAACGATGCAGTGCTGGTGCCTGTCGAAAACGGCACGCCGATTTCGGGTGATGCGCTGGCTGAGCTGGTCCGCAAGTACAACACGGCCAATGCGATCATCCGGCGTCTGTCGCGTGCCATTGATGATGCGGCGCTGTCCGCGATCATGACGGGTGTGACCCTCAATCTCGACACGACGGAAGCCGCCGAACAATCCGCACAAGCGCTGGCTGCGGAAATCAATGATCCTGCGGTGGAGGTCAGCGTCAGTTCGGACGAGCTATCTGCTCGGCACCTGCTGCGTATCGCCCGCCGCCATCATGGCAATCTGAAAATAAGTGTGATTGATGCCGAATTCGTGCATGGCCCGGATTACGGCGTGCTGGCTGAGGCAGCAGCGACCTTCAAAGGTCTGATCGGCCCCGGCGCGCTGGTTCGTCGTGGCAGCGGAGAAAAAATACGCGAATCGGCGGTAATGGATTTCCATCAGGCCATGGCCTGGCTACGGGACGAGGCAGAACGTAACGTGTCCAAGCAGCGCTACAAGGGTCTGGGGGAGATGAATCCTTCGCAGCTATGGGAAACAACGATGGACCCGGCAGTGCGACGCCTGCTGCGGGTGCAAATCGAAGACGCCATCGCTGCGGACCAGATTTTTACCACGCTGATGGGCGACGATGTCGAGCCGCGTCGTGCTTTCATCGAATTGAATGCCCTCTCAGCAGGCAATATTGACGTCTAAGATCCACGATTAAACCAACGGCTTTTGCCACGCCTGCCCATGCAATGTGGGGCGGGGGTGGATGGCCGAACCCACTTGCTATGCCGTTTTACAGCCCCTTCAGCTGTGACAAAAAAGCATAAGTGATTCGACTTTTCTAAAGGTTTATTGCTTTTCTGGTTGAATATACTGCGGCGACGCACCATTAGGGATTCGCCCCATGTCTGTTCAGGCCATTATTTTCGACGCGTACGGTACGCTCTTTGATGTCTATTCGATAGCGGCGCTCGCCGAGCGCCTGTTCCCTGGCAAGGGTTCGGCAGTGGCCGAGCTCTGGCGCGACAAACAGATCGAATACACCCGTCTTCGCACCCTTTCTCATACTTATAAGCCGTTCTGGGAAGTAACCCAGGATGCTTTGGTTTTCACCTGCCGCAAGCTCGGGCTGGAACTGACGCTCGATGCACAAACCCAGATCATGGGCCAGTATGCCAAGCTGCAGGCTTTTCCTGAAAATCTTGCGATATTGCAGTCGCTGAAGATGAAAGGTCTCAAGTTGGCCATTCTTTCGAATGGCAATCCCGAAATGCTGGATGCCGTAGTGCAGGCGGCTGGCATGAGTGACTTGTTTACGCAGGTCCTGTCAGTCCACAGCGTCAAAAAATTCAAGACAGCCCCGGAAGCGTATCAACTCGGACCCGACACACTGGGCGTATCCGCGAAAGACACCCTGTTCGTATCCAGCAACTGCTGGGACGTTTGTGGCGCAGCCTGGTTTGGCTACCGGACCTTCTGGGTGAATCGCTCGAACGCCCCGCTGGAGGAATTGGGAATTACACCGAACGGACAGGGACAAACTTTGGATGACCTTGCACGATTTGTCATCCAGATGAGTTAGAGACTCTTGGAAAATCACTGCGTGATGGAAGTGAGCGCACAGAGTTGTT
This sequence comes from uncultured Bifidobacterium sp., assembly GCA_964639465.1. GTDB lineage: Bacteria > Pseudomonadota > Gammaproteobacteria > Burkholderiales > Burkholderiaceae_D > Pernthalerella. The sequence goes on along the minus strand of CAZXDB010000004.1, from coordinate 48,405 downwards.
ACTGATCCATCTACTAATTTTTCGTACTTTTTTCGAACCACTTTATTTTTTACAGGTAAATCATCATGACAGCACGCACTCAGTGCCACGGATTGCAGGTGGCAACCGTTCTGCATCAGTTCATCGAAGACGAAGTGCTTCCCGGTACCGGCATTGCCAGTGACAGCTTCTGGAAAGGTTTTGCACAGATTGTTAACGATCTCGCGCCAAAGAACGCCGCTTTGCTGGCCGAGCGCGATCGTCTGCAAACGGAGCTGGATCAATGGCATCGGGCACATCCAGGGCCGGTCACTGATGTTGCGGCTTATCGTGCATTCCTCGAATCGATCGGCTATTTGCTGCCGATTCCCAAGGAAGTGAGCGTCACCACGGCCAATGTGGATGCGGAACTCGCACTCACCGCCGGCCCGCAGTTGGTGGTGCCGATTTTGAATGCCCGCTATGCGCTCAATGCCGCGAATGCGCGCTGGGGTTCGCTCTACGACGCGCTGTACGGCACGGATGCGATCTCTGAAGCCGATGGCGCAACACGCGGCGGCAAATACAACCCGGTGCGCGGTGCAAAAGTCGTGGCCTTCGCCCGCAATTTTCTCGATCAGTCCACCCCACTTGCGAAGGGCTCGCATGCGGATGCAATGTCTTATTCGGTGAGTGGTGGCAAACTGATCGTCGCGCTGAAAGACGGCGGCCAGAGCGAGCTGAAAGATGCCGCGCAGTTTGTTGGTTATCAGGGCCAGGTTTCCGCGCCATCTTCAATACTGCTGAAAAATAATGGTCTGCATATCGACATTCGTATCGATCGGTCCACGCCGATTGGTAAAGACGATGCGGCGGGCGTTGCCGACGTCGTTATCGAATCGGCCCTGTCGACAATTTTGGATCTGGAAGATTCGGTCACTGTCGTTGACGGTGATGACAAGGTCACGGCATATCAGAATTGGTTAGGCATTCTGAAGGGCACGTTGTCCGAAATGGTGTCCAAGGGAGGAAAATTTTTCACTCGGACGCTTAATGCCGACCGTGAATACATCGGCGCCAATGACCAGCCAGTCAAGTTACATGGTCGCTCATTGCTTTTCCTGCGTAATGTCGGTCACCTGATGACCAACCCGGCGATTCTTACCGCCGAAGGTAAGGAAATCCCGGAGGGCATACTTGATGCGGTCGTCACAGTGACCATTGCGCTGCATGATCTCAAGCGCCCTGCCACTCAGACCGTGGGTAACACGCGCACAGGCTCGGTGTATATCGTCAAACCCAAAATGCACGGCCCTAAAGAAGTGGCCTTTGCTGTGGAATTGTTTGGTCGCGTTGAAGCTTTGCTGGGCTTGAACGAAAACACTGTCAAGCTGGGCATTATGGATGAAGAGCGTCGCACATCGACCAATTTGAAAGCCTGTCTGCAAGAAGCCGCAGCACGTGTCGCATTCATCAACACCGGCTTTCTTGATCGTACCGGCGATGAAATGCATTCGTCGATGACCGCCGGTCCGATGATGCGCAAAGGCGATATGAAGTCGTCGACCTGGCTCTCTGCCTATGAGCGCAGCAATGTGCTGACGGGTCTCTCCTGCGGCATGCGCGGACGTGGCCAGATTGGCAAGGGTATGTGGGCGATGCCTGATCTGATGGCCGCGATGCTTGAACAGAAAATCGGCCATCCGAAAGCAGGCGCCAATACGGCCTGGGTACCGTCGCCCACTGCAGCGACCTTGCATGCGCTGCACTACCACCAGGTGAATGTGGCCGAGATTCAGCAGCAGCTTGAAAAAACCGATACGGCCAGCGAAATTCAGCGTTTGCGCGATGAGCTGCTGATGATTCCGGTGGTCGCAAAGCCCAGCTGGTCTGCAGCCGAAATTCAGCAGGAACTGGATAACAACGCGCAGGGTATCCTCGGTTATGTGGTGCGCTGGATCGAACAGGGTGTCGGCTGCTCCAAGGTGCCGGACATTCACAATGTCGGCCTGATGGAAGACCGTGCGACTTTGCGTATCTCCAGTCAGCACATTGCCAACTGGTTGTTGCACGGCGTGGTCAGCGAGGCGCAGGTGCGTGAAACATTCGAGCGTATGGCAAAGATCGTCGATGCACAGAATGCTGACGATTCATTCTATCGTCCGATGGCCACCGACTTTGTCCATTCCTACGCTTTCCAGGCGGCCAGCGATCTGGTGTTCAAAGGTCTGGCGCAGCCATCGGGTTATACCGAGCCTCTGCTGCATGCCTGGCGTCTGCGGTTCAAAACTGAGGTGACAGCGCTTTCTTCGTAAGTCACAACCACCAAAACAACGCCGGCGCATGCGCCGGCGTTGTTGTTTGCAAAGCGCTTTTCGTGATGCTGCGTCACGCCGCCAGCTTTTCGGCCTGTTCAGCCGGTGCCGACGTCCGAATCAGATGATCGAACGCACCGAGTGCAGCTTTCGAGCCTTCGCCCATGGCAATGATGATTTGTTTGTATGGCACGGTGGTGACGTCACCCGCGGCAAATACACCGGGCACCGAGGTCTGTCCGCGCGCATCGATTTCAATCTCGCCGCGCGTTGACAGTGCCACCGTTCCTTTGAGCCAGTCGGTATTCGGCAGCAAGCCAATCTGCACGAAAATACCCTCAAGCTCGATCAGATGCGAGGCGCCGGTGCTGCGATTGGTGTAGCGCATGCCGTTAACCCGCTTACCATCGCCCGTCACTTCGGTTGTTTGTGCGTCGGTGAGCACAGTCACATTCGGCAGACTGTGGAGCTTGCGCTGCAAGACCGCATCGGCGCGCAAGGCTGAATCAAATTCCACCAGCGTCACGTGTCCAACGATGCCGGCCAGATCAATGGCAGCCTCTACGCCTGAGTTGCCACCACCAACGACCGCGACGCGCTTGCCCTTGAACAGCGGACCATCGCAGTGCGGGCAGTAAGCCACACCACGGTTGCGATACGTCTGCTCACCCGGCACATTCAGCTCACGCCAGCGTGCACCTGTGGCAATCACGACTGATTTTGCTTTCAGGCTGACACCACTTTCGAGTTTCACCTCAATCAGTTCACCCGGAATCAGTGCTGAGGCACGTTGCAGATTCATCACATCAACGTCATACGCTTTAACATGCTGTTCGAGCGCTGCGACCAGCTTGGGTCCTTCGGTCTCTTTTACCGAAATGAAGTTTTCGATCCCCAAGGTATCGAGTACTTGACCACCAAAGCGCTCGGCCAGCACGCCGGTGCGTATACCTTTGCGTGCCGAATAAATTGCAGCGGATGCGCCCGCAGGCCCACCGCCAACGACCAGAAGATCGAACACGTCCTTTTGTGCGATCTTGTTGGCTTCGCGTTTCGATGCGCCGGAGTCGAGTTTCGCCAAGATTTCCTCAAGCGCCATTCGGCCCTGACCGAAACTCCGGCCATTCAGGAATACGGTGGGAACCGCCATGATCTGCCGCTCGCCCACTTCCTGTTGAAACAGCGCGCCATCGATCATGGTGTGGCGAATGCGCGGGTTGATGACAGACATCAGATTCAGTGCTTGCACAACATCCGGGCAGTTCTGGCATGACAGCGAAATATACGTTTCGAAAACATGCTCACCTTCGAGCTGCGCGATCTGCTCAATGATGTCGGCGCTGGCTTTGGATGGGTGGCCGCCAACCTGCAGTAGCGCTAGTACCAGCGATGTGAACTCGTGGCCCATGGGGATGCCGGCAAAACGAACCCCCATGTCAGTGCCCTGGCGATTCAGAGCGAAGGACGGCTTGCGCTGATCGTCGTCATGTTGTTCACGATAGTGAATGCGCGTTGACAGGGAAGCGATTTCCCGAAGCATTGTGCGCATCTCGCCCGATTTTTCGCTGTGATCCAGCGAAGCGATGATCTCGACATCGTGGGTCACTTTGTCAAGGTAGGCTTGCAATTGGTTTTTGATGGCGGTATCCAGCATGATGGCCTCGTATTAATTAGGGGTCTTGCGAGTGCCGCGACAGCAGCACTCTTGTTCCAGTGAGGGCGCGTCAGATCTTGCCGACCAGATCCAGTGAGGGTGCCAGCGTTTCTGCACCCGGTGTCCATTTGGCAGGACAGACCTGACCTGGGTTCGCGGCAATATACTGAGCTGCCTGCACTTTGCGCAGCAGTTCTTTCGCATCCCGACCGATACCGTCATCGTGAATCTCGCACACCTTGATCTGACCTTCCGGGTTGATAACGAAGGTGCCACGCAGCGCGAGGCCGGTTTCCTCCGTCATCACGCCAAAGTTGCGGCTGATGGTGCCGGTTGGATCGCCCAGCATCGGATAGCGGATCTTGCCGATGGTGTCCGAGGTGTCATGCCATGCCTTGTGAGCAAAATGGGTGTCGGTGGAGACTGAGTAGATTTCCACGCCCAGCGCCTTAAAGGTGTCATAGTGATCCGCCAGATCTCCCAGTTCGGTCGGGCAGACAAAGGTGAAGTCGGCTGGGTAGAAAAACACGACAGACCATTGGCCTTTGAGGTTAGCGTCGCTAACGGGCGCAAATTTTCCATCGTGATAGGCGGTGGTGTTGAATGACTGGATGGTGGTGTTGATGAGGGACATGCTTTTTCTCCTGAGGGTTAAATGAACGGCACGGACAAATAATAGGCGCCGACTATTAATTAGTGAATTTGATAGTTTTTATTAATTAAATAGCTGATTCCTATCGCTTTATAAAAATCGATAGGAATTTCTCAAGACCTTACCTTCAACCGAATCCTGTTCGGATAAAAAGAGTCAAACGATGATAGTTAGTTCGATTAATCATCAAGGTTTTTCAGTACGACTTCTGTTTTTACGAAGTTTCTTTCTGTCCCGGATGGCTTTGACCTTCTGAAGGCTTTCCTTACAATGCCGGGTGTAATAACGTTTGGAGCAGGCGATTTCTGCTCCTCAAGTATTCAGGAGGACACATGAAAAAGTTTTGGATGGCGCTGATGGTCGCGATCATGGGCATCACAGTGGTTGTTTCCAGCGCCGAAGCGAAACGCATGGGCGGTGGAGGCTCATTTGGCAAGTCTTCACCCAGCTACAGCCGACAGGCCCCGGCGCAAAGTCCCGGTCAGTCCGCTACCGCATCGCGGCCCGGCCAGGCTGCGGCACCGGCCAGCCCTTGGCGCGGAATTCTGGGTGGCGCACTGCTTGGTCTGGGTCTGGGTGCGCTGCTGTCGCACTTTGGTATGGGTGGGGAATTGGCCAGCATGATCGGCACCGCACTGATGATTGGTTTGCTTGCCTTCGCAGCCATCATGCTGTTCCGTCTGATGTCGAGGAAAACGGCCAGTCAGCAGCCTAGCCCCGCGTACGCCGGCCCCATGCAAAAAAGTGCCATACCCGAAGTCGGCTCCAATCTAGGCTCGGCCCATCAGCCCGTAAACTGGCAGTCGGGTACCGCACCGGCGATTCCTGCAGACTTCGACAGCGCAGGATTCCTGCGGCATGCAAAAACGAATTTCCTGCGCATGCAAGCAGCCTGGGACAAGGCCGATACGCAAGATATTCGTGAGTTCACCACGCCGGAAATGTACGCCGAGCTGAAAATGCAATTGACCGAACGTGGCGCATCGGCCAACCATACGGACGTCGTCACGCTCAATGCAGAGTTGTTGGGTGTCGAGACCGTGGCTGACGAACACCTGGCCAGCGTCCAGTTCGATGGCATGGTGAAAGAAGATGACAACGCAAAGGCTGAACCGTTCAAAGAGATTTGGGTGCTGTCCAAACCTGTGACCGGCAACAGCGGCTGGTTGCTGGCAGGTATACAGCAAGCTTAAGTCTCTTCACTGCTTAGTCGTTCCCGGGTTGGCGATAAAGCAGTCCTCGTCTCCAACCAGATAAGCCGTTCGCGTTAAGCTGCGAACGGCTTTTTACTGTTTACTGATACCCTGCATCCAGCTATCTTCCCCTGAAAATACGATCACCATCGCATGACCACTGATAACCGCGTCCCAGTTCATGAATTAGCGTCTTATTTGCTGGCTGCCGCGGGCTTGCTGCTGGTGATGCGGGGCGGCTTGCTGGCGGCCCTCTATGCCGGTCTGCTCGTCTTTGCGCTGGTACATTTGCTAGCCCCCCGTTTAAGCGCCACACTCGATACGCAACGTGCGCGTCTGATTGCTGTCGCTGTGTTGGGGTCGTTGATCGTGCTGCTATTGACAGCCTTGGGATGGCTCGCGACCGGATTTTTTCTGTCAGACGCCGGCAGCTTGCCCGTGCTGTTGAAAAAAATGGCCGAGTTGATTGAACAGTCGCGCTCGCAGATCCCGCCATGGCTGGCTACTTATTTACCGCCGAATGCCGAAGCGATGCAGCAATCTTTTGCGCACTGGATTCGTGACCATGCTTCACAGGCGACCGACCTGGGACAGCAGATGGGCCGGCTGATCGTTCATCTACTGGTAGGTATGGTGATTGGCGCGATGGCGGCACTGTATGACACGACCCAAATTCATCACTACAAGCCCTTGTCCGCAGCGCTGCATCAGCGCATTGTGCGGCTGCATCAAGCGTTCACGCAGATTGTTTTTGCACAGGTACGAATCGCTGGCATCAACGCCATTTTTACCGGCATATTTCTGGCAGTCGCGTTGCCGATGGCGGGCATCAATTTGCCCTTTGTAAAAACAATGATTCTGATTACTTTCATCGCAGGTTTACTGCCCGTGATTGGCAATTTGATTTCCAACACGGTGATTGTGGTGATCAGTCTGTCGCATTCTCTGTCAACCGCTGCGATGGCACTCTTGTTTCTCGTAACGATACACAAGCTCGAATATTTTCTGAACGCAAAAATTATCGGCACCCAAATCAACGCAAAAGCATGGGAACTGCTGACGGCGATGCTGATTATGGAATCGATGTTTGGCATACCGGGCGTCATTGCTGCGCCGGTACTGTATGCGTATCTGAAAACCGAACTCGTGACCGCGGGGCAGGTATAGCGATCGCTTGTGCTGTCCTCAGCGCTGGCGGCGCTCTCGCATCGCGTTGACACTGGTGATCGCGTAAGCCTTGTCCCGAATCTGGGCATAGGTATGGGTGATGCCGAACTCGGTCAGCGTGTCATTGTCGTCAGCCACTTCCAGGCTGGCTACAGCAAGCTCCCATTCAGTGCTGGCGGCTTCTTCCGGGATTGGCTTGTCTTCCAGTACTGCAAGATACGAATATTGACCGCTGGTGTCCGGACGACGAAAGAGTGTGAGGCGCATGATGGCTCCCAAAGCAAACCGATTTGAGTCTGGTCTGGCATCACTGGTTGCGCTCGGCTTTGCGATTACTTCTACTGTTTCCCTTTATTTTTTTCGATGTCTTCTACTTCCGCCATCGAGCTAATGATGTCTACAGGGCGCGACGAACGTTTGCGCATGCGAAGATTCAGCATTTCAACCAGAACAGAGAACAACATCGCGGTGTAGATATAGCCCTTGGGCACATGGGTCCCGAAACTCTCTGCAATCAGGACGACGCCAATTGCGACAAGGAATGCCAACGCCAGCATCTTGACCGTGGGGTGTGCTGAAACGAACCGTCCTATCGGACTGGCGAACAACATCATCAGTGCGACTGACACAATCACCGCAGCGATCATTACGCCGATATGATCGACCATACCTACTGCGGTGATGATGGAATCCAGAGAGAACACCATATCAACCAGCATGATCTGAATGATGATGGACCCAAACGAAGCGTGGACAATATTTTTCTGTACCTGATGGGCGCCCTCGATCGATTCGTGAATCTCGCCGACACTTTTCCAGATCAGGAACAAGCCGCCTAGCAGCAAGACAATGTCACGCCCGGAAAACGCTTGTCCCAGCACAGTAAATAGAGTCTCCTTTAATCCAACGATCCAGGCCAGCACCATCAGCAAGCCAATACGCATGAACATGGCTGCAAACAGTCCTATCCGCCGCGCGGTCTCGCGCTGATGCGGCGGAAGTTTGTCGACCAGAATTGATATGAAAATCACGTTATCGATACCCAGAACCAGCTCAAGCGCGGTGAGCGTCAGGAATGCCAGCCAGATTTGTGGGTCGGACAACAGTTCTAGCATAGTGGGATCTCCGAAGAGGCTTGCGTCAAGCCGAATTGTCGCAAGTGTAACAGTCGTGTCCTCTGAGCAGTCATCTGCGCCAATCCAAAAAACCAGAGATAATTTGTTGTAAAGTTCGAAAAACTGGAAAGGTAATCGCAGTGAGTTTGAATTTTCGACATCTTCATTATTTTTGGGTGGTTGCAAAAGAGGGCAGCATTACCCGCGCGGCCGAGCGTTTGGGTCTGGCTGTCCAGACTGTCAGCGCCCAGTTATCGCAACTCGAAAAATCGATTGGCAAGTCCTTGTTCAAACCTCAGGGGCGGCGTCTGGTGCTGACGGAGGCCGGTAACCTTGCACTCCGCTATGCCGACCAGATCTTTCTTCTTGGCGAGCAGTTGCAGGACGCGCTTTCCACCAGTGACGCCGAGCCGGTGATGCGACTGACCGTTGGTATTTCCGATTCACTCCCCAAGCTGATCGCCTCGCGCTTGCTGGAAGCAGCGCTCGCCCTGCCACAGCGAGTGAGACTGGTTTGCTACGAGGAGCAGTTCGAGTCATTGCTCGGAAAATTATCGGTGCACAAACTCGATGTGATGCTCACGGACAGACCGGTACCTGCAGGTTCATCCTTGCGGGTATTCAGCCACTTGCTCGTGGAAACCCAGACCAGTCTGTTTGGTGTGCCAAAGCTGGCTGAAAAGTACACTGAGGGCTATCCGGCCTGTCTGACCGGCGCACCGCTGCTTCTACCAACCCGCAACAATGCGATTCGCGCTCGTATCGATTACTGGCTTGAGGCCCATGATTTGCATCCTGATCTGATCGGGGAGTTTGACGACAATGCGCTGCTGCATACTTTCGGGCGTGCGGGGCGTGGACTCTTCCCCGCGCCGTCGGTACTGGCGGCGGATGTGCTCGAACAATTCGGCGCCGTGCCTGTAGGGCCCATGGCTGAAGTCACCGAACAGATCTACGCAATATCCAATGAGCGCAAAATCAAACATCCGGCGATCGAAGCGATTCTGAATGCTATGCACACCGATGTCTTCTGACGGACAGTCATAACACCGGTGACCACGTAGCGCAGAGCTAGACAGTGGCGCTATGGTCAAAACCCGGCTTGGCCGGCGTAAAGCGCTGACATGAATGCAAAATCGCCTGCAAATGCAGGCGATTTTTGACTTTAATAAACGAAACTTACTTCTTTTTGAGTTCGACTTCGAACTGCGCGAACCATGCCGAAACATTGTCAATATCAGCGTCGGACATCGGCTTGGCAATCACGTTCATTACTTCATTGTGACGTTTGCCATTGCGGAATTGTTGCAACTGACTCACCAGGTAAATGTCCGATTGGCCCGCCAGCGATGGCGTACCCGGCATCCGCGACAGGCCATTTTCGCCATGGCACATGACACAGCTTTGAGCGACTTTTTCGCCAGCTTTCAGGTCTGCAGCAGCAGGCAGGGAAAAACTGGCCAGCGCCAGAATCGTAGTGAAGAGTGCGACTGATCTCATGATGTAAATCTGAATAAAAATGGGTGAAGATGACACTGTAGGCTAAAACAAAATCGCCTGCCACGAATGTTCGTGGCAGGCGACTTGCACTAACGCGATCAGGCTTGTGGCCCGACCGTGTTCAGGACTCGCTTAGTTTGCCGAGTAGGAGATGCGATAGATCGCACCAGCGTAGTCGTCGGAAACCAGAATCGAGCCATCGGGCATGTTGGCAACGTCAACCGGACGGCCGATCGCGCGCTTGGTTTCCTTGTCCAGGAAGCCTTCAGCGAAGATCTCAGCCTTGCCAGCAGTACCGTCTGCGTTCAGAGGAACGAAGTTGATCAGGTAGCCGCTAGGCTGGGTACGGTTCCACGAACCGTGCGATGCCACGAAGATGCCGCCCTGGTATTTCTTAGGGAAAGCCTTGCCAGTGTAGAAGGACATGCCCAGCTGAGCCTGGTGAGCAGGAAACTCAACTTGTGGGAACACAGCGTTTGCTGGCTCTTTCATGTCTTTCAGTTCAGGCGCTGCAGGCGAGCCAGCAACTTTGAACTTGCCGTTCCAGTAAGGGAAGCCGAAATGCTGGCCTGCCTTGGTGATACGGTTCAGTTCGCCCGGAGGAACGTCGTCACCCAGACCGTCGACCTGATTGTCAGTCGTCCAGATCGTCTTGTCTTTCGGGTTGATGTCGATACCAGCTGGGTTACGCATACCCATCGCGTAGACTTCTTTGCCGGAGCCGTCGAACGGGTTCAGACGGATAACGCCGCCAATACCCACTTTGTCGTACAAGTCAATCTTGTCTTTCGGCTGAACATTGTATGGCTGACCCAGGGTCACATACAGCTTGCCGTCGTCAGCAACGCGGCACACACGGCCGGTGTGGTTGTATGACTGCTCTTCAACAGGAATCAGGCCGCCTTCAGGCACGGCAGTAATCACAGCAACGTCTGGACCTTCGTAGAAGTATTCAGCCGCTGGGAAGTTCAGAACGCGGTTCGACTCAACCACGATCAGGAAGCCGTCTTTTGTCCAGCAAACGCCGTTCGGGTTCTTGAATTTGATCGAAGGAGCAAAAGGCTTGACTTCGTCAGCAGTCATGTCGCCGTTACGGTCAGTCACAGCCCAAACGGTGGTCTTGCGGGTGCCAACAAACAGCATGTTGGTCGAAGGAGCAACCGCCATGTAACGTGCGTCAGGGACGACAGCGTACAGTTCGATCTTGAAGCCTTCGGGCATCTTGATCTTTTTCAGGTTGGCCTTGAGCTGGTCAACATTCTTGCCGCTCTGTGGAACGGTAGGGATGTCGATTGCTGTGTCGGTGTTTTTCATTGCCGAGATCTTTTCCAGATTCTCGTCTTTCGCAAAGCTGGATGCAGAGAACGCCACCAGCATTGCTGATGCCAAAACGCTCTTCACAAATACGTTGGATTTAGCCAAGTTTAATCTCCGATTGGTTTTCTGTTGACTGAGGAATGAACCACATGACCCAAGCAAAACTTTCATTTATGTTTTAACAACAAAGATTTAAAAGTTCAGCATTAATACACATTGGGGTCATGGAATATAGGGTTTCCGCTCTTTTGCCCACAAGTGAATTTTTTTCACCAATGGTGTGTTTCCTGCCTATCGCTGTTTTAGATCTCAACAATGTCTCAAAGAAGACCATTAGGTGAGCAAAATAAAAACGCCTGCGAGCAAAAAAGCAGGCAGGCGTTAACGGGGTGTCCGACAATTTGGTTCAGCGAATCACGACGCCCCAGGGCATCTCGCCCACTTTTATTTCGCCGGACGGCGCCAGCTGCTCAGTATCGATGACTGTCACAGAATTGGAGCGGCCATTCGCGACATAAAGCTTTTTGCCATCGGGGGTGATCGCCATGTTCCAAGGACGCTTGCCAACCGGGATAGTCGCTATCACGCTATTGTCGGATGTATCGATCGCAGAGACGGTACCGTCCTTGCCGTTCGAAACGTAGACGCGCTTGCCGTCCGGTGCCATGGTGACGCCATTACAAAAATTACCGGTTTTGATTTGCTTGATAACCTTGCGGCTAGCGACATCAATGGCGTACACCATGCTGGCCATCTCCGAGGCTACGTAGACAACCTTGCCGTCAGGACGAAATGCCATGCCGCGCGGCCGGTCGCCGACTTTTACGGAACCGATCTGTTTGCGTTTTTTTACATCAATGATATCCACTCTGTCGGCTTCTTCAGCCGAGACAAACATCAGCGTGCCGTCCGGACTGAACACCGCGTGCTCCGGGTTTTTACCCTTGGTTTTCACGGCAAACATTTTGCGACCCGTCTCGGTCGAAATGAAATTCACGGAGTTACTGACTTCAGAGGCGGCCGCGACCCATTTGCCATCGGGCGACATGGACACCCCCTCAGGTGATTCGCCCAGATCGATAGTCCCGGCGACAGCGCGCTCTTCCAGATTGACTTTGACCAGCACATTATTGGGCTGATCACTGACATACAAAGTCTTGCCATCAATGGAAACGGCCAGTCCGCGAGGCTTGTCACCTGCTCTGATTTCGGTAATTACTGTGTCTGTTTCCGTATCGATGACGGATAAGGTGCCCGATTTCTCATTGGGCACATAGGCGAACGGCGCTGACAGCGCCAGAGTTGGAGCGCACAGTGCGGCGAGCGCCAGCGTCAGGCCGGCAAATGAAAAAAAGTTTTGCTTAATTTGCATACGAATGCGCCTCTATTCTGAAAAGGAGGAATGAATTCCTGGACAGTTATGAAACAAGCCATAAAGCATAACCTAAGCGGCTGGATAAAGTGCCCCATAATCGAGCCAAAAAAAGAATTTTCAAATTCGGGTAGGATGGCGCGTCCATCAGGGTCGGAGTTTGCCTTGCCGCTTGCGAGATCGGCCCTGGCATTCATCCCATTACTTTTGAAAGACTTGCATGTCCGAACAATTCACCGAACATGACTGGCGGCGGTTTCTTGTCAGCATAGGCGAAGACCCTGACCGGCCCGGTCTGCGTGAAACGCCGGCGCGTGTGGCCAAAGCCTGGATGTCCTGGACCGCCGGCTACCAGCAAAATCCTGCCGATGTGCTCAAGACCTTTGAGGACGGCGCAGAGCAATACAACGAACTGATCGTTGTGCGCAATATTCCCGTCTATAGCCATTGTGAGCATCACCTCGCCCCATTTTTTGGCAAGGCGACCGTGGGTTATATGCCAAACGGAAAAATCGTCGGCCTGTCAAAACTGACGCGTCTGGTCGAATGCTTTTCACGGCGCTTGCAGGTACAGGAGCGCATGACCATACAGATCGCCAATGCGTTGATGGAAACGCTGGAACCTAAGGCCGTTGGCGTCGTTGTCCGCTGCCGTCATCTCTGTATGGAAAGCCGTGGCATCCGGACCGCAGGCGAGGAAACGGTGACCTCGGCCATGCTGGGTGAATTGCAGCCGAACCTGGCTATGCGCACGGAGTTTCTGGATTTGGCGCGCGAGGATAACGGTCGATGGTAAACCCGCAGCCGGAGCTGTGTTCCCGGCGCTGGCGCTGATCAGACTTTCTTTTTTGTCGACTTTTTGGCCGGGGCAAGCATCGTGCCCCGACACTCTGCTGTCCCACACCGACACGCATACGCTTGCTTGAGCGCTTTGGTCATCTTTTCCTCGATGACCAGCCCGTAGTCATAGGACAGCTCTTCTCCGCGGGGAATGTCGCGCAATGCGTGAATATAAACCCGCCCTTTTTCTTCCTGGGCCTCGCAGTTCGGCGCGCAGGAATGATTAATCCATCGCGCATCATTCCCTTGGTCACCCCCATCGATCAGTTTGCCGCTTTCCAGACTGAAAAAGAATGTGTGGTGAGGATTTTCTGGATCAAGGCCGAAACGTTTTTCTGCCTGATTTTCGGTAATGCGTTTCCCACCGTACTCAATGATGCGCGCGCTCGCAGGAATCTTCCTTGTCGCGAATACGCCGTTACCGTGGATGATGGAATGGCGAACCCGTATAGAACTGTCCGCAAGTAAGGCGGGTGATGTGACAGGTGCGGATCGGGTTGATTTCATGGGGTTGGTATCTGCTTGCGCAAGAGTCGGTATGAGAATCTTTTTTCGTGTCATGCCCTTACTAGCACAAACAAATCGGGCTGCCGGCAAAAAGCAGTGGATGATAGCGTGCGGGAACCCTGCCAGACAAGCAGTGCATGCGGTTTGGCAAACAGTGCCATGCAATTCCGCGTATTTTTTTCTCGTGAGCGGTAATTTTTTCTTCCACGACCCAAGGTAAATGCGGACATTAGCGGCGGCAAACCCATGGCATATGACTTGCGATGCATTGAAGGCTTCGTCCATCAATAAGCAAGGAGAAACGTATGCCCATGCCTCAAATCAAGCCCGGCCTCGCTGGCATTTTCCTCGGACTCGTCAGCTCGGCACTTTTGGTCAATTCGCCGATCGTCCATCCTCAAGAAAACGCAGGCCAGCCATCCGCAACGCAAAGCGAAGGAGGGGGCGCGTCGGGTGCGTCATCCACCACCACCACGATCACGACCGAATCCGCCGGTGCGTCCGAGATTAGGCTGAGCCAATCCGATGAGCGTATGCTCAAGCAACTGGCCCAGGCACATCTTTCGGAAATAAACTTGGGTAAGCTGGCGCAAGACAAAGCGCAAAGCGATGAGGTGAAAAGTTTCGCCAAGAAAATGGTCGATGACTACACCAAAGCACAGGACGAGCTGCGTCAGCTCGCCCAGTCCAAGAGCATCGCCTTGCCCACTGAACCGGATCGGCAGCAGCAGTCGGTTGAGAAAAAACTGGCAGCACTCTCAGGTGAAAAGTTTGACCGCCAGTACATGCAGCACGAAGGGACGCGCGCTCATCGTGAAACCTATCGACTGCTTGAGCGGATTACCAGCAAGGCAGAGGATGCCGAGCTCAAGAGCTATGCCGGCAAAATTATCGGCACCGTGGAAAGCCATCAGCAAATGGCTACCGACACCCGCAAAAATCTGAAATCGACCAGTGAAGGCAAAAGTGGCACCGGCACTGGCGGCGAAGGTCGATCGGAATCCCCGGCCGGATCGGGAGGATCAGGTTCGTCTGGTTCATCCGGCGGTGCATCTGATGCCGCGCCCGGCAGCAGTGGAACCAGCCAGTAAGCCCTGAGCAGGCTGGCGCAGGGCGCTTTGGGTACAATGGCGACCTTCTGGTTGCGCGGCGATGAGGACTCATCGCCCGCCCTGCACCCCCACTACCGGGCCTGCCCGCATGCTGCGACTTACAGACCTACATCTTCCGCTCGACCATCCTGAACACGCATTAAAAGAAGCGGTACTCGACCGGCTCGGGATCGGTCCTGATGACCTGCGAGCTTTACATATTTTTCGTCGCGCCTTCGATGCACGGAAAAAATCGGCGATCCAGTTGGTCTATACCGTCGATGTCGATGTTGACGACGAAGCGGCACTGTTATCGCGCCGCCTGCCCAAACTGGGACCGACCCCCGATCTGACTTACCAGTTCGTCGCACAAGCACCGGCCAAGGCTCCTCTGCGTCCGGTGGTCATTGGCTTTGGCCCATGCGGATTGTTTGCGGCACTTATTCTTGCGCAATCCGGATTTCGACCCATCATCATTGAGCGTGGTAAACCGGTGCGAGAGCGCACCAAAGATACCTTTGGTCTCTGGCGCAAGCGCGAACTGCATCCGGAATCCAATGTGCAATTCGGCGAGGGCGGTGCGGGTACTTTTTCGGACGGTAAGTTATGGACTCAAGTCAGTGATCCCCGGCATTACGGACGCAAGGTGCTGGAAGAGTTTGTCAAGGCTGACGCACCGCCGGAGATTTTGTATGTGAGCAAACCCCACATCGGCACTTTCCGATTAGTCAAAATGATTGAGCAGATGCGCGCGGATATCATCGCTCTGGGCGGTGAATTTCGATTTGAACAGAAAGTGGACGGACTGGAAATTGTCGGCGGTGCGATTCGCGGCCTGCATCTGTCCACAGGCGAGCAGATTGATGCGGACCATGTGGTGCTGGCCATTGGTCACAGCGCGCGCGACACTTTCCAGATGGTTCATGATGCCGGCGTTTATATCGAAGCCAAACCCTTCTCCATTGGTTTCCGTATCGAACATCCGCAATCACTGATTGACCGCGCACGCTTTGGCGTGCATGCCGGCAATCCGATCCTGGGTGCGGCAGATTACAAGCTGGTTCATCACGCAAACAATGGACGCTCGGTTTACAGCTTTTGCATGTGTCCCGGTGGCACGGTGATTGCTGCTGCCTCTGAGCCAGGGCGTGTGGTCACCAATGGTATGAGCCAATACTCGCGCAATGAGCGCAATGCCAATGCTGGCATTGTGGTGGGTATTACCCCGGCTGATTATCCCGGCAGTCCGCTGGCGGGCATTGATTTTCAGCGAGCGATCGAATCTCGTGCTTTCGAACTCGGCGGCTCAAATTACGATGCACCCGGGCAGCTGGTTGGTGATTTCATTGCGGCGCGGCCGTCAAAAGACTGGGGTGCCGTGCTCCCTTCTTATCAACCGGGTGTGAAACTCGGTAGTCTCGATCCTGCATTGCCACCCTATGCGATTGAAGCGATTCGCGAGGCGCTGCCCGCATTCGACAAACAGATTCGTGGTTTTGCGATGCACGACGCGGTGCTGACCGGTGTCGAGACGCGCACCTCGTCACCGGTACGCATCCGTCGGGGAGACAATTTTCAGAGTATCAATACCGTGGGTCTATATCCTGCTGGCGAAGGCGCTGGTTATGCGGGCGGCATCATGTCTGCCGCGATTGATGGAATTCGGATTGCCGAAGCAGTTGCTTTGTCGATTTGTGCGCGCCACAAATGACATGGGCCGCATCAGCGGCCCATGGTGTTCGACACAGCAGCGGTGTGCTGCGACGTCTTAGTTTTTCTTCGAGCGCGAAGGCTTCTCGGTAGCCGGAACGAAATGCTTGGCGGCTTCGTTCATGCTGTCTTCCATCGTCTCTGCCGCATGCTTGCTGGCTTTAACGATCTGTTCGTAGGCGGCATTCGCGTTGGCGACACTGGCTTTGAGCAGGGAAACAGCATTCTCGGTACCGGCTGGTGCTGCTTTCGACAGATCGTCGATCAGTTTGTTGACCTGACGTGACGTTTCGCTGATGCGAGCCTCGGTCACCTTGGTAATTTCAGCCTGAGCGCGGGTGGCGATGCTGGCCACATGACGGCCATAAGCCAGTGCTTTCTCGGCATTCGGCTGAGCCTGAGAAGATGTCAGCGCGAAAACTTCTTGCGCATCTTTTGCCGAAAGAATTTGCTGTGCAGCAGCAGAGCTGTGTTCCAGTGAAGCTTTTGCCGTTGCGATGTTCAGCTCAACCAACTCCGCCATGCTGTGCAGGGTCTTGTTGGCGAAATCGTTCATTGCAGCAATTTGAGCGTCGATCGACGCTTTGGTAGCGTTAGAAAACTGGTCAGCGGTCGTAAACATGGCGTTTCTCCTTATTGTTCCGGTGGATTCCGATAAGCGCCGATGCTTTGTGCGGCGCAACAAAGCAAATTTTACGGGCTTCCAACCCCATGTCAAGCAGTTTTTGTGCGGCACAGCATAAATAATCGTGCGGTTATCCCGAGGCTTGTCATTAGGTTACTATTTTTCGCTAAAGGGCTTGAGAAAGACGGGGTTTTTCGGACCTTGGGCAGAGGGACTCCTATAATCGCTGACCCGGTTAGGACTGCGATATCGAATGAATACTGCCCATTATGCTCACTGGCCTGCAGGCCTGCCCCATCAGCTCACGCCGCCTGCGACCAGCGTTTACGACAATCTCGAGATTTCAGCCCGTCGATATCCAGAGAAGTCAGCCCTGATTTTTTATGGGCGCGACATCAGCTACCGGGAATTGATACTTCAAGTTGATGCCCTGGCGGGTTACCTTCAGCAGGTCTGTGGTGTGCGGCGCGGCGACCGGGTGCTCCTGCATATGCAGAATTGTCCGCAATTCGTGATGGGTTTCTACGCGATCCTGCGCGCAGACGCTGTGGTTGTGCCGGTCAATCCGATGTTGCTGACCGACGAGTTGCGCCATACCGTCACCGACAGCGGCGCGCGTGTCGTGCTCTCTGCGCAGGAATTGCTGCCGCAACTCAGGCCATTGCAGGCTGAAGGTCTGATCGATCATGCTGTCATCGCCTGTTATGCAGATTATGTCGGCACCAGCGATGATCCTATGCCCGGCTGGTTATCTGCCCCGCGCCTGCCCCTGCCGGAGGCGGCGTTCGTGCCGTGGCACGAGGCGATCGCTTTTGAGAAGCGGCCCGCATTGCATCAGGTGGGCCCGGATGATCTGGCCTGCATGCCCTACACTTCAGGGACCACGGGTCGTCCGAAGGGCTGCATGCATACGCATCGCAACATGATGTTCCCGGTGGTCAGCGCCGCGCTCTGGGCCGGCGGCTCACCCGATCACCAGGTCTTGGCGTGTCTGCCGATGTTTCACGTGACCGGCATGCAGATCAGCATGAATGCGGCCATTTACACCGGTGCAACACTGATCATCATGCCGCGCTGGGATCGCGATCTTGCCGGCCGCTGGATCACACAGTACCGGATCACCAGCTGGACCAGTATTCCGACGATGATGATCGATTTCCTTTCCAATCCGCGGCTGGACGACTATGACATTAGCAGCCTCAAGCGGGTGTCCGGCGGTGGTGCGGCGATGCCCGCTGCGATTGCGCAAAAATTGCTGGAGTTGACCGGCTTGCGATATATGGAAGGCTATGGGCTATCGGAGACTATTGCGACCACCCATTCGAATCCCTTGCAAAAGCTCAAGCAGCAATGTTTGGGGATACCGATTTTTTCGGTTGACTCGCGTGTCATCGATCCGCAAACGCAGGCGATTTTGCCGCCCAACGAAGTGGGCGAGATCATCATGCATGGACCGCAAATTTTTCAGGGCTATTGGGGTGATGACGAGAAAACCCGAGAAGCTTTTATCGACATCGACGGAAAACGATTTTTCCGCTCTGGTGACCTCGGTTATGTCGACGATGAAGGATTTTTCTTTTTTACCGACCGACTTAAGCGCATGATCAATGCCAGTGGTTACAAAGTCTGGCCGGCTGAGGTCGAGGCGATGATGTACCGACACCCCGACATTCGCGAGTGTTGCATCATTGCCGCGCATGATGATTATCGAGGTGAGACCGTCAAAGCAGTGGTGGTGCTCAACGATGGCGCACAGCTCACCACGGATGCGCTGATTCAGTGGGCACGCGAGCAGATGGCCGCTTACAAAGTGCCACGTCAGGTGGCCTTCGTCGATGCGCTGCCCAAGTCCGCGACGGGTAAAGTCATGTGGCGACTGTTGCAGGAAGCCGAGCAGCGCGCATGAATATCGTATTGTCCACACTGAATGCGCGCTACTCCCATGCCTCGTTGGGCTTGCGGTATTTGCTGGCGAATATGGGCGAACTGCAATCGCAAACGCAGATTCAGGAGTTCGTGATTGGTGCTCGCGCTGCCGATGTGGTGGAAAAGCTGCTTGCCCATCAACCTCGTCTGATCGGTTTTGGCGTGTACATCTGGAATGTTGACGAACTCACGCACATCGTGGCCTTGTTAAAACGCGTCGCGCCCGATGTCACGGTCGTGCTGGGCGGCCCGGAAGTCTCGCATGAGACGGGTGATCAGCGCATTATCGCGCTGGCAGATTACGTGGTCACCGGCTGGGGTGACACGACGTTTCCACGACTGTGCTCGGACATCCTGACTGGCCCCCGGCCCCTGATGAAAATTCATGCAGGCGAACAGGCGCCGATGGATCAGATTGCTTTTCCGTACGCCCACTACAGTGCCGAAGATATTGCGCATCGCACGATGTATGTCGAAGCGTCGCGTGGCTGTCCGTTCAAATGCGAATTTTGTTTGTCCGCGCTCGACAAAACCGCCTGGCCATTCCCTCTCGATGCTTTATTGAGTGAACTCGACATGCTGTACACACGCGGTGTGCGGGTATTCAAATTTGTCGATCGCACGTTCAATCTGAATATCAACAACAGTCTACGCATTCTGCAATTTTTCCTGGATAAATTACAGGCCCATCCAGATGATCCGGTCTTTGCGCATTTCGAACTGGTGCCCGACCATTTGCCCGATGCGCTGAAGGACAGCCTACGGCGCTTCCCGCCGGGTGCATTGCAATTCGAAATAGGTATTCAAAGTTTCAATCCAGAGGTGCAGGCCACGATCAGTCGCAAGCAACATAATGAAAAAGCCATGGCCAATTTGCGCTGGTTGCGTCAAGACACGCATGCGCATTTGCATGTCGATCTGATTGCCGGCTTGCCAGGCGAGGACATTGACAGCTTTGCGCACGGCTTTGATCAGCTGGTCGCGGCAGACCCGCATGAAATTCAGTTCGGCATACTCAAGCGTTTGCGCGGCACACCGATCATCCGCCACACGCAAGCGTATGGACTGGTGTTTGATCCCGCGCCACCGTATCAGATTCTTGCCACCGATCGCATTGATTTCAACACCATGCAAAGGCTGGTGCGGTTTGCGCGTTATTGGGATCTGGTGGCGAACTCGGGTCGTTTTGCTGCAGTCATGCCAGACATTCTGGGTGAAACGCCATTCGCGCGATTTCTTGCGCTGTCGGACTGGTTGTACGCGAACACCGATGCGACACACCGAATTTCGCCGGAAAGGCTCGGTCGTTTGCTCAATGCATGGTTGCAAGCACCCTCAGCAAACCATGATGAAAATCAGGAAAATCAGACGGGGAAAAATCAGGACAACAGTGACATCTCGTCAGACGGCGACAAAAGCATAATCTCAGCCACACGCCGACAACAGCGGCATCAGGCGGCGTTGCCCTCGGCGGTTGCGCGCCAGGCCTCGATCAGTAAACGTGCTTCTTGACCCAGCGAAGACAAAGGTCGCGTGCGGGCACGATCAAAAATCATCAGCGCATAAGTATCAGCGAGCGCATTGACTTCGGGCGACAGGGCGCGCTCCTCACCCATTGAGGGTCGCATCCTGCGCCAGTAGTTAATGGCAGATTCCAGTTCGTTCAGCGTCAGATCCATCGCGATATTGTTCCGTTCATCATTTGGCACACAGCGTAGCCACGTGACTGTTATCAGTGAAGTACTGCGTCAACACAGGCTGCGTCAATCTCAGTCTAATCCCAATTCCTTGCTCAGCAAATCCGCACCGGCTGCCAGCGCGCGCAACTTGGCGGTTGCCACCTCGCGCGGCATAGTCACCAGACCACAATTCGTGCAGCCCTGAATGTGTTCAACGTCAGCGTACTGCATGGCGCGACGCAAGACATCAGCGACGGCTTCCGGTGTTTCTACTTGCTGAGTGCCGACATCAATCGCGCCGACCAGCACGTCCTTGCCCGTAAGCATGGAGATAAATTCCATTGGCACGCGTGAATTCTGGCATTCCAGACTGACTTGATCAATATGGCTCTTCGCCAGCAGCGGGAAGACATGCTCATACTGACGCCACTCTTCACCCAGCCCCTGTTTCCATTTGATATTCGCTTCAATCCCGTAGCCGTAGCAAATATGCACGGCTGATTTACAGGTGAGGCCCAGCGCAGCGCGTTCCAGCGTTTTAACGCCCCAGTCCCGCACTTCATCAAAAAACACATTGAATGCCGGTTCATCGAACTGCACGACATCGACACCCACAGCCGCCAGCTCTTTGGCTTCTTCGTTCAGGATCTCGGCAAAAGCCCAAGCCAGTTTTTCACGACTCTTGTAGTAGTTGTCATACAGCGTGTCGATCATGGTCATCGGGCCGGGCAGCGTGAATTTGATCGGACCCTGTGTGAGCGCGCGCAGTCGCTTCGCGTCTTCCACGAAGACCGAGCGGGTACGAGCGACTTTGTCGACCACCACCGGTACTTCGGCATCATAGCGATCGCGAATACGGACGGTTTTGCGATTCACGAAATCCACACCGCTCAAATGATCAATAAACGTAGTCACGAAATGCTGACGCGTCTGTTCACCATCACCAATCACGGTAATCCCTGAGCGAAGCTGATCATCCACTGCCAAACGCATCGCATCCGTCTTCGCCTGCGCCAGCGCTTCTCCCTGCAATTGCCAGGGGGCCCAGAGTTTTTCAGGCTCAGCCAGCCAGGCAGGTTTAGGCAGGCTGCCGGAAATAGCGGTCTTGATGCGCTTTGACATGAGGTCTCCTGAAAAGGGGCGTCTTGTTATCGGGGTGCTGCAAAAGGACAGCTATTATGCCGCAGTCGCCTGCGGGCGTGCTGGTAGCCTCAGGGCTGTTTTCGGGCTCAGCGTTTGCTGAGGAAATCTTCCAGTCTTTGCACGCCCAGTGCAAGACGTTCAATGGCGCTCGCGAAGCACCAGCGTATCGCGCCTTCGCCTTCGGGACCGAACGCGCTGCCGGGCGCCAGACCCAATCCGGCTTCAGCAACCAGTCGTTTGCACAAGGCGAGCGAATCTGTTTCACCTTCGATTCGGAAGAACAGATACATCGCACCTGCAGGACGCGGTGCGATGACGCCAGCATCGCGAAAAACTTCACGCGACAATTGTTCATACAAGAAATTGCGTGCTTTGGTATAGCGCGCAATGGAGTGCGTGACGATATCCTCGCCCTGCTCAACAGCGACGATACCCGCCTTTTGCACAAAGCCGGGTGCGCACGACGTGTTGTACTCGATCAGTTTGCCGAGATCTGGCATCAGCGACGTCGGTACCTGCATCCAGCCCAATCGCCACCCTGTCATCAGCCAGGATTTGGAAAAGCTGTTGGTTGACACCACCCGCTCATTCATCTCCGCGATATCAAGAAACGAGGGCGCGCAGAGGCGCGTACCGGCTGGTATGTCGTAGACCAATCGCTCATAGACATCATCAGCCAGCAACCAGATGCCATGCTTGCGGCAATGATCGAGCACGATTTGCTGCTGCGCTCTGGGCATGGTCCAGCCGGTGGGATTGTTGGGCGAGTTAATGAGCAGCGCCTTGGTGTCCGGCGTCAGTGCATCCAGCAGTCGATCAAGGTCCAGCTCCCAGAGCGGGTCGGCGCGGTGGGTCGACAGCCGCAAGGGCACCGAAATGACTTCGGCGCCCAGTATCTTCGGTATTTCGATCAGGTTCGGCCACAGCGGTGTAACGATCACGACGCGATCGCCGGGATTGAGTAGCAGTTGCGCCACCAGCATCAGCGCAGACACGCCGGAAGACGTGACGGCGATATGTTCCGCGCTGACCGGCTGATGCAAGTCTGTCGAATAGCGCGCCAGCGCTTCACGCAGCTCAGGTAGCCCGAGGTTGTGGGTATAAAACGTGTCGCCCGCATCCAGCGCCGACTTGGCCGCTTCGCGAATAAAATCCGGCGTGACTTCATCGGGTTCGCCGAACCAGAATGGCAGTACATCGGCGCGTCCCATGCCGGCATTCGCCACTTCCCGTATGCGCGAGGCGACCAGTGACTGCACGGCGGCACGGGAAAGGGTGTCGTAGGAATTCATCGCATCAGACAAAAAAGATCACACGCTAAAGATCACATGCAAAGGAACAAACGGTTGGCGAGATCGA
>CAZXDB010000004.1:0-25182 GCA_964639465.1 uncultured Bifidobacterium sp. | reverse complement strand
AAAAGATCACACGCTAAAGATCACATGCAAAGGAACAAACGGTTGGCGAGATCGAGCATGAATGCTGGCTGCAGATAAGCAGAAAAAATCAACGCTACCAAAGCAGCGCCAAGCAACAGCAGCAAGAGGCGGGTGCGGTACCACCGCATCATGCTGCCACCGACGCTTCGCGCACAATGGCGCCTTCCCGGATTGGCAGGTTCACCAGTCCGGCAAAAATACCCAGCGCAATTGTGATTATCCACACCGTGTTGTAGTTGCCTTCCAGCGTATGAAGATAGCCTCCCAGCCACACGCCGAGGAAGCTGCCGATCTGGTGTGAAAAGAAAACAAAGCCCGAGAGCATCGACAGATAGCGCATACCGAAAATGCCGGCGATTACACCATTCGTCAGCGGTATCGTGGACAGCCATAACAGCCCCATCGCCGCCGCGAACACATAAACAGAAAGCGGTGACAAGGGCGCTAGCAGAAAAATCGTGATGATCACGGCGCGCGCGAAATAAATCCCCGACAACAGATAGCGCTTGGGCAGTACATCGCCCAGCTTGCCCGCATAAAAAGAGCCAAAGATATTGAACAGCCCGATCAGCGCGAGCGCGACGACAGCAACCACCGGATCATTAATGCCCTTGTCGCGCAGATAAGCGGGCAGGTGCATGCCAATGAAAACCACCTGAAAACCGCAGACAAAATAGCCACATATCAGCAACTGGAAAGGCCGGTAGGTAAAGGCTTCGCGCGTCGCTTCAAGAATACTTTGCTGCGGTCCTGGCGCGGCTGCTGAGGCTGACGGTTCGCGTAACAAGCACGCCAGTGGCATCATCACCAGCCCAATCAACGCAGCCAGTATCAAGAGTGCCTGCTGCCAATCGGTCGCAGCGATCAATTGCTGCTCTACCGGCACCATCGCAAATTGACCAAATGATCCTGCAGCACCGAGGATGCCGAATGCCCATGAGCGTTTTGCCGGCGATGTCGCGCGTCCGACAATCCCTGAGAGAGCGCCAAATGCAGTGCAGGACAGCGCGCCGCCGAGCAGTACGCCCGAGCCGATGATGAACAGGCCAGCCTGATCGACGAATGCCATCCACAGCAGTCCGGACATGTACAAGAGCGCGCCGAAGATCACCACGCGAGCTGCACCCATCCGGTCGGCCGCGATACCTGCGAGTGGACCGAATACCCCCCACATCAGATTCTGAGCCGCCATCGCGAGCGAAAAGGTTTCGCGTGTCCACGCATGCTGCAGCGATATCGGCTGCAGCCAGAAACCAAACCCATGGCGAACGCCCATGGCTAAAGACAGAATGACGCCACTGGCGATTAATACGGTCGACAGTTTTGGGGCGGAAGACGAGTTGAACATGTCGGGCAGCGATAGCAAAGCTGCCCGACAGTGTAGCGCATACATCGGATGGGCCTTAATGCAGGGCCTGCATCCACAGCATCTGCGCTGAAGGCGGTTTACTGGCCTGTGCTGGGACTGGTGGTCGGTCCGGGTGTCGTGGCCGGTGTGGGGCTGGTGGTGATTGGTGTGTCCGTGCCTGTGCCACCCATGCCGCTGCCCGGAGTGCCCGATGACGATCCGCTGCCATTGGTGCCACTTGCGCCGCCGGATGAGCCGCCCATTGAACTGCCGCTACCGGAATCGGAGGGCATGCTGCCTGTGCTGCTGCCCGAAGTACCCGAGCTGCCGCTGGTGCCTGTATCCGGGCTACTCTCTTTCCCTTCACCTGAACCGCCGCCGGTCACTCCCGCACATGCACTCAGTAATACGGCGCAGGCAATCGGCATAATCCATTTGGTCATAAATCACTCCCGCAAAAATAAAAAGGCAGTACGTAAAAATGCAACGTACCGAAAGACTGCATAAACATGCCGTCAGTAGAAGTGGAAGTGATGCGAAAAGTTCGGGATAGCGCAGGAGGCGTTGAGTTCACGCAAGGCACGGGGCCTTGCGTGATGCGAGTCAGCTACGGATTTTGAAAAACTCAGGCGGCTTTTTTTGCGGTAGATTTTTTAGCAACAGCTTTTTTGGCGACTGCTTTCTTTGCCACCGCTTTTTTGGCCACGGTCTTTTTTGAGACCGCTTTTTTAGCGACAGCTTTTTTGGCAGCGACTTTCACGGGCGCGGCTTTTGAAGGAGCTTTCGCAGCGACTTTTTTCGCTGCTTTTTTCGCAGGTGCTGTGCCGTCTTCCTGTTCCGCCTCATCCTTCGCGCCCGCCTTGCCTTTGCGCGGTTCGAATTCGAAACTCACTTTGCCATCTTTGCCTTTGGCCAGATAGGCCTTGAAAGGCCGGCGCGTGCGTTGCGAAACAAAACCCGGGAGCAGATCGGTACGTCCTTCAGTGAGCAGCTTGACCATCTGCTCGGGCAGGATTTCCTGCTGAAGGATGATGCGACCGCTACGGAAATCACAGGCTTTGGGTTTAGCGAGCGTTTTTTCGCAGAAGTACGCAAGGCCGACTTCAAAGACGCCGCCACCACATTTCGGACAGGCGCCCAGCGGTGTCTGTCCACTGAGATCGACCGGCTCGGCATTCTCATCATCCGCACCGCTCTGGCCGAAATCGAATTCGAGTTTGTAGTTCTTGATTTCCTCGTCGCGCGAAATTTTGAGTATGGCGGCGAACGGACGTCCCATCTTCGAGCGGAAACCCTGCAATGGCCCGATGGTGCGCTCCGTCAGCAGCTCTTCGACTTCTGCGACCTCGAACTGACGGCCGCCGGGTATTTTGCTGATCGAGAATTCGCATTTCGTGCATGCGAAGCGACGATAATTTTCTTTAACCACACTGCCGCAATTTGGACAAGACGTCTTTAGCGTTGCATAGTCGCCGGGGATGGTGTCGTTGTCGTATTCCTTGGCGCGCTTGACGATGATCTGCGTCATTTGCGCGATTTCGCGCATGAACTCTTCACGGCTGATCTTGCCGCGTTCCATTTGCGCCAGCTTGAATTCCCAACCGCCTGTCAATTCGGGCGCAGTCAGCTCGGACACACCCAGACCGCGCAGCAAGGTCATCAGCTGAAAGGCTTTGGCGGTCGGGATCAATTCCCGCGCTTCGCGCACCAGATATTTTTCATTCAGCAGGCCTTCAATGATCGCGGCACGGGTTGCTGGCGTACCGAGGCCTTTGCCTGCCATCGCATCGCGCAAGTCTTCATCGTCAACCAGTTTGCCCGCACCTTCCATCGCCGACAGCAGGGTTGCTTCCGAATAGCGTGCCGGTGGCTTGGTCACCATGCTGTGTGGTTCAACTTTGTCGGATTTGACTTTCTCGTCTTTGGCCACAGGCACCAGCGTGCCGGTGGTTTCGCCGTCTTTTGCATCCTTCGCGGGCTCAATGGCTTCTTTGCCGTACACGGTCAGCCAGCCAGGATTGGTCAGGATTTTGCCTTCCGTCTTGAACTGGTGACCTGACACTTCAGTGAAGCGTGTGGTGATCAGGTATTCCGCCGCCGGAAAGAAAACCGCCATGAAACGGCGGGGGACGAGGTCATACAGCTTTTGTTCAGGCTCGGACAGATTTTTCGGCGCTTGCGTGGTCGGAATGATCGCAAAGTGATCGCTGATCTTCGTATTATCGAAAATACGTTTGTTTGGCTTGACCCATTTGCTATTGAGAATCTGAGCTGCAAACGGATAGTAATTATTACTTTCGCTGAGCGTCTCAAGCGTCTCGGTAACCGTCGGCAAATAATCTTCCGGCAAATGCCGTGAATCCGTACGCGGATAGGTCAGTACCTTGTGACGCTCGTACAGTGCCTGGGCCAGGCCGAGCGTATTTTTTGCTGAAAAACCAAACCGGGCATTTGCTTCTCGCTGGAGGCTGGTCAGATCGAACAGCGCCGGCGCCATTGATGTGCTGGGCCGGGATTCTTCGGTGACTGCACCGGTCTTGCCGCGGCAGGCGGCAACGATGGATTCAGCCGCCGCTTTGCTCCACAGTCGCTCCGCACGTTTTTCGGGATCGGTTTCATCCTTCTTGAACTGCGTGTCCAGCCAGCGGCCTTCATAGATGCCTGCCGCGCAAATGAATTCGGCGCGCACTTCCCAGTAATCGCGCGGCACGAACCGTTTGATTTTTTCTTCACGTTCGACAACGATGGACAACGTCGGGGTTTGCACACGACCGACCGTGGTCAGGTAAAAGCCGCCTTCCTTGGAATTGAAAGCGGTCATCGCGCGGGTGCCGTTAATGCCGATCAGCCAGTCCGCTTCGCTGCGGCACCGCGCCGCATCGGCCAGAGGCATCATTTCCGTATCATCGCGCAACTGACGGAAAGCATCGCGTATCGCGCCCTGCGTCATCGACTGTAACCACAAGCGCTTGATGGGCTGCTTGGCTTTTGCGTACTGCATGATCAGACGGAAGATCAGCTCACCCTCGCGGCCCGCGTCACAGGCATTGATCACGGCCCCCACATCTTTGCGCTTGAGGAGTTTATTCAGTAATTTCAGTCGCGACTCGGTTTTCTGAATCGGATTGAGCGCGAAATACGGCGGGATCATCGGCAGGTTGGCAAAAGACCATTTTCCGCGTTTGACGTCGTGTTCTTCGGGCGCCGCGATTTCGACCAAGTGGCCGACCGCCGAAGACAGTACGTAGTCGTCCGACTCGAAATACTCATCGTGCTTGGTAAAGCCCCCGAGACTCTTCGCGATGTCATTCGCAACAGAGGGCTTCTCGGCGATGATGAGGGTTTTGGTCATAATTAGTCCGGTAAACAGGCATGTCGACCTGACAACTTTGCCAGGTTAGGTCCATGCTGAAGGGTTCGGCGCCTGATAATTGCTGGAAAATCGCTGATATTTTGGCAATTATTGGCTAAATGCGGCCAATGATAAGCGGGTTATCCGGGAATTCGCAAGAAGGGCCTGTCAGGCCCAGGGTCGGGAATGCGACCGGGATCAATGATAGACCGGGGCCCCGGCATCTTCATCGTCAATGAAGAGCTCGTCAAGAATGAGCCCGTCGGGCTCCTTGCCCTGACTCCAGAGCACCATTAAGACGATGACTTTGAGCTTGTCCAGCTGGACAGGAGACTCGTTGATCGCGCAGGCGCGCTCGATCACGATTTCACGCTGAATGGCGTTGATGACTTCAGCCGACTCCAGAAATTCAATGAATCCTATGGCGGCTGTACCCAGCGCTTCATACTCCTGCTCTGCGTAAACGCGAAAGCCGAAAGAAAACGCCGTCTGGCGCGCCTGCTGACTGAACATCTCGTTGGTAGTTTCCGCGAGATCGGTCAGCCAGCCCAGTGCGCTGGAAATTTCTTCTTCTTCGAAACCCACTGCCGACAATTTTTTTGCGAGCGCCGCTGAATCCGGGCACGCATCGGGTCGGTAATAAGTTTCGTAAAGGTAAACGAGCACCTCAAACATGTTTGTAATGTAGCCTCATACGGCAGTCGGCACAAGCGCAGCGGCCAAAAACTTCGGAAACGATTTTATTTGTTTACGGGTATATTCACCCGAATAGGCGTTTTTTCTTTTAATTTCAGGAGCTTAGGCGCCTGATCAAAAAATCGGTGTTTTTGGGTGTGTAGAAAAAATCAGGTGATTGCGGTCGGTTTTGAACCAAAAAAAGTTTCTGGCATTATTTAATTAGCGCTGCTGCAGAGAATATTTCGCGTGTGAATTCTTCGCTCTGAAAATAATCTGTTGCTGAACCAAATAAATCGACGGATTCAGATTTTCCCGAGACGACGGTATTGTCCACCGGGCAGCAACTCAATTTTCCCATCCAGTTCCAGTGTCAGCAAACCGGCCTGCACTTCTGCAGCAGAAAGATTCGATCTTTCTGCCAGTTGATCCACCGATACCGGATCGTAACCTGCCGCCGTCAGCAAAGCGTTGCACAGAGAATCGTCTTGCGTTGCAGACACCGGTGTCGTCACAGGCGAACTGTCCGAATTCCAGCGCAATTCTTCCAGTATGTCTTGCGCCGATTCCACCAGTTTCGCGCCCTGCCGTATCAGTAGATGACAACCCTTGGACAGTGGCGAATGGATGGAACCCGGAATGGCGAACACCTCACGCCCTTGCTCGAGCGCGCTGCGTGCGGTAATCAGCGAGCCTGATTGTGCCGCGGCTTCGACCACTAGCACACCCAACGACAGGCCGCTGATGATGCGGTTGCGGCGCGGAAAATTTGATGCGATGGCGGGCGTGCCCAGTGGATATTCGCTGAGCAGACAGCCTGCATCGGCAATTTTGTGCGCAAGATCGCGGTGGCGCGCCGGATAGACCAGATCAAGACCGGTACCGGTGACGGCTACGGTAGAGCCAGTGCCGCGCGCTGCAGCAGCGTGGAGCAATGCACCTTGGTGCGCTGAGGCGTCAATACCCAGCGCCATTCCCGAAATCACGGTCAGCCCGGCGGCACTTAATGCCTGAGCGAAGCGTTCCGCATTTTCCATACCCTGCTTCGTCGCGTTGCGACTGCCCACGATGGCAATCGCCGGACGTGTTAGTAAAGCGAGCCTGCCTTTCGCATAAAGTAGCGGGGGCGGATCGGCAATCGTCAGTAGCGATTGCGGGTAATCATCGTCGGCCAGCGTCAGTACATGATTGTGTGGCTGAGCGGCCCAAGTCAACGTCCTGTCGATTCGGGCCTGCAGTTCATCGGAGACGGGTGAGCAGAGTGCATAGGCGACTTTTTCAGGCACACATTTTTGTAATGCCGAAAAACCGGCCCCGAAAATTTCTGAGGGCATGCCAAAACGCCCCAGTAACTCGCGCGCAGTTTGCGGACCGACACCTTCTGTGTCCATCAGCCGGACCCAGGCAGCGAGATCGTCAGTGTCGTTCATTGTGCATTCCTGTCCACGGACTCGATGGCATCCCCGATGGTGAAGGTGTCGCTCGCGCGCATGACAACGGCCAGCGCTGCCTTGTCGGCGACATCAAATACCAGCAGGGCGGCAACCTCCTCCGGGGAAAACGAGCCTGAGATAGCGTGACTGTCATTGGCCGCGATTCTAACGTGCCGGATGACGGCGATGACACTGCCAGCATCCAGCCCGTGCTGCGAACCGCGATTGATAGCGACAATATCGTTCAGGCTCGCCCAGCTAGCGCCCCGCAGCACTGCGGCGACGCGTCCGGTGACCGCTGCAGCGGCCGGATGAGGCAGCCATGGCAGTGGCATGAGCTTTGTCCACGGAATGAGGCGATCCCCGGTCCGAATTTCAGTGTCCGACGAGCGCACCCGGAATTGATGCATCGTTTCCGCGCCCGTTTTTTCCAGGGACACGGTACCCACTCGCAGACCAGTCAGTGCCAGAGCTTGCTTTGTCTCCGGGTCGGCAATCTGCTGCAATGGACGAATGAGCTGAAACTCGGCCTGACCCTCCAGCGCCCCGGATACAAAAACGGTATCCCCGGCGGCCGCCATACGCCGGCCATCCCTGAATCCTGCTACTCGTGGCGCATTGGCCAGCGCCTCGGTAGCGATCAATGTGGTTTTGCCCAGCCACTGTCCCAGTGCCGGAGCCAGAACGGGCAAGGGTGTGGTGAGGAGGGCTTCGGTCCGTATCGACGGTGCCCGTCGGGTCACGGCGCCGGTATCGTCGGGAAGCAGGCGCAGCTGTCGTCGTTCGCGATCGAAATAGATGGTTTGGCCCGGATAAATCCAGTGCGGATCGCGAATCTGCGAACGGTTGAGCTCCCACACTTCGCTCCAGCACCAGGGATTTTCGAGGAAAGTCGCGGCAATTTGCCACAGCGTGTCGCCCGTCTTCACCTGGTGTGAATCGGGCGCGGTAGGTAAAAACTCGCAACGCACTTTGGCCGTTGCGTGCGATGAGAGCGCCAACAGGAGCAACACGACAGCTGTGCTAAACTTTTTCATCAAATTTCACTCTGGTTAATAAGCATCGCAGCCAGTGCGGTTCTTGGAAAATGCGTTGCGCATTTTGCACGAACATATGTCGCTGCTGTTTTGTAATCACCGATTTTTTCGCCTTTGTTGCGCAAAAGCTGTATGCCTCTACGAACAATTCTGCGTTACCCCGATACTCGCTTGCACAAGATCGCCAAGCCGGTGACGGTATTTGATGATCGCCTCAGGCAATTGGTCGCTGACATGGCTGAGACCATGTACGAAGCGCCGGGGATCGGTTTGGCGGCGACCCAAATCGATGTCCACGAGCAAGTGATCGTGCTCGACGTGTCGGACACGCGTGATCAGTTGCAGGTGCTGATCAATCCTGAAATTCTGTGGGCCAGCGAAGAGCGGCGAGTCTACGACGAGGGTTGCCTGTCAGTACCCGGCATTTTTGATGGTGTGGAGCGTCCTTCGCAGGTGCGCGTGCGTGCGCTGGATATCAATGGCGTGGCCAGTGAGTTCGACGCGGATGGCTTGCTGGGGGTCTGCGTTCAGCATGAAATGGATCATTTGCGCGGCAAGGTGTTTGTCGAATATTTGTCGCCGCTCAAGCGTAATCGCATCAAGAGCAAACTGCAAAAAGAAGAACGCGAGCTCAAAAAAGAACACCAGTCCGTTGCGGCACGCTGATCAATGAAAGTCATTTTCGCCGGCACGCCCGAGTTCGCTGCGGCCGCGCTGGCTGCCTTGCATCAGGCGGGCTTCGAATTGCCCTTGGTGCTGACCCAACCGGATCGCCCGGCCGGTCGCGGCATGCAGTTGCAAGCCTCACCGGTCAAACAGTACGCGCTAGAACACGGAATTCCGGTTGCGCAACCGGTGTCACTCAAAACCGATGGCAAGCACCCCGAGGTGGCAGCGCAGGCGCAGGCACTACTGCGCACTACCCCGCATGATGTCATGGTGGTGGCCGCGTACGGGTTAATCCTCCCGGCCCCTGTGTTGCAGATACCGCGTCTTGGTTGTATTAACATTCATGCGTCCTTGCTGCCCCGCTGGCGCGGTGCTGCACCGATTCATCGTGCCATTGAGGCGGGCGATACCGAAACCGGCATCACCCTGATGCAAATGGATGAAGGTCTCGATACCGGCGCGATGATCGCCATGACCAGCGAGGCGATCTTGCCCAATGACACCACGCCATCGCTGCATGACCGGCTGGCTGCGCTGGGTGCACGCATGATCGTCGATGCGCTCGTGCAGCTGGCGCAAGGTCACGCCCTGCCCGCGACGCCACAGCCCGAGGCCGGTGTCTGCTACGCGGCCAAAATATCCAAACAGGAAGCTGTGCTTGATTTTCGCGAGCCGGCGCTGATGCTGGAGCGTCGCATCCGTGCGTTTCATCCGTTTCCCGGCGCAGTCGCCCAGATCGGCGATGTCGCCATCAAGGTTAGCGCCGCACGGCTGTCGGCAGCAACCGGCCAGCCCGGTGAAGTGCTCAGCGCCGATCCTTTGGGCGTGACGGTTGCTTGCGGCGAAGGCGCGCTGACCTTCACCGAATTACAAAAACCCGGTGGCAAGCGACTTGCAGCCGGTGCTTTTCTGCAGGGTTTTCCGATGGCCGCCGGCCAGCGCTTCGAGATCACAGGCTGAGTGCTCTGTGCTTCCCGTTGTTGCCGTTATTACCGTTATAATTCGGGGGCGCCGATTTGATGAATTCAGTCAAAACCAGCTTGCGGGCGCCGGGGTTCAAGTCCCAGCACAAATACTGCTAAAGCGGAACGCGCACCCGGCTTCGCTTTGCAAGCCGGGTTTTTTTATGGGCGCATCCAAAGACAACACCGTATTCGGACAACACTGCATTCAATGAAACGCGACGCCATTTCTTCTGCCGAAGCCCAGCTGCGATCACTGCTGGCGCAGCGCATTCTGATTCTCGATGGTGCCATGGGCACCATGATTCAGCGCTACAAGCTGAGTGAGGAGGATTACCGGGGAACCCGCTTTGCCGATTTTTCTGTGCCGGGCAAAGAAGTTTTCGTCAAAGGTAACAATGAATTACTGACCCTGACGCAGCCCCAGATCATTCAGGAAATTCATGAGCAATATCTGGCCGCCGGTGCTGATCTGATCGAAACCAATACCTTTGGTTCGACCAGTATTGCGCAGGATGATTACCACATGGCGCATCTCGTCTACGAGATGAACGTGCAGGCCGCACGTATCGCACGTGCTGCTTGCGACAAATATTCAACTCCTGACAAACCGCGCTTCGTCGCCGGCGCGCTTGGGCCGACGCCAAAAACCGCCTCGATCTCGCCCGATGTCAATGACCCCGGCGCGCGTAATGTGACTTTCGATCAACTGGTCGCCGCCTACCTGCAACAAACGCGCGCACTGGTCGAAGGCGGCGCCGATGTGCTGCTGGTCGAGACTGTTTTCGATACGCTCAACTGCAAAGCGGCGCTGTTTGCCATCGATCAGTTCTTTGAAGAGAGCGGGCAGCGTCTACCGATCATGATTTCGGGCACGGTGACTGATGCATCCGGTCGTGTGCTTTCCGGACAAACCGTGACTGCCTTCTGGAATTCGGTGCGGCATGCGAAACCGTTGACCATTGGCCTCAACTGTGCGCTCGGCGCCGCCCTGATGCGCCCCTATGCAGAAGAGCTGTCAAAAATTGCCGAGACCTTTGTCTGTATTTATCCGAATGCGGGTCTGCCCAACCCGATGTCCGACACCGGCTTTGATGAGACGCCGGATGTCACTTCGTCGTTGCTCAAAGATTTTGCCGACAGTGGTTTTGTGAATATCGCCGGTGGCTGCTGTGGCACCACGCCGGAACATATTCGCGCCATTGCCGACACGGTCAAAACGATCGCACCGCGCAAGATACCCACTCACCTGCATCAGATGCGGCTCTCGGGTCTCGAG
The DNA here is from genome assembly GCA_964639465.1 of uncultured Bifidobacterium sp. GTDB lineage: Bacteria > Pseudomonadota > Gammaproteobacteria > Burkholderiales > Burkholderiaceae_D > Pernthalerella. Next base: position 14,406 of record CAZXDB010000004.1, on the reverse strand, counting down.
CCTTATGTGATCGATGAAGATTCGCTGTTCGTTAACGTCGGCGAGCGTACCAATGTCACCGGCTCGAAGGCGTTCGCGCGCATGATCCTCAACGAGCAATATGAGGAAGCGCTGGCGGTCGCACGTCAGCAAGTCGAAAACGGTGCGCAGATCATTGACGTCAACATGGATGAGGCGATGCTGGATTCGGTCGCTGCGATGTCGCGCTTTCTGAATCTGATCGCTGCAGAGCCTGACATTGCGCGCGTGCCCCTCATGATTGATTCATCGAAATGGTCGGTCATTGAAGCGGGACTCAAATGCGTGCAAGGCAAGGCCATCGTCAACTCCATCTCGATGAAAGAAGGCGAGGAAGAATTTCTACGGCAGGCCACGCTCTGCCGCCGCTATGGCGCGGCCGTGATCGTGATGGCGTTTGATGAGCAGGGGCAGGCCGACACCTTTGCGCGCAAGACGGAAATTTGCGAGCGCGCCTACCGTCTGCTGGTCGACAAAATCGGGTTTCCGCCTGAAGACATCATTTTCGATCCGAATATTTTTGCGGTTGCCACCGGCATTGAAGAGCACAACAACTACGCGGTCGATTTCATTGAGGCCACGCGCTGGATACGCGACAACCTACCGCACGCCAAAGTCAGCGGTGGTGTGTCGAATGTGAGCTTCTCTTTCCGCGGCAATGATCCGGCGCGTGAAGCGATTCACACCGTCTTTTTGTATCACGCGATTCGCGCTGGCATGACCATGGGTATTGTCAATGCTGGCATGATCGGTGTGTATGACGATCTCTCGCCCGAACTGCGCGAATGTGCCGAAGACGTGGTGCTCAATCGCCGGCCGGATGCAACCGAACGCATGATCGAGCTGGCGGCGACGCTCAAGGCGGGTGACAAAAAAGAAGAACAGAATCTTGTCTGGCGCGATGCGCCGGTTGAAAAGCGCCTCTCCCACGCGCTGATTCACGGCATCACGCAGTGGATCGTCGAAGACACCGAGGAAGCACGCGCGCAGGTCGAACGCGATGGCGGACGTCCGATTCATGTGATCGAAGGTCCGCTGATGGATGGCATGAATATCGTCGGCGATTTGTTTGGTCAGGGCAAAATGTTTCTGCCGCAGGTCGTAAAATCTGCGCGCGTGATGAAGCAGGCGGTCGCCCATCTGGTGCCCTACATCGAAGAAGAAAAGCTGGCAGAGGAAAAGCGAACTGGTGTGGCGGCCAAACCCAAGGGCAAGATCGTCATCGCCACGGTCAAGGGCGATGTCCACGACATTGGCAAGAACATTGTATCGGTGGTCCTGCAATGTAATAACTTCGAAGTTGTGAACATGGGCGTCATGGTGCCCTGCTCCGAAATTCTGGCCAAAGCCAAAGCCGAGAATGCGGACATCATCGGTCTGTCCGGACTGATTACGCCATCGCTTGAAGAGATGGCGCATGTGGCCAAAGAAATGCAGCGTGACCCGCACTTCCGCATGCTGAAGATTCCGCTGCTGATTGGCGGAGCCACCACCAGTCGCGCGCATACGGCCGTGAAGATTGCGCCAAACTATGAAGGCCCGGTGGTGTATGTGCCGGACGCATCACGTTCCGTATCGGTCGCGCAGTCGCTGCTAACGCCTGAGTCGCGTGAACAATATCTGGACGAAATCGCGACCGATTACGAGCGCATCCGTGTGCAGCATGCAGGCAAAAAGGCTTTGCCCATGCTCACGCTGGAGGCGGCGCGCAAAAATAAAATGCAAGTGTCATTTGAGGGAATGCACGCACCTCGCAAGCCGCGTTTCATTGGTCGGCGCCATTTCCGTAATGTCGATCTTGCCACGCTCGCCAACTACATTGACTGGGGCCCGTTTTTCCAGACCTGGGATTTGGCGGGACCTTTTCCCGCGATCCTGACAGATTCGGTGGTCGGTGAATCGGCGAGCAACGTCTATCGCGAAGCGCAGTCGATGCTGAAGAAAATCATCGACGGTCGCTGGCTGACCGCTAATGGCGTACTGGCAATTTTGCCGGCCAATAGCGTCAATGATGATGACATCGAGATTTACACTGACGAGACACGCAGTGAAATCGCCTTCACCTACTACGGACTGCGGCAGCAAAATGAAAAGCCGGTCATTGATGGCGTCGCTCGCCCCAATCAGTGTCTGGCCGACTTTGTCGCGCCCAAGTCGTCTGGCATCACGGATTATGTGGGGATGTTTGCTGTCACCTCAGGTATCGGAATCGAAAAGCACGAGAAGCGCTTTGAAGAGGCCAATGATGATTATTCATCCATCATGCTCAAGGCACTGGCCGATCGGTTTGCCGAAGCGTTCGCCGAATATTTGCATGAGCGCTTGCGCAAAGAGCTGTGGGCCTATGCCAGTGATGAGCAGTTGGATACCAATGCGCTCATCGGTGAGGCTTATCAGGGCATTCGGCCCGCGCCGGGTTACCCGGCCTGCCCCGAGCACACGGTCAAGGCAGACATGTTCCGCATTCTCGAAGCCGAAGACATCGGCATGAGCCTGACCGAATCCTATGCAATGTTCCCAGGCGCATCCGTCTCGGGCTTTTATTTCGCGCACCCCGATTCCAAGTACTTCACGGTCGGAAAAATCGGCGAGGATCAGTTGCGTGACATGGCCCAGCGGCGCGGGGTACCGATCGAGCAGATGCAGCGGTGGCTTGCACCGAATCTGTAAATCTGGAGGGTGCACCCTGCGGGATCAGGGCAGCGGCGCACCATCTACAAAGACTTTAAGTTCGTGGGTTTGAAAGGGCTGCCAGATTTCGTTGGTCGTCAGCGGCTCGGTGACGATCAGCGCTACCCGATCGTTCGGCGTCGTCACCTCTGAAAAATCAACCGACAAATCCTGATCCGACAACCGGGCCTGCGTGAACGGATACTGCCGCACCAAATAGTGCAGTCGTGTTGAACAATGCGCGAACAATGCGGAGCCATCCGATAGCATCATATTGAAGACGCCATGGCCGGCGATTTCCTTCGTCAGCTCGCTGATCGTTGCGCGCAGCACCGGCATCGCCGGCAGCCGGTCACCAAAGCGTTCGTGCAGTGACTGCAGCAGGTAACAGAAAGCTAGTTCGCTGTCGGTGGTGCCGACAGGTCGGAAGGCGCCATGCAAAGCGGGAGAAAACCTTTTCAGATCGCCATTGTGGGCAAACACCCAGTATCGACCCCATAACTCGCGGACAAAAGGATGGCAATTTTCCAGCGCCACCTGCCCCTGCGTCGCTTTGCGGATATGCGAAATCACGTTTTTTGATTTGATCGGATAACGCTTGATCAGCTCAGCGACAGGCGAGGCAATCGCCGACTCGTGATCAACAAACAGACGCACACCCGCACCCTCAAAGAAGGCAATACCCCAGCCATCTTTATGCTCATCGGTATGGCCGCCGCGCGTCGCAAATCCGGTAAAACTAAACACAATGTCGGTCGGAACATTGCAATTCATTCCCAGCAACTGGCACATGGACGCAACTAGAAGTCGTTGATATGGCGGACAACGGTATCACGAATTCACAAGCGCACTGGCAGAAGCCGATCGGTACGGCAGTTCGGTCTTGCAACGCCACAGTGCGTGACCGGAGCGCAGGTATTTTGCTTCGAACGGTGTCAGGGCATCGTCGGGCAGGCTGTGGTGAGCTTCGCAGGCAACATGAATGCCGCTAAGCAGATGCAATGCTGACGCAAATTCATCGATATAAATTTTCCAGTTGCTGCGGCATTCGATACGCCCGCCCAGCGCCATCAGCACAGGGAAAATCGCATGGCCGTGCCAGCGCCGTCCCAGCTGGGATTTCTTTGGCCAGGGATTCGGATACAGCAGGTAGTGTTGTTGCGGGTAGATGTGCTCAGCGAGCATCAGCCGCCAGTAATCGATCAGATCCGCGCGTACCGTGATGAAGTTCTCCGGTACCGCACCCGACCAACGCACTTCACGTCCCAGCCGGTCGGCTGACTGATCGACACCGATCACGAAATCCTCAGGAAATATCTGCGCGAGCTTGCGCGTGGACAGGCCCACGCCGCAACCGGCATCCAGTATCAGCGGTGGGCTGCCCTGGGCTCTCCACGCAGCGATACTGGTGGTGAAGGCAGCAAGATTGACATTGGAGACCGGTTTACGGAATTCCGTTGCCGCGTGTCGTGCGACAACGGTGCGGAGCTGTTCATGCGGACCGGGCTGATTGCTTTGAACTGTTCGGGAATTGGCGTGCATATGATGTAAGCATACAGCCTGCCCTACAAAAGCTTAATGGAGAACAACCGGCTGTGCCATCAGGGACCCGTAACCCCCAAGGAATTCGTCAATATCTTCAACGCTGGGTTCGCTGGCGATCAGCTCGCGTACATGCTGACGGAAGGTCTCGGCCATCGGGCCGGCGATAAAGGTTTCGCGGCGCGCCGGCTTGTCCATAATTTCGTAACCGCCGAAGCGCATCGTTTCCATACCCGTTTCCGCGCCAAATTCCACGACGCTGTAATGCTCGCTGTTGTAAATCAGGTTCATGCGGGCTCCTTGAGTTGATGCACCGAAGATCAATTTTTCTGCCCTCTCAGATGGTGTTGCGACGTGATTTTTTCAATAGCGCCATGCCGCAAATCTCATGCCCACCACGGAGGCAGAATCCGGGCGTCAGGAGCTGCAGTCCATCTCCGGACCTAGCATCAGGTGCTCCCGGTACTGTGGCTCTTGCAAAAATTCACGAATCGCGGGCAGGTGCGTCGCATTGGCAATGCCCAGATAAATCTGGGCCGGGACTTGCTTGAGCATCCGGTTCAGCGTAACGCGGACTGTCAGATTGCCCATGCAGCAAGGACAGCCCGGTGCAATTCGCTGCAATTGCAACTGACCTGAAGCGGCCAGTGTTTCCAGCAAACCTGATCCGTCCGGCAGACCTTCGATGATCGCGCCGGCGCGGCTGTCGCTGACGCGGTCGGCAATGGCTTTTTCACGGTCACGGTGGCGGCCGCCATGGACCAGCGTCATGATGATCATCCGTTGGCTTTTTTCGGACCTTTGCCGGAATCAACGCCTAACTGTTTGAGCTTGCGGTACAAGTGGGTTCGCTCGAGGCCTGTACGCTCAGCCACGCGCGTCATACTGCCGCCTTCGCGCACCAGATGATGCTCGAAGTAAGCGCGCTCGAAAGCGTCGCGCGCTTCGCGCAGCGGCAATTCAAACGAGACGCGAAACTCGCTCTCGCTGTTGCCAAATGATGTGGCTTGCAGAGTGCCATTGAAACTTTTTCCGTGCCCGTTCAGCGTGTTCGGGATCGACACGAGTTCGGGTTTTTCCGATAGTCCGTTACTCCGCATTCCCTGGGCAATCAGCGTCCCCCGCGCATGGTCGGGGCCGCGTGACAAACCTTGCTGCACGGTCTTGAGCAGTTTTTGCAGAGAGATCGGTTTTTCCAGGAAATTCATCGCGCCGATGCGCGTGGCTTCAACCGCCGTATCAATGGTGGCATGTCCGGACATCATGATGACGGGCATGGTTAGTAAGCCGTCGCGCTGCCATTCCTTGAGCAGGGTCACGCCGTCGGTGTCGGGCATCCAGATATCCAGCAGTACGAGATCAGGCTCGCCAGTGAGCCGGATTTCCCGCGCGTGATTGGCATCCTCTGCCGTTGTCACGACGTGTCCCTCGTCACCCAGGATTTCGGAGAGCAGCTCCCGGATGCCCATTTCATCATCTACCACCAGAATATTCGCCATCTGCCTGCCTTTTCATATTGCTGCGAGGGAGTCATTGCATAGAAATTGTATTTTTTGCAATTAATAATGTCAAATAGTTAAACATTCGGCCCGGCAAGTTTAAGGAGCAAGATCAGTACCCTGGCACCCGGGCCGTCTTTACGGTTCTGCACCTCAATTCTCCCGCCGTGTTCCTCGATTATTTTCTTTACGACCGCCAGACCCAGCCCGGTGCCACGACGCTTCGATGTCGCATAGGGCTCAAAAGCCCGGGCCAGCATCCGCGCATCAAACCCCGGGCCGTTGTCCGCGACGGTCAGGCGAACCGCTGTGCGGGTGCCGCCCTCGGCTTCGGCGTAATGCACGGTTTCCGTCATCACCTCGATTCGGGCAGCGTCCCGGGTGGCATCGCTTTCGGCTGTCGCATCCTGAGCGTTTTGGAGTAGGTTGTGTACCACTTGTCGCAATTGAGTTGCATCACCCAGCACCCTGGGCAAATCTGCAGAGAGTTGCGAGTGCATGGAGCAAACCTCGCTGGTGTCGGGGTACAACTCAAGAATTTCCTCAATCAGTGCATTGAGGTCAAGCGACTGCAGCTGTGGCGGCGGGGTTTTCGCATAGTCCCGGAAATTGTCCACCATCTGTTGCATGGCCAACACCTGATTTACGATGGTATTAGTGCCTCGCTCAAGCAGCGCGGCATCAGTCGGCGCCAGTTTGGTCTGGAGTTTCATCATCATCCGTTCCGCTGACAACTGGATCGGCGTCAGCGGATTCTTGATTTCATGGGCTAGGCGGCGCGCCACCTCTGCCCAGGCAATGGAGCGCTGTCCTGAAATCAGATCGGAAATATCATCAAACACCACCACATAGCCGGAGCCGGAGCCCACGGGCAAACGACCGCCGCGCGCCAGAAGGATAATCTCGCCATCGCCATCTTCGCCAAACATGCGGCGCGGTATCTCAATCTGCTGTTGCCAGTACGGCGTGGCTGCCTCGGCGCTCTCGCCCGCAGCCTGCGCATTTTGGTTGGAGAATGCATCGATGACCGGCTGGCTGAACGCCACTACGCTGGAAACCGAGGCAAACGCGCAGCCTTGAAACGGTGTCAGATCGTGATGCAAAATACGGCTTGCCGACGCGTTGAAGGTGACAAGCCGAAGCTGGTCATCAAGAACCAACACCCCCGCCGACATATTGGCCAGCACCGACTCCAGATAGGCCTTGGCATCTTCCAGCGCCTGCCGGTTGCGTTCCACCGCCTCGCGTGCATCAGCCAGCTGCAGGGTCATCGTGTTGAATGATTGCGTCAGCGTACCCAGCTCATCCGAGGTCGCCACGATGGGCCGCGGCGAGAGATTACCCTCGGCGACCGCTTTCGTGCCCTCGGCCAGCAGCAACAGAGGTTGTGCAAGATCCGTGGCTAGCAGAAAGGCGCTGACCATTGCAGCAAACACCGCAAGCAGCAGCACCAGCGTGAGCGTGATCAGATAGAAGCGGCGCAGACCATCACGTGCCAGCGCGCGTTCCTGATAGCTGCTGTAAGCATTCCGAAGGGCCTCGGCATTCGCCGCCAGTTGTTCGGGCACCGGCTGCAAGACTTGCAGATAGCGCAGGCCGCTACCCAGCGATATCAGAGATCCGTCACCCAGGATGACCACCACGACCCGCAGCCGGAGATCGCTGGTCGTCGCAGGTCCGGTGCCAGATTCGCCTTCGATCACACCGAAACCATCAAAGGTTTTTGCACGTGTGATCATCGCTTGCGACGGTAACTCGGGCGCCAGACGCGTGAGTTTGCCACCTGCGGTTGCAATCAGGCGGCCGTTTTCGGATACCACCAGTACATCCTGCAGTTGTTCGCGTTCAGCGATTTTTGACAGCTGTGTCACCAGCGTCGCGTCCGACATATCCGACAGCTCGGATGCCACCCGGCGCGAGCGTGCACGCAAATCACCGAGCGACGCCTCCAGTGCGCCCCGACTAAGCTTTACCCCGGACTCCAGCGCGGATTCGACCTCGACGTTGAACCAGGATTCGATCGAGCGCGAAACGAACTGGACCGACACCATGTAAATGATGATGCCGGGCACAATACCCATCACCGTAAATAGCAGCACCAGTCGCGTCATCAGCTTCGAACCGAAGCGACCGCGACGATAGCGGCTGTAAAGCCGGGCGAGCAGAAAGGACACCAGCACAAACAGCGCGGTGCCGACGGTCAGATTCGCGCCAAAGATCCACGAGTAATAATCCTCGAACAACTGCGCGTTTTCACTGGCAGCGGCGAGCAGAAATAACAAGACGCCCACGGTCGCTGCTGCGGCAAACAGCAGGTAGCGGAGTGCGCGCTTCACTTGCTCTCAGCCTTGTAGTTGAACTGTGACCAGCCCGACGACAGTCGCCATTCATTATTGCTGAACGCACTGACCTGAATGGGTTTGGGCAGTTGCCCGATATCGAGCCCGAACTGAACCGAGACGTTGTAGACCGCATCGCGTTGGAGTGCGTTATTGTCGGCGATTACCCATCGGCCGGGTCTGCGCAGCAGCGCCAGCATGTCATCTAGGCGAGCGAAATTGCGGTGAAGATTGCCATCAATCGACGCGCGATATCGCTCGGTGAGCAAATTGTAGGAGAGCCTGAAAGTACGGGTCGATTTGATAGCCACTTCATCAAACCAGTACCAGCGCGGCCGCGACACCTGCACCTGCAGCGTGAAATACAAGGGCACGCCGCGCATCAGCGCTTCTTCGAGGGTGCGTGACAGTTCGAATGAAAAGCTCGAGGCCAACCGATAACCCTCGTCGCTCGCCTCGATGTTGGCATCGATAAGCTCAATGCCCTCGCCCGCATGGGCTTTCACCGGTGACAGCAGCACCAGCGATGTTAGGCAAAAGCTAAGTAAGAGGCGATGAATCACGGAGGCAAGCGGAGCAATGCCCCACAGAAAAATTTGATGAGATGGTATCAAACTGAGGGCTTTTGGAGTAGCGCGTAGAACAGTCCGTCATGGTCTCGGTCGCTCTCGGCCGCAGGCAGTAGTTGTCCTGCCGAAGCCAGTGCGATGGCCTGATGACGTTCCGTCATGCGCCTTGCCTGTTCCGCAGATTCCTCGGGCCATACCGAGCAGGTCACCAGCAGCAGTGTCCCGCCGGGTTGTAGCATGCTCCACAGATTGTCGAGTATCGCAGCCGAGTGCGCAGCAAGCTGTCGCGAATCTTCCGGCCGCCGCAACCAGCGAATGTCCGGATGACGCCTGACGATGCCCGAGGCGGTACACGGCACATCTGCGAGGATGCGATCAAACAAGCGACCATCCCACCAATCACGCTGGCTGGCATCGGCACACTGCAAGGTGGCCGATAAGTCCAGTCGCTCAAGATTTTGCGCCACGCGTTCGAGTCGCTCCGCATCCTGATCGATCGCCGTCAGATCGATATCCGCCAGCTCCAGCAGGTGTCCACTCTTGCCACCGGGCGCGGCACAGGCATCCAATACCCGCATGCCGGATGTTGCATCCAGTAGCGGGGCGGCCATTTGCGCGCCAGCATCCTGCACCGAGACCAGTCCTTGTGCAAAACCCGGTATCTCGAGGACGGGCATCGGACGTTTCAACCGGACTGCCGATGGGCCTATCACATCACCCGCCATGCTCTGTGATGTGAGTAGCGCCAGATAGTCCGTCAGAGTTGTCTTGCGACGATTGACCCGTAGGGTCAACGGTGCCTGCGCGTTGCCCGCGGCCAGCAGGGACTCCCACTGTGCAGGCCATGCCTTCTGTGCCTTCGCTATCCACCAGAGTGGATAATTCCACTGTGCGGTTGGATCGTTTTGCAATTGCTGCAGCAATCGATCGCGCTCGCGCGTGTAGCGCCGCAACACCGCATTCACCAGTCCTTTGGCTTTGCCCAGGTCACGATCAGCGCCGCAGGCAGTCACCGCCTGATCCACCAGTGTGTGTTCGCTGTAAGCCGGTTCGTTTTCCGACAGCAGTGCCAGAGCGCAGCAGAGCAGACTGCGCAGCTCGGCTTGCTCAACGGGTTTGTCGGCCAGCAGCGCCAGCAGAGCGCGACCCCTGCCCCAGTGACGCATACTGCGATAACTGAGATCCTGAATCGCACCGCGCGCAGCGCCGGTGGCGCGCATCGCTTCAAATGTCAGTGACAACGCGCGCGGTAGCGCATTGCCCGCATCAACTCGTGCCAGCGCTTTTGCGGCACCGGTCAGCGCAAAGGCCAGCGACTCTTGCGGTAATTTCAATCAAACGCCCCACATCACGAATTGCTGCTGCCGTTGGGCAGCACGCAACATTTCCAGCAGCGGGAAGGCACGTGCTGCGAAGCTCACGCTGCGCTCTGCCAGCGCGTTGTCCTCGTCATCTGCGGATACATCGGATACAGGGCCATGAGGCATCGCGCCTGGGGCTTGTTTGCTCGCAGCAATCGCCGACTCGATCCGTGCGATGGCATCGCTCGTTTCCTCGGCCGTGATGACACCGCGTTGCGTGTCTTTGCCCAGCAAATCCAAAAGTGGCTTCGCATGCGTTTCATACATCAGCACGTCGGCGGCTGACTTGGAAGTGAATGTGATCAACATGATGGAAATATCCTTCGCTGGTTAATTAATGCATCCACCTTAACTTTAATCAGGGTGCCACGGGTTTTTCGGCAAACGGTGCGACCCGAGATCGAGATCCAATGAACGATACCAGCGCGCCCAGCTGAATCAGCAGATAGACAGCCCAGGCCATTCGCATGGCCGACGACTGTGACCAGCCATACGAGACAAAGACATCAATCAGCAAGCCCATGCCCCACTGCAAACCAAAGGCGCCGATAAACAGGGTCAGATTGAACGCGCTGTTAGCGCGTCCTGCCTGCGAGGAAGCAAAAGACAGACTCACATGGGTTTGTGCCAGCGTCGTGACGGTGACTACCAGCGCGAACAACACCCAGAATATCCAGGCCCATCGGTACGGAAAGAGCAGCATGGCCAGCTGTATCAGCATCGACAGCGCGAGGCCAATCGTTACTACCCGCAACGCGGGCAGGCCCGGCCGGTTGCCATAGGCGACATGACGTGGGGCCCACCATGACAAGGCGATGTAGGACAGCATCAGGAATAAATTGAAGAGAAACAAGACCTGCGATGCCTCTTCGACCGAGAGCCCGAGCACATCGACCATCCAGGGTCCGGCCCACAAGGTTTGTATTGCCATGAACCCGCCCTGATACACACCGCCCAGCCAGGCCATGCGGCGGAAGTAGGGGTCCGTAAAAATCGCTTTGTAGCCACCGGGCGCCTCGGGCGTGAGGCTCATCTCGGATTGCTGCTGTGCCATCGATCGTTCCACCGGCCGGACGCGGAAGAAAACCAGTGCAGCGGCAATAACGATGAGCGCCGCCATTGCCCAGAACACACCGCGCCAGCCGATCAGGGGCAGCAGCATGGCTACCGGCACGGTCGTTGCCAGCGCGCCGCACGTGCCAAACACCAGCATCCAGCTGGCCAGCTGACTCTGCCGCTCGGGGGGATACCAGACACGATAGGCCTTGAGCGGGGCCATCAGGCAGGCAGATACGCCCATTCCGATCAGCGCGCGACCTACCCACAAACCCGTGAGCGTGCTACTGGAAGCAAAGATCGCAGCGCCCAGCGCAGCGAAAACCAGCAGAGCAGATTCCGTACGGCGCGGGCCGTATTTGTCCAGCCACACCCCCAGCGGCAATTGCAGGCAGGCGAAACCCACAAAATAAGCCGATGACAACAAACCCAGATCCGCATTCGACAGCTGTAGATCAGCCGTTAGCGCGGGTGCAATCACCGCATTGATTGCACGAAAAGCATAGGACAGAAAGTACGCGGCAGCGAAAACGATCACCACGCGCATGCCCAGCCTGCCCTGCAGGTAAACGGGGTCGCTCATGTCAATGGAGGGAGAAAGAATTCAGGAAGGTATCGGCTGTCTCGGCGTCGAGCTTGTCTTCCGGACCCAGCGCAATGACCTGAAACACCCGTGTCTCGTGCATCAGAAAGCGTGCAAACAGCACCAGTGGTTCGCCTGTGCGGGCGGCTTTGCCGGTTGCGCGAATCTGAATCACGCTGGTCCCATTCTTCAGTGTGATCGTTTTCTGCTCGGTGATTTTGCCCTGAATATTGCGCGTCATCGCCGTTTGCATCGCCATCAATGCGCTTGCCCGCTGCGATTCATCGGCCACCACCGCGGTGGCGACGGCAAAGTTTGCGCCATTCGCTTCCGCTGCCGTCATATTCATCATGACCTGCAAGCCATCGAGATCGACCGAGCGTTCAAAGGACGTCGGTTTGGCAGGCAGCAGCACGGTGTAGCTTCCATCACTACTGCGGACTTCACGCCAGTTCAGCGTGGGATTGCATCCGGCCACCATCAACACCAGCATCCAGAGGACGCCGAGTACGAAAGCCCGGGACTGTCCGGAGTCTGGTGAGTGTCGTGATGAATGTCGCGAAAAAAAAGAGAGTGGGTTCATGGATCAGATGGTAACAGCCGGGTCATATTTCACGAGGTGCTGGCACTCAGCGCACGACGATACTGAATGGCTTCGGAGACATGGCTTGCATCGATCGTGGGCGCGCTGGCAAGGTCGGCAATCGTGCGCGCCAGGCGGAGCACGCGATGATAAGCGCGCGCAGACCAGTGCAGCCGGTCGATGGCCGTGCGTAACAAGGCTTCAGCTGCTTCGTCGGCCTGACACCATTCTCCGACTTCCTGCACGCTGAGCAGCGCATTGGCTTTTTGCTGTCGTGACAGCTGCCGTTCACGTGCGCGGGCGACGCGTTGGGCAATCATGGCCGACGCTTCACCGGGTTCGGTACTCAGTAACTCGCTGGTCTTCAGTGCAGCGACCTGGAGCTGCATATCGATTCGGTCGGCCAGTGGTCCGGAAATTTTCCCCTGATATCGCGCAATGCCATCGGGCGTGCAGCGACAGACGCGTGTCGTATCGCCGAGGAAACCGCAAGGGCAGGGATTCATGGCAGCGATTAGTTGAAAACGACAGGGGAATTCCGCCTGTCGTGCCGCACGCGAAATCGTGATGTGGCCGGACTCCAGCGGCTCGCGCAAGACCTCGAGTACCTTGCGGTCAAACTCCGGCAATTCATCCAGAAAGAGAACGCCATGATTGGCCAGCGAGATCTCGCCCGGACGAGGCACGCTGCTGCCCCCGACCAGCGCAATGCCCGAGGCCGTGTGATGCGGCGAGCGGTAAGGCCTTTGTCGCCAGCGGCTCATTGAAAAATTGCCGGCCAGCGATTGCACCGCGGCGGTTTCCAGTGCCTCGGCGTCGCTCATCGGCGGCAAGATGCCGGGCAGACGCGCGGCCAGCATCGACTTGCCGCTACCCGGCGGGCCCACCATCAGCACACTATGACCACCGGCCGCCGCAATTTCCATCGCGCGTCGGGCCTGCAACTGGCCGCGTACATCGGCAAAGTCCGGCGTGCTATTCATGGCGACAGTTTCTGGCTCAGCGCGTGCGGGTATCAGTCGCGCACTGGCATCAGCGGCTGCGAAATGCGCACACACCTGCAGCAGCGAGTCCGCCGGATAAATAGGAGCATCGGGCACCAGCGCCGCTTCCGCCGCATTGGCGCGCGGCAGGATGAAGGCGCGACGGCGTCCATCCGCCTGTCGGTGCATCGCAAAGGTCATGGCGAGCGCCGCGCGTATCGGCCGTAATTCGCCCGAGAGCGACAGCTCGCCCGCAAATTCATAATCATCCAGCTCGGTGGCTGGTATCTGACCAGAGGCCGCCAGAATGCCCAGCGCGATCGGCAAATCAAAGCGGCCGGATTCTTTGGGCAAGTCAGCCGGTGCGAGATTGACGGTCAGATGACCGGGCGGGAAATCAAAGCCTGCATTATGTAAAGCGGCTCGAACGCGATCGCGCGACTCGCGCACCTCGGTGTCGGCCAGCCCGACGATGGTGAACGCGGGCAGGCCATTGGCCAGATGCACTTCGACCGTCACCGCTGGCGCTTCCATCCCGGCCAGCGCCCGGCTTCTTAATACGGCCAGACCCACAGTCTGCGGGTCAGGGCTTTTGCCGCGATTCCAGTTCGGCCACGCGCGCTTCCAGGACTTCCAGTCGGGCGCGTGTGCGGGCGAGTACCTCGGCTTGCACATCGAATTCTTCCCGGGTCAGCAAGTCCAGCCGGGAAAAGCCCTGATTGAGCATGGCCTTCATGTTTTTCTCCAGATCTTTGGCCGGAGATTGCTGCAGCACGTCGTTGATGCGTGTCTGCAGTTCGGAAAGAAAACTCAGGGGTGTCGTCATGGCTTTGATAGGATAAGTTGCACCATTTTGAGGCGTGCGCGCTGTCATGGTGCGCAACCATAGTGGTCAAGCGGCTTGGAACAAGGCCAGATCCTATCGGATTTAACCGAAATGACAAGTAATTCCTGCTTAAAGAGCTGGCACACATCCTGCTCAGTTCCCTTCAGCAAACAAGGACTGTGTTCGCAGGCTATTTATTCACTTTCAAAATCAAAAGGAAATCCTATGAAAAAACTGATTCTTGCCAGCGCCATTTCGGCAGCGTTTGTTGGCAGCTTTGCGCAAGCGGAAGAGGCTGCGACGTCCGATCACGAGGTGAGTTACAACCTGGGCGTGACGTCGGATTATGTTTTCCGTGGTATTTCGCAGTCGCGTAA
>CAZXDB010000003.1:74066-104911 GCA_964639465.1 uncultured Bifidobacterium sp. | reverse complement strand
TGATTCTGAAAAGCGGCATGATCGCCGCAGCACAGATGGGTGACCCGAACGCATCGATACCCACGCCACAGCCAGTGCATTACCGGATGATGTTCGGTGCTTACGGTGGCGGACTGCGAACCTCGTTCACTTTCGTGTCGCAGGCCGCTTATGACGCCGGCATCGGCGATACGCTCAAACTGAACAAGCCGGTCGCGGCAGTCAAAAACACGCGCCACCTCAGAAAATCAAACATGATTCACAACGATTACGTGCCGCAGATGGAAGTGGATGCGGAAACCTATGAAGTACGTGCCGATGGTCAGTTGCTGGTCTGCCAGCCGGCTAGTGTGTTGCCAATGGCGCAGCGCTATTTTCTGTTCTGATGGATGAACGACAGCTTCCTTGAGCGCTTCCTTAAATTATCTGCAAAAAATATGCTGACACTGCACACCAAAGTCTCTCACGCAGAACGGATTGATGGCGAACTCACTCTGCCTTACGAGTTACGCGAGAAAAGCCGGCTGCGTGCCACCCTACTCTCCGGTGAAGAAGTCGCCGTGTTCACGGTGCGCGGCACCGTGCTCAGACATGGCGATCTTCTTAAAGGCGATGATGGCCGCATTATCAAAATCTCGGCAGCGACCGAAGCGACCTGCCGTGTCACCTGCGATGGCAATCAGGCGCTGCTGCGCTGTGCATTCCATTTGGGTAATCGTCATACGCAAGCCGAAGTCGGTGATGGCTTTCTGCGCATACGTCGCGACCCGGTGTTGAAAGACATGCTCATTGGCCTGGGGGCTAGCGTGACCGATGAACAGGCGCCCTTCGAACCGGAATCGGGCGCCTATGGCGGTCATCACCATCATGACGGCCATGCGCAGCATCCGCTAGCACCAATTCCTTTGCGGCAGAAAATCCACCGGCCGGGTGACAAGGCCTGACGATGCAAGCCGCACAGCTGCTTCATTTACTGCAACTTGCGAGTCCGTCATTGCCGGTGGGCGCGTACAGTTATTCGCAAGGCCTTGAGACTGCAATGGACCGCGGACTCGTACATGACGAGCTCAGCGCACAAGTCTGGATCAAGGACATGCTGGAAGAGGTGATCGCACGTTTCGAAGCGCCGATTACCTGGCGACTGTTGCAAGCTTTCATAGCGCGCGATACCGACGCCGTTGTTTACTGGACCGACTATTTCATCGCCTCGCGTGACAGTGCCGAGTTTCGCGCGGAGACCATACAAATGGGTTATTCGCTCTCGAAACTGGTGGCTGATCTTGCACCGGACGACAAGGTATTGCTGACTTTGCTTAATCAAACGACAGACATTCCCTTTCCCACTGCACTGGCAGCCGCGAGCGTTGCGCTGCACATCCCTGAAGAATCGGCGTTGCTGGGCATGCTGTTTTCGTGGGCGGAAAATCAGGTACTGGCCTGTGTCAAATCCGTGCCGCTGGGTCAGGTCGCAGGCCAGCGCCTGCTGCTCTCGCTCACGCCGGCGATTGAATCTGCTGCCATCACAGCCCGCACGCTGGCTGATGACGAACTATCCAACTGGTCGCCCGGACTCTCTTTGCTGTCAATGCAGCACGAAGTACAGTACAGCCGGCTCTATCGCTCCTGAAACTCTCCCGAAACTCACCCGAAATCATGACAACTTCCAATCCTCTGCGCGTCGGTATCGGCGGTCCGGTCGGCTCCGGTAAAACAGCCTTGTGCGAGATGCTCTGCAAACAGATGCGTGACACCTATGAAATGGCGGTCATTACCAACGACATCTATACCAAAGAGGACATGGAGATTCTGTTGCGCGCCGACGCACTGCCTGCTGAACGTCTGATGGGTGTGGAAACCGGCGGCTGCCCCCATACCGCCATACGTGAAGATGCATCCATCAATCTCGAAGCCATCGCTCGCATGAGTGCAGATTTTCCAGAACTGGATCTGATTCTGGTTGAATCCGGCGGAGACAATCTGGCGGCCACCTTCAGCCCCGAATTATCGGATCTGACCATCTATGTAATTGATGTCGCTGGCGGAGAAAAAATTCCGCGCAAGGGTGGGCCCGGCATCACACGGTCTGATCTGCTGATCATCAACAAAACTGATCTAGCACCGCATGTGGGTGCCAACCTTGATGTGATGGCCAGCGATGCG
Organism: uncultured Bifidobacterium sp.; assembly: GCA_964639465.1. Lineage (GTDB taxonomy): Bacteria > Pseudomonadota > Gammaproteobacteria > Burkholderiales > Burkholderiaceae_D > Pernthalerella. The sequence continues at coordinate 102,772 of CAZXDB010000003.1, read as the reverse complement.
AAAAAAATGCGCGGCGATCGTCCCTTTGTTTTTACCAATTTGCGCAAGGGTGATGGTGTTGATGCGGTCATTGCTTTCATACGCAAGCAAGGCTTGCTCGATCAGGGGAAAGCAGCCTACTGAGTTCGCATCATTGGCGGCATAGGCGGTATAGGCGGCATCGCTACCGCCCAGACTGTCACCACCGTCTCCCGCCTCAGCTGCTGCTGTATTCCTGCTTCAGCAAATCCAGTCCAGTGAGCATGTGAGCGTAAGCTCGGTCAACAAGTTCGGGCTCGCCCTTGACACCCAGCTCGATATGCCGCCGCCGTGTACCGTCGCCGACACTGGGCAAACTGAAGACACGAATACCCGGAAATTCGGATTCGAGTGCTTCCATCAGCGGCGTTAGTGTGGACTCGATGCCATCGTGAACGATCACGGATTTTTCGGTATAGGCGAACTGATGAAACAGATCCGCATGGTTCGTATCCAGAGCCCAGTTCATCATGGGCTCTGCCATGACCGGAAAACCTGGCAAAAAATAATGGGCGCCGCCTTGTGGATTTCTTACTGAAAATCCTGGAATTTTATTAAAGCTATTCGGAATGATTTCTGCGCCTTGCGGAAATTCGCCCATCTTCAGCCGATGAAGATTCTCGGGCTTGTCGAAGTCTGGCTCCGCGCCGGATTCAAGCGCCATATCCCGAATACGCTCGCGGATTTTTTCTTTAGCTTCGGGGTGGAGTAATAACGGCACACCCAGCGCTGCAGCCGCGCATTGCCGCGTGTGATCGTCAGGCGTGGCACCGATACCGCCGCAGGAGAACACAATATCGGTCGTTGCCATCGTGCGCCGTAGCGTTTCGGTAATGCGCGCCGGATCATCGCCCAGATACTCGGCCCAGGAAAGACTCAAGCCGCGTGCCGACAATAATTCGATGATTTTCGCCAGATGCTTGTCGGTACGTTTACCCGACAAAATTTCATCCCCAATAATGATGATGCCAAAACTCATGGATGACCCGTTCAGAGGTTTTAATTGATATCGATAATGCGGCCGGGATGATCGGCAGACAGGGGGGTGCTGCGAAGGCGGGCCAGTGCATCGAGACAGTAATGCTGGAACCACAACCCGCTGAAGACAAAGACCAGCAGATAAAGCCAGATCGCCAATGCGGCCAGCAGCGGAAACAGAATCACCGATATAACGCCACCCAGCCACAGCAGACTCGGTATCGCACCCAAACTGCCCGTGGCCACACCGATGGCCAGCAAGGGCCAGCGCTGACGGGCCAGTATGGCTCGACGCTCTTCGTGATCGGCAAAATCGGCCAGCGCATCATAGGCCATCACCCGGCTGGTCAGCCAACCCCACAGCAAGGGCTGGATGAACAGCGCAAACAGAGGCACCAGATTCAGCGGCAACGTGACCACCCAAATCGCGAGAAACAGGATGAATGAAGACAGGGAGACCCACACACTGCCCGCGAAGGATCCTCCCTGACGCATCTCAAGCTGTGGGTAGTGATGGGTCGCGACATGCCGTCCAATAGAAGGCATTGCCAGCGCACTCACCAGCACCAGCGCGCTCAGAATCATCAGTGGCAGCAAAAGCCACATCGCCAGCAACGGCACCATCACGCTGCGAATGGCCGACAAGCCCCAGGCATCCAGTGTGGATCCCACCGACTGAAACAGCGAATACTGGGAGAACCATTGATGTATCTGGTCAATCAGCGGTTGCAGTCCTTGCCATAACAGCAGTCCCCACAAACCCAGACCGATCACCAGCGGCAATAGCGTCAGCAGCAGCATACGAATATGCAGTTGCGAGAAGAGTGCCCGAATCAGGGAAGTGAACAGAGGTGTCATGACGAGCCGACATTATAAGAGCGAAGCCGCTGATAGAATATGGGCCTCTTGTTGACCACGAATGAAGGAAAGACCATGTCTCTGATCATGACGGCCACCGGCCTTGAATATGAAGACCTGACCGTCGGCGACGGCGCCGAAGCTGCGGCAGGCCAGTTTGTCTCGGTACACTACACCGGCTGGCTGCGAAATGACGACGGCACGCCAGGCGAAAAATTCGATTCCAGCGTGGATCGCGACGAACCCTTCGAGTTTTCACTGGGCGCAGGTCAAGTGATTCAAGGCTGGGATCAGGGTGTGCAAGGCATGAAGGTCGGTGGCAAGCGCCGTCTGGTGATTCCCTCGGCACTGGGATACGGTGCACGTGGCGCGGGCGGTGTGATCCCACCGCACGCGACACTGATCTTCGATGTGGAGCTGCTGGAAGTTTAAGTGTCGGGAGCCTGCGGGCGCGTCTCGCAGCATCGCAGGCTAAGATACGAACACCTGACTCCGTGGACTTGGCTGCGGAGCTAGGCAGCATCCTTGTCAGCGTCGTCGCCACAAAACAGCTTGTGCATGTTCTTTGCGACCTGCTCTTCAATCTTCTTTGCAAAACCTCTAAGCATAAAGCCCAGCGAGACATCCAGCTGGGCACTGCCTTCGGTCAGCGCAAGCGTGCCGGAGAAGCCACTGCGCTTGAATTCAAGTACGTCACCTACCCACTGGTGCGTCATTTCATAATCAACGGCCATCTGGTCCGCTACTTTTTGTGCAGCAGCACGAGCGTCCTCCATGGACAAGCGGTGCTGCTGAACAATTGCGAAATCGGCCATGCGGATCTCCTGCCCTGTCGGGTGTGGTTATTGTTGTAGAAATACTTCGGGGTTCAGCAAATTCGGCGGACGATGGCCTGACAGCGCAGCGATGAGATTGTCAGCTGCACAGTCTGCCATGGCACGGCGTGTCGGACCGGACGCACTGCCAATGTGCGGCGTGAGCACCACATTGCTGAGGCCAAGAAAACCAAGGTTGAACGCGGGTTCATTCTCAAAAACATCCAGTCCCGCCGCCGCAATTTTTCCGGCTTTGAGTGCCTCGATCAGCGCGGCATCATCGACAATACCGCCGCGCGCGATGTTAATCAGCGTCGCGGTCGGTTTCATCATCGCCAGTTCAGTCGCACCGATCAGATGGTGTGATTCTTTCGAATAAGGCAAAACCAGAACGACATGGTCCGCATTGCGCAAGAGTTCTTCACGGCTCACATGCCTCGCATTGTTGGCCTCGGCTTCGAGTTCGGGCGCAAGACGCGAGCGGTTGTTATAGATCACCTTCATGTTAAAACCCATGGACCGCCGGGCGATGGCCTGACCGATACGACCCATGCCGATGATGCCCAGCATAGTGCCATGTACATCCACACCCATGAAGTCGTCATACGACCACTTTTTCCACAGACCAGCGCGCAGAAACTGCTCGGACTCGGTCACGCGCCGCGCAGTCGCCATCAGCAGAGTCCAGCCAAAATCGGCCGTGGTTTCGTTCAGCACATCCGGTGTGTTGGTGACCATGATGCCCGCAGCGCTCGCTGCCGGCACATCGATGTTGTTATAGCCAACGGCCATGTTGCAGATGGCGCGCAAGCCGGGCGCGCTGCGAATGACTTCGGCCGACATGCGCGTGGTTGGGTTCGCGTAAACGCCAGCCTTACCTTGCAGACGACGGATCAGCTCCGCTTCGGAGAAAGCTTCATCAGATTGATTGGAGTCCACCTCGCAATGCTGCGACAGGTGCTCGATCACCTCGGGGAATACTGCGCGCGTGATGAGTATTTTTTGTTTCATGGACGCTCCCTACAGTCTCAGACGGTCTCAGACGTCGCGTACCAGAATCACGTGCACACGGTAAGGCCCGTGGGCGCCCAGCACAATGGTTTGTTCAATATCGCCGGTACGTGAAGGCCCGGAGATGAAGTTGGTGGCACGCGGCAGCTCGCCCCGCTCCTGCTTCGCGAGTGCAAAGGCATCTTCGATTGACCGCACGACCCGCGATACTGGCACGATAGCGATATGCGTTTCAGGCAAAAGCGCTGCGGAAGCAAAGGTCTCTGGGCCGGATAAGAGCATGAGCGTACCCGTCTCAGCCACGGCGCAAAAACAACCGGTGATGCCGACTAGGTCCTTGTCAACCGGCGGCCGGAAATCCACACGAATGCCGGCGTCCTCCCAAGGGAGGGTTGTCAGCGTCTGCCAGGCAATGGCCGATTTAGGTACGCCGATGGTGTCGATGTAACGGACAACCGCAGCCGGCACCTGGGCCATGCTTGCGACCTCGTCAATCGTCTGGGAAGTACGCAGTGCCTGCGCGCTGAAACGCGCGACCGGATCACTGCCAATCTCGGGGCGGGGGCCGGCGTCATGATGGCCAAGGTAGTCACGGACCTGTGCCAGTTCGGCCGCAGTCGGCTCGGAAGGCCGGTTTTGGGCTGTGCGGATGCGACTGAAAATAGCTTGGCGTGCGGCAGATGTGTCCATGGTTTCCCCTCGAGTGCGGGGCGATTTTATCCCGGCACAGAAAACCGCGCCGGACACCACGCTTGATTTTATTTCAGAGTCGCCTGCCAAAAGATTCACGGCTGCCTGATGGCGGGCAGATAGCTAATTCACAACCGATTTACGGCCGGCGTCAGCCTGGGCATTTGCATATTCAAAAATCATCTAAGCCAGCCGTGTGAGCGCCTATAATTTGTCTTAAAATACAACGCTTTGCGCTGAGCGCCAGCATCTTTGAGAAGCAAACCCGCTCGAACGCTAGGGACAAAACAAGCGTCTGTCTCATCGCTACGGTGCCTGGCGCCGATTTTGTTTCAAAAATATTCACAGATAGGACTGTTGTATGACCCACGTTGTGACCGAATCCTGCATACGCTGCCGTTACACGGACTGCGTCGATGTCTGCCCTGTGGATTGCTTCCGCGAGGGTCCTAATTTTCTCACCATCGATCCCGATGAGTGCATCGACTGCGCGGTTTGCGTCGCTGAATGCCCGGTCAATGCGATTTTTGCCGAGGAAGACGTACCGGCTGACCAGCAGCAGTTCATCAAACTGAACGTGGAACTGGCCCGCAAATGGCCATCGATCACCAAGTCCAAAGCCCCCCTCGCCGATGCCGAAGCCTGGAAGGACACCAAGGAAAAGCTGCAACACCTGGAACGCTGATCCGGTCGGACATCCGCAGGGGCGCCGTTCCCTTTCTCTGTAACCCCGGCTCAGGCCGGGGTTGGTACGTTATCCGGCCCGAGGGCCTCACACATCTCTGACACGCATGAACACCTCTGTAAAAACCCCTATTGAAACGGATGCCGTCATCGTCGGCGCCGGTCCGGTCGGTCTGTTTCAGGTCTTCGAACTCGGCCTGCTCGAAATCAAGGCGCATGTGATCGATTCCCTGGCAGCCGTCGGTGGTCAGTGCGTGGAGTTGTATCCCGACAAACCCATTTATGACATCCCGGCTGTGCCCGTCTGCACCGGTCAGGAGCTGACCGACAATCTGCTCAAGCAGATCGAACCTTTCGAGCCCACCTTCCATCTGGGTCAGGAAGTCACGCTCGTTCAGAAACGCGACGACGGCCGCTTCGATCTGGAGACGTCGACCGGTACCCGCTTCATCACCAAAACCATTTTCATCGCTGCCGGTGTGGGCTCTTTCCAACCGCGCACAATCAAGGTCGATGGCATCGAAGCCTTCGAAGGCAAGCAACTGTTCTACCGTGTGAAAGATCCCGCACGCTTCGCTGGCCGCAACATCGTCATCTGCGGTGGTGGCGACTCGGCACTCGACTGGGCACTCAACCTACAGGGCAAAGCGGAATCGGTCATTCTTCTGCATCGTCGCGATGAATTCCGCGCGGCGCCAGCCTCTGTCGCAAAGATGAAAGAACTCTGCGAACAATTTGAAATGCAGCTGGTGATCGGACAGGTCACTGGCTTCGAAGCCAGTGATGACAAGCTCACTGAAATCAAAGTCACCGGTTCTGATGGCGTGACACGCCGCCTGCCACTGGATGATTTGCTGGTGTTCTTTGGTCTTTCCCCCAAACTGGGACCGATTGCCGAATGGGGCCTCGAGATCGAGCGTAAACAGCTGAAGGTCGATACCGAAAAATTCGAGACGAATGTCCCGGGCATTTTCGCGGTCGGCGACATCAACGTCTATCCCGGCAAGAAAAAACTGATTCTCTCCGGTTTTCATGAAGCCGCACTGGCGGCCTTCGGTGCAGCGCCTTATATTTTTCCGGAGAAGAAAATCCACATGCAATACACGACCACCTCGCCGAAGCTGCACAAGATTCTTGGTGTGGAATCACCGGTCTTCGACTAGCCTGATTGCGATAGCCCTGCTTGAACGGATACCTGCGGGTATCCGTTTTTCATTCCGCGCCATTATTTGACGCTCAGCCAACTACGCAGTGTTCGATCATCCGGCTCGCCCAGAACAAAACGTACCCCACCTTTACCATCAACATAGGCTATATAAGGTGTCATACCGCGCCAATCCGGATTGACCGCATATTGAAGCGCCTGCGCGCGACCACGAAAGGCAAACAAGCGATCCGCAAGACGATGATGGGTACTGTTCAGCGCGACTGCATCATCCTCGCTGTCCATCAGCACCACATACAGACGCGTGGCTGATCGGCCGGCAGCCCGATGCGCGGCGAGCCGCTCGATCGCACCGGGACAATGCGTACAGCTGACCGAAGAAAAAACAATGATCGCTGGCTGTCGTTGCTCACTGAGCAAGGCTGACCAGGCAGATTTATCAAATGTCTCCACTGCGGACGGGGCCGCAAGGGTCTGCGCGCTCAGCAGCACGAACAAGCTGATGACATATTTAAAAATGCGTGACATGAATTTCTCTTTCGGTTCGCCACACCAAGGCGATCTTTCCTTCACGTTCGATCAACCTCGGGTAATCATTTTCCAGCGATGAAGACTGCAAACGGCGCAAGGTGAAATGGCGCCCATCGTCCTCGGATATCCAGACACTGATCTGCGTGTTGATCCCATCGAAGCTGCGCCACGCAATCACCACTCGCTGACCGCTGCTGACCATATCGGGATGCTCGGCGCGCGCATCAGGCAAGGCCCGCACGTCACCCAACGCATGGCCCTCTGCATCCAGTCGGCCGTAGCGCACACGCTGCTGGCCTTGGCGATCGCCAAACCAGACCGCGTGATAGCCGCCATTGGGCCCACGAGCGAGTGCGGGACCGTGATGGGGACAGGCACGAATGACCCAGTCATCATGGCTCGCACGAACAGGCGTCGACACCTGTGTTCGGGAGACACGCGCAAAGGCATGATCGCGCACGCTGCCCGGGAAGACATGACGCCAGAGTGCGGCCACGCCTTCTTGTGGCTGGCCAATCAGCGAGATGCGACAGCATTCGCAGCTGTAATCTGCCAGTTTGCGATCCTCAGTGACGACACGTCCGTCGGCAGACGTGATGTTGTAATAGATGGCTGCCCCATCGTAGCCCGATGGACCATCTTTAGCGCGCTGCCGTGCCTGCTCAGCATCGCGCTTGTCAATCCAGAACGTGTACAAATCACCGCGCGCATCGAACTGTATGGCATCAAAACGATGGGTGATGATTTGCCGGTCCTGATGAACAGTGAAGGGACTAGAAAAATTCTTCCCACCGTCATCGGAACGCAGCATGCGAATTTCGCCTGTGTAGGGCTTGGCGAGAGGATGCGTGTAACTGATTACCACCTCGTCTTTCAATCCGAAAGCAATCTTGGGACGATTGTCGCCAGTCGTTGCAACGGTATCCTCGCCAATTGCCAGTTGCTTGCGCTCACCCCATTCACCGTTGACCTGCCTGCGCTGGACAAACAAGGCCCCTGCGTCGACACCGACCACCACAACACTACCATCTGGTGCGAAAGCAGCGCCCGTCGCCAGCGTAGGCTGATGCTTGTGCTGCTGGGCTGTGACAGCCAGTGGCAGCCACAGCAGCAAGAGAAGCAGATTTTGCGAGAATCTCTTCACCATGTTCGTTGCACTCCCAAGTAGACAGCGCGGGGCAAGGCCGGTGAATACATGGCCATACCTGATGAGTAAGATGCACTATCTGCATAACGCTTGTCCGTCAAATTCGTGATCCGGGCAAAACAAGACCAGTGCTGGTCAAGCTTCGTGCTTATACGTGCATTGAACAGGCGGTGACCCGCGTACTTGCCCTGCTGGTTGGAGGCCTCGAGAAAATACGAACCGAGTTCCACCCACTCCAGCTGTGCTTGGGTGTTGGCAACGGGTTGCCATGTCAGACGCAGATTGGCAAGCAGTCGGGGCGCATTTTCTATCTCATTGCCCGAGTAATTCGCCGTACTGGTACTCCACTGACGATAACGATGCTTTGCATACGATGCGGCCAAATCCAGTCGCAGTTTGGAAGTCATCTCTCGCCCCAACCCTAATTCCACGCCCTGATGCTGCGTACTGCCATTATTGGTTTGTATGGTGACGTTGTTACTGTCTTTTTGGGAAAGTAGATCATCCTGCTTGTTCAATTGATAGAGCACCAACTCATACGACCAGCGCTGTGTGTTCCCACGGATACCTAACTCAAATTGCTCAGCCAGTATCGGACGGAGGGCCGCTGCGGCTGAAGCCGGTGACGCTACCGTAGCACCCGACCGGAACAACTGATTTTCAGAAGGCGTACGAAAACCCTGATTGTAAGAAGCAAACGCGTGGTCTGATTCGCTCAATGCCCAATTCAGTCCAAGCTTGGGTGACAAACGGGAAAAATTCACGGAACTATCTGCCAACTGATAGAAACCATTCACCGCTGTGTTCTGGCCTAAATTATTTTGCATCAACATGCTGGCGTAGTCATAGCGCAGCCCTGCGGTTACTCGCAGAACATCAGTTGGCGAAGCTTCAAGATGCAGATACGGTGCTGCACTCTTATAGGTGACTTCATAGTCGTAGATACGCTGTCCCAGAGTATAGTTATAGTAGCGGGTCCGTCCTGCCACCGTATCCGTCAACAGAGTGATTTTGTCTTCTTGCCTCTGGCTGGGGCTGTAGTCCAGATCAAGACCGGTAATCAAACGGGTACGCATCTTGTCATTGAAGTTCTGGCGAAATTTAGTCATCAAACCATAAGACTGCACCTGGGTGTTCTCTATGCGTGCACCGCTCGGAAAATTGTAAGACCCATTCAAATCCATCCGGTTATCACGAAAATACGGCGTAAAACTCAACTGCCTGCCCTGACCCAGATCTTTATCGATCGCCGAGGACAGTCGCAAAGCATTCACCTTCCGATACGCAGCCGAACGTAGATTCACCGTCGGATTATTCAAATAGAGATCCAGTGGCAAGGCGGAGTTGGCCCCAGTCTCCTGATCAATATGCGTGATACCCAGGATGGTTTTTACCAGCGTCTGCGCGTCGTATTCATGGTCCCAGCGCAGATTGACGCTTTGCCGGTCATAGGCCGTGCTGTCACGCCAGCCGTCGGTATGCGTCAGATTCAAATCGGCACGTACGGCATTGGGGCCGCGACGACCGCTGTCTATTCCGCCCAGCACTCGGCCCCATCCGAAACTGCCTGCTTCGACGGAGAGATCAGCGCCCGCTGTTTCACGCGGTGCGCGGGACAACACATTCACCAGTCCGCCAATCGCATCCGATCCATACAGAGCCGAACCAATCCCGCGTACTACCTCCACGCCGCCAGCCGAGGGCAGGTTCAGTTCATACAAGGCGTTGTGATTGAAATTGCCGGTGGCACGCACCGGAATGCCATCTTCCAGAAACAGATACATAGGCCCGGTGGTGAAGCCCTGGCGAATGGCCGTCGTATGTCCTTCGCCATTGGTGACCGCAATTGCGACGCCCGGGATCTGGCCGAGCAATTGCTGTGGGTGGGACGGACGGGTGAAATCGATGGTCGCGCGATCAATCACACCCACCGACGCCGGTGTCTCGGACAACAGCGTAGCTTCGCGGGTACCGGTAACGGTCACGGCCGGCAAGAGCGTATCGGCAAACGCAGTTTGCGCAACGCATAGCGCGCTCGCCACCAGCGCTCTGGTAGTAATAGAAGACATGAAAACTCCTGAAAAAATATCAAGGCGCCGCGGCGGAACACATGGGTGAACCGCCAACGGCCTCAAACAGTGATCAGGAGATGCTGGGAGGGGCGCGGGAGTGTTGGTGAAACGCAGGGAAGGTAGGGACCGGCGTACGGTCGGGCTGCGAAGGCGCCGCGAAGGTCGACACCCCGGACAGATAAGGCCGCACATCGAATTCGGGAGCCGCGCCGGTGGCCGCGCACAACACGCAATGATCGGCGGCTGTATGCGCTGACTGGGCGTCGGCGGCATCCGCCATCTGCACCCATTTGACGCCGGAACTCACGCAGATCTCGATCCAGCGCGCGCCGTCGGCGGCGCGGACACTGGCAATGGCCGGCATCAGGCATTGCAACAGCAGCGCTGCCAGTAACCAGCGCGACAGTGCTTTGCGAGGACGTAGACGATTAAACATGGGCGCAGATCTTATCATGCGGCCCTGTCAATTTGCCATCACGCAACGATGTTGGCAGGACTTCCTCGGGCGCGATCTGACAAATTTGCTGTCCAATGAGTCAGTAGTTCGGCCGGCATTTGTCGGGGAAACAAGTCTGAAACGCCGATTAAAAATGCCCGAAAGACGACTTAATAAATGACAAAACGGAGGAAATACTTCAAAAAAGATGTGTTACGCTGAGGAAAGAAGTGGATAGAAAAACACCAAGACGAGGTTTTTCAAGGCTTTTCAGCCATTTTGGGATGAGCGGGCGATCAACGCTCTTTTATCTCCTCAATTTCCGCATATTGTAATTGCTGCATTGCGGAAATATGGAATTGAGGACACAATTTGGGCGTCTTGAATGAGGGGTCATCATGCTCTACCAACTGCACGAAATGAACCGCACCTTGCTCAGCCCGCTGATCCAATGGGCTGAAGCATCATCAAAGTTATTCACCAATCCGGTCTCGCCCTTTGCGCACACGCCATTCGCTCAGCGAATTGCGGCCGGCTATGAACTGATGTTCCGTCTGGGTAAAGATTACGAAAAGCCCGCGTTCGGCATTACCCACATCGAAGTCGCGGGTACACGCACCGCGATCATCGAAGACACAGTGGTTGACAAACCGTTCTGCAAACTTCTGCACTTCCGCAAGGACGCTCACTTCCTGTCGCCCGAGCAGCTGGTTCAACCGAAGATTCTGCTGGTCGCCCCGCTGTCCGGGCATCACGCGACCCTGCTGCGGGATACGGTGCGCACTCTGCTGCCAGAGCATGATGTTTACATCACCGACTGGGTCGATGCCCGCATGGTCCCGCTGGACAAAGGCGCTTTCCATCTGCATGACTATATTTACTATGTTCAGGATTTCATCCGCTTCCTTGGACCTGACCTGAATGTGATTTCGGTCTGCCAGCCCACCGTGCCTGTGCTGGCGGCAATTTCACTGATGGCAAGCGCAGGTGACCCCATGCTGCCAAAAACGATGGTGATGATGGGCGGCCCCATTGATTCCCGCAAATCGCCGACCGAAGTCAATGACCTGGCGATGAACAAGCCCTATTCCTGGTTCGAAAACAATGTGATCTACAACGTGCCGCCGAACTACCCCGGCTATGGCCGTCGCGTCTATCCCGGTTTTCTGCAGCATGCAGGCTTTGTTGCGATGAATCCGCGCCGCCACGCGCAGAGTCACTGGGAGTTCTATCTGCACCTGCGCGAAGGCGACAATGAATCGGCCGAAGAACACCGCAAGTTCTACGATGAATACAACGCCGTGCTCGACATGCCCGCCGAGTATTACCTTGAAACGATCAAGACCGTGTTTCAGGATCACGCGCTGCCACTGGGCACTTGGGAAGTCGAAGGAAAGCTGGTCCGGCCGCAGGATATTCAATCCGTCGCCTTGTTCACGATCGAAGGCGAACTCGATGACATCTCCGGTTCAGGCCAGACCCAGGCAGCGCAAGACCTGTGCTCCGGCATCCCTGCCAACATGAAGCAGCATTTCGAAGCACCGAAGTGCGGTCACTACGGGATTTTCTCCGGCCGTCGCTGGCGCGAAATGATCGCACCACGTATCGGTGAGTTCATCCGCGCCCACGCCTGATCCGGCAACACATCGCTGCTTCACACCAGCCGCCCTCGGGCGGCTTTTTTATCGGCTGCGCGCCGACCTACGCAAATGCCGGATAATGTGGGCCTATGTCTGATCGCTCACCCACGCTCGCTGACCGCCTCGACGACTTGCTGCCACAGACGCAGTGCACGAAATGCGGTTATCCCGCCTGCCGAGCCTACGCCGAGGCAATGGCCAATGGCGAAGCGCAGCACAACCAATGCCCGCCTGGTGGCACCGAAGGCATTGCACGCCTCGCATCGGTACTGGGCAAAACCGTCATACCCCTCAATCCCTTGAACGGCATTGAGCGCGAACGCCCGGTCGCAGTCATCGACGAACGCGCCTGTATCGGCTGCACGCTCTGTATTCAGGCCTGTCCGGTCGACGCGATCGTCGGCGCCGCCAAACAAATGCATACCATCGTGCCCGAACTGTGCACCGGCTGCGATTTGTGTGTGGCGCCCTGTCCTGTGGACTGCATTGCGATGGTCTCGGTCACGCCGGGCAAAACCGGCTGGGACGCCTGGTCATCCTCTGCGGCAGACGCTGCGCGCGAACGCTTTCAACAACGCACCGCACGTCTGATTCGCGAAAAAACAGAGAACGATGCGCGACTGGCAGCAAAAGCCGCCGCCAAGCTGCGCGAGGTCGAGAGCGAATCCGCACAAAACCCAGAGGCGCTCGCTGAAAAAGAGCGCAAGCGCGCGATTATTCAGGCTGCGCTGAACAGAGCACGCCAGCAGAAAGACGCGCAGTCGGGGGGTAAATCATGAATGCTGAAAAACGGCGCGAAATATTTGCAAGACTTAAGGCTGCCAATCCGCACCCCACGACCGAGCTCGAATACACCACCCCTTTCGAGCTGCTGATTGCCGTGATCCTGTCAGCACAGGCCACTGACGTTTCGGTTAACAAGGCCACACGACAACTCTATCCGGTGGCCAATACGCCGGCAGCGATTTACGCGCTAGGGGTTGAAGGTCTGATCCCTTATGTACAAACCATCGGCCTGTACCGAAACAAAGCAAAAAACGTGATCGAAACCTGCCGTCTCCTACTCGAACAGCATGACGGTGAAGTACCGCGTGATCGCGAATCGTTGCAGGCGCTGCCGGGTGTTGGACGCAAGACCGCCAATGTCGTCCTCAATACCGCCTTCGGTGTGCCCGCGATGGCGGTCGATACACACATCTTCCGCGTATCCAATCGCACTGGCATTGCCCCGGGCAAGAACGTCGACATCGTCGAACAAAAACTGATGAAATTCGTACCGCTGGAGTATCTGATGGACGCGCATCATTGGCTGATATTGCATGGCCGCTACACTTGCACGGCGCGCAGCCCGCAATGCTGGAATTGCCTGATTGCCGATCTATGCGAGTTCAAACAAAAAACGCCCCTACCGGAGAAAGCAGTCTGATTCGCGCCGTATTTCGCGATATCAAAGTCAGCTGCTGGACCATGAACGACGCTGGATCCCGGCCTGCGCCGGGATCCAGTGTCTTTGCTTAACTTACAGGGATAGACCTGTTGCAAGGCATCTGCACCCGATCCACCATTATTCGCTAGATATTTAACGCATGTTTAACCCCAGCAAAGACGAAGTCCGTCAGTTCTTCTGTAACACCTGGAAGAAATCCACGACCGGCGAGCTGCTCACGCCGCTCGAGGCGATTGCCCGCGACTGGATACTGCAGCATCCGGAATACGAAAGCGATCTTGCTGATCCCGAGCGTGCACTGGACACCGATTACAGCATCGATCAGGGACGCAGCAATCCCTTCCTGCATTTGTCCATGCACCTGTCCATACACGAACAGATGTCAGTCGATCAGCCACCAGGCATACGTGAAGCCTGCGAAACACTGATCAGACGACTGGGTTCAGCGCATGAGGCGCATCATCAGATCATGGAATGCCTAGGAGAGATGCTGTGGACCGCCCAGCGCAATGGCACTCCGCCCGATGGCGAGGCTTACATTCACCGCATACAGCAACGTGCCGGAAAATAAAAAAGCCGCGCAGTGCGCGGCTTTCGGTGCAGCCTGAGGCGGTTTACTTGCGAACCACCAGCGAGCCCGGCAGGCTGGCCAGATACGCCGCGATGTCGCCAATTTCTTTCTTCGACAATGGCTTGGCCATGCCGGCCATGATGGCATTGTTACGGCCATTGGCACCGCTGCCACGCTGGTACGCGACCAATGCGTGCTCAAGGTATTCCGAATGCTGACCGGCCAGCTTCGGATAGCTCGGATCGATCGGGCTGTTGTAATCAGCGCCGTGGCAGGATGCGCAGTTATATTTTTGTGCGGCAGCCTTGCCCGCTTCGACATTACCCGCAAACGCGTTCATCGACAGCGCCAGGGCCAGGAATGCAAATAGCTTTTTCATGAGTGGCTCCGTTTATTTCTGCTGGGCGTAATAGGCGGCGACATCGGCAATATCCTGATCGGACAGACCGGCAGCAATACCCACCATCGACGGATGCTTGCGTTCACCTTTTTTATAAGCATTCAACGCAGCAATAATATATTTCTCCGACTGACCGCCCAGCATAGGAACGCGGTACACCTCAGGGAAAGACGCCTTGTAACCGGGAATACCGTGGCAGCCGACACACATGGCGACCTTGTTTTTGGCCGCAATTACATCGCCTTTGAGATCAGCAGCTGCCGATACCTGTGCAAGCGAGGCCAGCGCGATAACAACAAAAAGTTTTTTCATGATAGCTGGGTGAGTTATTCAAAAACGGAACGGATGCTGGTGGAGACGGGCTTCGCACATGACGGCCATGTTGCCTCCCCACCATAAAAAACGCCGCCAATTCTAACCGATTCATGCGCGACCAGTCTAATATTGGCCGACATTAATCGCTCAACGTACGCGACTTTCGCACTTTCGGTCGTTTATACTCCCCCTTATTTTCCATGACTGATCAGTACAATGAATAAAACGCTGCGCTTCGAAGGCTCAGAGCAGTATGTCGCGACCAACGACCTGAAACTGGCGGTCAATGCCGCGCTGACCCTGCAACGTCCCTTGCTCATCAAGGGTGAACCCGGCACCGGCAAAACCATGCTGGCCGAGGAGGTGGCGGCGGCGCTAAAGATGCCACTTTTGCAATGGCACATCAAATCCACCACCAAGGCCCAGCAGGGTTTGTATGAATATGACGCCGTTTCGCGACTGCGCGATTCCCAGCTCGGCGACGAGCGGGTGCGGGATATTCAGAACTACATCGTGCGCGGCGTGCTGTGGCAGGCATTTACTTCGGACGAGCCGGTCGTGCTGCTGATCGATGAAATCGACAAAGCCGACATCGAATTCCCGAACGACCTTCTGCGCGAAATCGACCGGATGGAATTCTATGTCTATGAAACCCGAGAGATGGTGCGCGCCAAGCACCGGCCGCTGGTAATCATCACATCAAACAATGAAAAAGAGCTGCCGGATGCTTTCCTGCGCCGATGCTTCTTTCACTACATAAAATTTCCGGATGCGGAAACCATGCAGCAAATCGTCGATGTCCACTTTCCCACACTGAAAAAAGATCTGCTGGCACAGGCACTGGAAACCTTCTATCAGCTGCGCGAAGTACCGGGCCTGAAGAAAAAACCATCGACTTCGGAGCTGCTGGACTGGCTCAAGCTACTGCTGGCCGAAGATATACCGCCAGAAGCCCTGCGTAGTCAGGATCAAAAAGCGATTGTCCCGCCCCTGCATGGCGCTTTGCTAAAAAACGAGCAGGATGTGCATCTGTTCGAGCGGCTGGTTTTCATGTCGCGCAACAACCGCTGATTCCCGATGCTGATCGACTTTTTTTTCACGCTCAAGAGCGCGAAAATCCCGGTTTCGATCAAAGAATTTCTGACGCTGCTCGAAGCGCTGGAAAAACAGGTGATTGCGCCTTCGCTCGATGATTTCTATTACCTGTCGCGCATCACGCTGGTCAAGGATGAAGCCAACTTCGACAAATTCGACAAGGCCTTCGGCGCGTATTTTCAAGGCGTCGAGACCCTGTTCGACAAAGCCGCTGAAATTCCACTCGACTGGCTAATGAAGCGCCTGGAGCGCGAACTGACGCCAGAACAAAAAGCCGCGCTCGAAAAATTCGGCTATGACAAGCTGATGGACCGGCTTAAAGAACTGCTGGAAGAGCAAAAAGGTCGTCACGAGGGCGGCAACAAGTGGATAGGCACCGGTGGTACCTCGCCATTCGGCAATGGCGGTCAGAATCCGGAAGGCATACGCATCGGCGGTGAAGGAGGCAACCGCAGCGCGGTCAAGGTATGGGACGCGCGCACCTTTCGCGACTATGACAGCGACCGCGAACTGGGTACCCGCAACATCAAGGTGGCCCTACGTCGTCTGCGCAAATTCGCACGCGAAGGTGCGCAGGATGAGCTGGCGCTGGATGACACGATACGCGCGACGGCAAACAACGCCGGCTGGCTGGACATCAAAATGCAGCCGGAGCGCAAGAACAAGGTCAAGGTGCTGATGCTCATGGATGTGGGCGGCACTATGGATGACCACATCGCACGCGTCGAAGAACTCTTCTCCGCAGCGAAGACCGAATTCAAGAATATGGAATTCTTCTACTTCCACAACTGTCTGTACGAGACGCTGTGGAAGAACAACCGGCGCCGGCATGCCGAGCGCTTCGCCAGCTGGGACGTGCTGCGCAAGTATCCGCCGGATACCAAAGTCATCTTCGTTGGCGATGCCACCATGAGTCCCTACGAGATCGTCCAGCCTGGCGGATCGGTGGAGTATCACAATGAAGAAGCCGGCGCCGTCTGGCTGCAGCGCTTCGCTCAGCAGTTTCCGAAATGCGTGTGGCTCAATCCCGAACCCGAGGCTTTGTGGCAATACCGGCAGTCGATAGCCATCATCCGTCAGCTGATGAGCGAGCGTATGTATCCAATCACGATGGATGGCCTGGAACGCGCGATGCAGATGCTCTCTAAATAGACTTTCCTGCTGCTTTGGAACCTACCTCGTTAGGTTCTAAATCCCCTGTGTAGGAAATTTCATTAAAATGCACCCACTTTGCCTTCGGGCCCACCGCTTTCACACACCTTCTACCCACGCATGGCCAGCAAAAAATCTGATTACAGCGAATCATCGATCCGCGTCCTGAAAGGACTCGAGCCCGTCCGGCAGCGGCCGGGCATGTACACCCGCACTGAAAATCCGCTGCATATCATCCAGGAAGTGATTGACAATGCCTCCGACGAAGCGCTTGGCGGTCATGGCAAGAACATTTTCGTCACCCTGCACAAGGATGGCAGCGTCAGCGTCGAAGACGATGGCCGTGGTATCCCGGTCGGACTTCACCCAGAAGAAAAAGTGCCAACGGTCGAAATCGTCTTCACCCGTCTGCATGCCGGTGGCAAATTCGACAAAGGATCGGGCGGTGCGTATGCCTTCTCCGGTGGTCTGCATGGTGTGGGCGTGTCGGTCACGAATGCGCTGTCATCGAAACTCGATATCACGGTCTGGCGCAGGGATGACAAAGGCAATGGTGTGCACACGATTGCCTTCTCCGGCGGTGATCTCACCTCGAAACTGAAATCACGCGCCGCGGGCAAGGACGATAAAAAATCCGGTACCCGGGTCACCGTCTGGCCGGATGCGAAATACTTCGACTCTGCAACGATACCGGTCGCCGAACTGCAGCGACTGCTGCGCTCCAAGGCCGTGCTGCTACCCGGTGTGAAAGTGACTTTTACGCAGGAAAAGTCCGGCGAAACCCAAACCTGGCTGTATGAGCAGGGCCTGCGCGGTTATCTGACTGAAGCGCTGGCGCAATCCGGCAGTGGCGACACACTCATTCCGTTGTTTGAAGGCGAACAGTATGCGACTCCCGATGCGGAAGGTTTTGCCGAAGGCGAAGGCGCGGCCTGGGTCGTGGCTTGGGCGGAAGATGGCAATGTCGTTCGCGAATCCTATGTGAACCTGATTCCCACACCCGCCGGCGGCACACATGAATCCGGACTGCGCGAAGGCTTGTTTGGCGCCGTCAAAAGCTTCGTCGAGATGCATTCACTGCTACCCAAGGGCGTGAAGCTACTGCCGGAAGATGTCTTTGCGCGCGCTTCTTTCGTCTTGTCGGCGAAGGTGCTTGATCCGCAATTTCAGGGGCAGATCAAAGAGCGCCTCAATTCGCGCGATGCGGTGCGGCTGGTCGGTGGTTATTCGCGCACTGCGCTGGAGCTGTGGCTGAATCAGCATGTCGACTACGGCAAAAAACTCGCGGAACTGGTGATACGGCAGGCGCAAAGTCGTTTGCGCTCGGCGCAGAAAGTGGAAAAGAAAAAATCTTCGGGCGTTGCTGTCTTGCCCGGCAAGTTGACCGATTGCGAATCCACCGATATCACCCGCAATGAAATCTTTCTGGTCGAGGGCGACTCCGCCGGTGGCTCGGCGAAGATGGGGCGCGACAAGGAATTCCAGGCCATCCTGCCGCTGCGCGGCAAAGTCCTCAATGCCTGGGAAACTGAACGCGACCGCCTGTTCGCCAACAACGAGATTCACGATATTGCAGTCGCCATTGGTGTGGACCCGCATGGCAAAAACGATGACCCGGATCTGTCGGGTCTGCGCTATGGGCGCGTGTGCATCCTCTCGGATGCGGACGTCGACGGCTCGCATATTCAGGTACTGCTGCTGACGCTCTTCTTTCGCCATTTCCCCAAGCTGATCGATCGCGGCCATATTCATATCGCGCGGCCACCGCTGTACCGGGTCGATGCGCCGGCACGCGGCAAGAAACCTGCGCAAAAAATTTATGCGCTGGATGATGGCGAACTCGAAGCGATCGAAGACAAGTTGCGCAAGGATGGGGTGAAAGACGGCGCGTGGAGTATCGCGCGCTTCAAGGGCCTGGGCGAGATGAACGCAGAACAATTGTGGGAAACCACGATGAATCCGGATACGCGACGCCTGCTGCCGGTGTCGATCGGTGAACTGGGGCTGAGGGCATCGGAAGATCGTTTCACCATGCTGATGGGTAAAGGCGAAGCCGCTGCACGTCGTTCCTGGCTGGAAGAGCACGGGAATGAAGTTGAGGCAGATATTTAAGAAAGTTAAACGTCGCTGGATCCCGGCCTGCGCCGGGATCCAGCGTCTTTCGTTAAAAACGAACACCCTCAAATGAAATACAAATGACCGACCAAACCACTCTCTTCGAATCCGCCGCTGATGGCAGCGGCGAAACACTGACCCTCGCCACCTTTGCCGAGCGCGCCTATCTTGATTACGCGATCTCGGTCGTAAAAGGCCGCGCGCTACCTGATGTCTGCGATGGCCAGAAACCGGTGCAGCGCCGCATTCTGTACGCAATGGATCAGCTCAAACTTGATCCTGCCGCCAAACCGCGCAAGTCCGCAGCGGTGGTCGGTGATGTACTCGGCAAACTGCATCCGCATGGCGATCAGTCGGTCTATGACGCAATGGTACGTATGGCTCAGGATTTTTCGCTGCGCTATCCGCTGATTGACGGTCATGGTAATTTTGGTTCGCGCGATGGCGACGGCGCCGCGGCGATGCGCTATACCGAAGCACGTCTGACACCGATCTCGCGCTTGCTGCTTGATGAAATCGATATGGGCACGGTGGATTTCCAGCCCAACTACGATGGCTCAACCGACGAACCCAAGCTCCTGCCTGCACGCCTGCCCTTTGTACTGCTCAATGGCGCCTCGGGTATCGCGGTCGGTCTGGCGACCGAAATTCCTTCGCACAATCTGAATGAAATCGCGCAAGCGGCTGTCGCGCTGATTAAAAACCCCAAGCTCTCGCATGAAGAGCTGATGGCACTGGTGCCCGGCCCGGACTTCCCCGGCGGTGGCCAGATCATCACCCCAGCCAGCACCGTCAGCGAGATTTATCAGAACGGACGTGGCAGCATCAAGGTGCGCGCGCGCTGGAAGATCGAAGAACTCGCGCGGGGTCAATGGCAGCTGGTGGTGACTGAGCTGCCACCCGGCGCATCATCGCAAAAAATTCTCGAAGAAATCGAAGAGCTGACCAATCCGAAAGTCAAGCTGGGCAAGAAGAGTTTGTCACCGGATCAAATGGCCAATAAACAGGCGATCCTCGCGGTGCTCGATACAGTGCGCGACGAATCCGGTCGTGAAGCACCGGTTCGCCTGGTGTTCGAGCCAAAATCCAAAAATCAGGATCAGGAAGAATTCAGCAATCTGCTGCTCGCGCACACCTCACTGGAAAACAATGTCGGTGCGAACCTGGTGATGATCGGTAACGATGGCAAACCGCGTCAAAAAGGCCTAGGCGACATTTTGCGTGAATGGATTGCTTTCCGCTTTGATACGGTCACGCGTCGTACCCAGCATCGCCTCACCAAAGTGAATGATCGCATTCACATACTGGAAGGTCGCGAAGCCGTACTGCTTAACATCGACAAGGTCATCAAGATTATTCGCGAGTCCGATGAGCCCAAGCCGGCACTGATGACCGCCTTCAAACTGTCTGAACGGCAGGCCGAAGATATCCTGGAAATCCGCCTGCGCCAGCTGGCGCGGCTCGAAGCGATCAAAGTGCAGCAGGAACTGGCGGAGCTACGCAAGGAAAAGGCCACGCTGCAAGAGCTACTGGACAATCCTGCCTCGATGAAAAAACTCATCGTGAAAGAAATCGACGCCGACGCCAAACAATATGGCGATGCGCGACGTACCCTCATCAAGGAAGCGGAAAAAGCAGTCGCCGAAGTCAAGGTCATCGACGAACCCGTAACGGTCGTTATTTCGCAGAAGGGCTGGGTACGCGCCCGCCAAGGTCATGGCCACGACGCTCAGCAGTTCAGCTTCAAAGCGGGCGATGCAATGTACGCCAGTTTTGAATGCCGGACCGTCGATCATGTGCTCGCTTTCGGCTCCAGCGGACGCGTGTACTCCGTCTCGGTATCGCTGCTGCCCGGAGCGCGCGGTGATGGTGTGCCCATGACCACACTGGTCGAAGTCGAAGCCGGAACGCGTCTGTTGCATTACTTTGCTGGCACTGCAGACACGCCTTTGCTGCTCGCTTCGACCGGTGGCTTTGGTTTTGCGGCCAAAGCCGGTGACATGCTCAGCCGGCAGAAAGGCGGCAAGTCGTTCATGAGCATGGATGAGGGCGATGAACCTGTCATGCCTGTCATTATCGACAAGCAAGCCGGCGCGCTGGCCTGCCTGTCCGAAAAAGGCCGGCTGCTAGTGTTTGGCATGGATGAAATCAAAACCCAACCGGGCGGTGGTCGCGGTGTGACGCTGATGGATCTCGATCCGAATGAAAAACTGCTGGCTGCGCAACCGATCTCCAAAAAAGGCGTGCGCATCATCGGCACCAGTGCGCGCAGCAACAAGCCGCAGGAAACAACACTGAGCGGTGTCGACTTGTCACATCACTTTGGCAAGCGTGCACGCAAAGGCAAGTTGCTAGCTTCACGTATGAAAGCAACACGACTCGAGGCGATTTAAAAAAGCCAATTTTCAAAATTAGGCTCAAAAATTATTCTTTAAGGCATTGAGAGGCGGCAAGGTGGTCTTTAGAATGAGCAATATCTGCTCATCGAGAAGGCTTCATGAAACGCTCTCTTCGCCTTATTTTTTTCCGTGTCTGTTTGTCATCGCTACCTGGACACTGCTTGCATCACCTGCCCGCGCGCAAGTTATCGATTCATCCCTCAATGAGCAAGTACTCAGCTTGCCCGTGATGGTCAATAACGAGAAACTGCAATTCGAAACCACCATTTACAAACCGCCGGGCGAAGGCCCGTTTCCGCTACTGCTGATGAATCACGGCAAGGAGCGCGGCAATCCGTCAGCGCAAAAAAGAGATCGGTTTCTTGCGATGGGTCGCGAGTTTGTCCAGCGCGGTTATGCGGTCGCTGTGCCCATGCGCAAGGGTTTTTCCAAATCGGATGGCGTCTACGGCGACTTCGGTTGCAACATGCATGACAACGGCTTGTTGCAGGCCGACGATGTCGAAGCTGCCTTGCGTTCGCTGACCCAAATGCCATGGGTAGACCGTGACCGCATCATCGTTGCCGGACAATCCTATGGCGGGCTGGCCACGATGGCCTTTGGTACACGCCAGTTTCCGGGCGTGCGCGGCTTGCTCAATTTCGCCGGCGGGCTGCGTATTGATGGCAATGCCTGTGACTGGAAAAGCGCACTGATAAACGCCTTCACCAGCTATGGCAGCCGCACCTCCTTACCCAGTCTCTGGTTCTATGGTGAAAACGACAGCTATTTCGATCATCCACTGGCGCAGCGTTTGCAAATGGCTTATCAGTCTGCCGGTGGCCCGTCGCAACTGATTGCTTATGGTCGTTTCAAATCCGATGCCCATGGTTTGGTCAGCAGTCGCGATGGCGTGGCGATCTGGTGGCCTGAGACCGAGCGTTTTCTGAAACGCATTGGCATGCCGACCGAGGTCAGTGTCACGATCGCAGACACACCCCGGCTGCCAGCCAGCGGATTTGCAAAGGTTGATGATGTAAACGCACTCCCGTTTCTGACAGCATCCGGTCGCGAGGCGTACAGGCACTATCTGAGTCAATCGTTGCCACGTGCATTCGCGGTGTCCGACTCGGGTGCATGGAGCTGGGCAGAAGACGGCGATGATCCCGCATCGCGCGCGATGGCAGCCTGCCAGAAAAACAGCAAGACACCTTGTCGCTTGTATTCCATTGATCAGGATGTGGTCTGGCAAAATCCTGCATCAAATCCATCCTTCGTTGCAGTAGCAAATTAATTGCAATAACCGGTGGGTCAACGCGTGTCAGCGTGTCGCCATCTCTGGATGATCATCGCATAGGGCAAGCCGGACATTGCCGCAGCATTGTTGACTGCAGGCGTTGCAACCGGCAGCGCGGGCGTACCGCCTGAGGGCGACAAGCCGAGTCTGGTTTTCAGGTCTTTATACAAGGTGCCGAAATCAGTACCCATGCCAGTTAAAGTCACCACGACAACCGCGGCGATCAGCGCCGCAAACAAACCATACTCCAACGCCACCACCCGTCCCTTACCCCCCAAAAAGGCTTTCGTCTTATTAGTAAGCAATGGCATGGGTACTCTCCTGCAGAAAATAGGCGCCGCGATGGGCGCCGTGATGGGCGCCGGGAACCGGATTTGTATTCCTGCGATAGCGGGCACCACCTGCCCGCTTCTTCGGCACAACGGGTTCATCGCTTATTTTTCAGTGTAAGAGCCCACAAAGCCGAAACGGAATAGTGCAAATGTACTAATTGGCTTATATTTTCACCAACACTACGCTAAAGGAGAATGCGACAATCTGACCTCGCTTAACAAGGACTGAAGATGAAATCCACCGATTTGCATCGCCCGCAAAAAAGCGTTACCGAGCCCCGCATTCGCGAAGTCCAGCGTCGGGGTGCCCCGCCTGTCGCAGCGACAACTGCGGAAGAAAAGCCCTACACCGATCCTGTCTGCGGCATGAAAGCGGCGGCCAACCCGGACAAGTCCGCTGTCCATGACGGTCAGACCTATTATTTCTGCAGCACCGGTTGCGTCACCAAATTCGCATCTGATCCGATGCGCTATCTCTCGCCGGAGCGAAAAAACGAGCCAACCGGTCCGGCAGATGCGATCTACACCTGCCCGATGGATCCCGAAATCAAGCAGGTCGGCCCCGGCAGCTGTCCTATCTGCGGCATGGCACTCGAGCCCATGCACGCCACCATCGAGGAGGACACCACTGAACTCGATGACATGACACGTCGCTTCTGGTTCAGTCTGGTGTTGTCGCTGCCCCTGTTGTTGCTGAGCATGGGTGAATTGATTGGTTTTGACATTGCCACGCTGCTAGGTCACAGCGCCAACGCCTGGCTGCAGGGTGCGCTCGCCACACCTGTGGTGCTGTGGTTTGGCTGGCCCTTTCTCGAGCGCGGTGCGCAGTCGTTCAAAAGCGGTCATCTGAATATGTTCAGCCTGATCGCCATGGGCGTGATGGCGGCCTGGCTGTTCAGTACCATCGGTTTGCTCTTCCCACAAGTACTGCCCGAGGCATTCCGAATGAACGGCATGGCGCCACTGTATTTCGAAGCGGCCGCCGTCATTGTCACGCTCGTGTTGCTGGGACAGGTACTGGAATTGCGCGCCAGATCACGTACCAACGCCGCAGTCAAGGCATTGCTGGCGCTCACGCCAACGACAGCGCTGAAAATTTCTGCGGATGGCAGCGAACGTGAGGTCACACTCGATCAGGTACAGATCGGTGATCTGCTGCGCGTGCGTCCCGGCAGCAACATACCGGTCGATGGCATCGTAACCGAGGGTGAATCCACGGTAGATGAATCGATGCTGACCGGCGAGCCCATACCGGTCCAGAAATTGGCTGGTACTAAAGCGGTTGCCGGCTCCGTGAATCAGCACGGCGCTTTTGTGATGCGTGCCGAAAAAATCGGTGCTGACACGCTGCTCTCGCAAATAGTTCAACTGGTGAATCAGGCGGGACGTTCGCGCGCACCAATACAAAAGCTCGCTGATCGAGTGTCCGGCTGGTTTGTGCCGACCGTCATCGCGGTCGCTGTCCTGTCATTCATCGCGTGGGCATTGATGGGTCCTGCACCAGGTCTGGCAAACGGGCTGGTGGCTGCAGTATCCGTGCTGATCATTGCCTGCCCCTGCGCACTGGGACTGGCCACACCGATTTCGATCATGGTCGGTGTCGGCCGCGGTGCGCGTGAAGGCGTGCTGATCAAAGATGCCGAGGCACTGGAACTGATGGAAAAAGTTGATACGCTCGTGGTGGACAAAACTGGCACGCTGACTGAGGGCGCACCCAAAGTGCAGCAAATTGTGGCCAGCGAAGGCTTTGCGCGCGCTGATGTACTGGTGCTGGCGGCGGCTCTCGAAAAAATGAGTGAGCATCCACTCGCGCACGCAATCCTGTCGCATCTGAAAACACAGGGCCTGCCGGTGCTGCCTGTCACCGGATTCAACTCGGTCACCGGCAAAGGCGTTCGCGGCAATATCGATGGCAATACGGTTTTACTCGGTAATGCGCTGCTGATGAAGGAAGCTGGCGTCGATATCACCACGCTAGCATCAAAGGCTGATGAATTACGCGCGATGGGTCAGACGGTGATGTTTGTCGCGGTGGGCCAGAAATTTGCCGGACTAATCAGTGTAGCCGACACCATCAAGCCCGAGAGCCGCGAGGCGATACGCTTGCTTCATGCAGATGGCGTAAAGATAGTCATGCTGACCGGCGACAATGCCACCACCGCACGGGCTGTTGCGGTGACCCTCGGCATTGATGTAGTTCACGCCGAAGTTTTGCCCGAAGATAAATACCGCCATGTACAGGCATTGCAGCAGCAGGGTCGAATCGTTGCAATGGCAGGTGACGGCATCAATGATGCGCCGGCACTGGCCGAGGCCAGCGTGGGTATTGCGATGGGTACGGGTACCGATATCGCGATGAACAGCGCGCGCATTGTGCTGGTCAAGGGCGACTTGCGTGGCATTGCGAAAGCCAGGCAGTTGTCGCGCGCGACCATGCGCAACATTCGGCAAAATCTTTTCTTCGCCTTCGTTTATAACTTTGTCGGCGTGCCGATTGCCGCGGGCGTGTTGTATCCGTGGCTGGGATTGCTGCTCTCACCGATGATTGCCAGCGCAGCGATGAGCCTGTCTTCGGTATCGGTGATTGCGAATGCGCTGAGACTGCGACGCACGGTGCTTTGAACGTCAACCAGAAGGCCGTTCAGGTCCGGACTGCCTTCTCTGCTTTCTCTGTTCTTTCAGCGAGTTTGCGCAGAACAAATCCTGCAGCGACAAAACCAAAGCTGGCCGTCACGACCACTGCCGAACCATAACCCGCGCAATTGAGACCGGTGATGCCGGGAGCGTCATCATCTGTCGCGCATAACTCAGGATGACGCAGCGGCTCGGTGGAATACACTGCATCAATGCCGAATTTATTTTTCGTCCCCCGCGGAAAACCATGATGCGCTCGCAAACGCTTGCGCACGCGTGCGAGCAGCGGTTCCTGCTCGGTACGTGACAAATCGATGATCGCAATCTGTGTCGGGTCAATCTGCCCGCCGGCACTACCAATAGTAACCAGCGGTATCTGATGGGCGCGGCAATGTACGACCAGCGCCGTTTTTGCACGCGCATTGTCAATCGCATCAATCACATAATCAAAACGACCGGGAACAATCAGGCTGGCAAGGTTGTCTTCGGTGACGAATTCTTCAACCTCGCTGACCTCGCAGAAGGGATTGATCTGCGCAATCCGTTCTGCCAGCGCAGTGACCTTGGCCTGACCCAGAGTATCGGTGAGCGCATGAATCTGGCGATTCACATTGGATTCAGCCAGATGATCCAGATCAATCAGCGTGATTCGGCCGATCGCACTGCGCGCCAGCGCCTCCACCGCCCACGAGCCCACCCCGCCCACGCCAATCACGCAGATATGCGCCTGACGAAAAGCGGCGAGTGCCGCATCACCATACAAGCGCGCAATGCCGCCAAAGCGCCGCTCGAAATCGATATCGGCAGCCTCTGCTGTGGAAAGCGAGGGAAGAGGAAGAACCGTGGACATGCGGCCATTTTAACGGACGGCAAGCCCCGTGCTCACTTACACTACCGTTCTTGCTCCTTATTCCACAACGCTGTGCGCCGTCCTTCTCCCTTGCTGATGCTGATCGCCGTTGCCGTCACCGCCCATGTGGCGCTGGGTGCGGCACGCGTCACCACGGCACTGTATGCACTTTCGCTGCAAGCCTCCGAGTTCACGGTCGGCACCCTGATTGCGCTGTTTGCGCTATTTCCGATGTTCCTCGCCGTACCAATGGGTCGCGTGATCGATCGTATTGGCGTGCGTCGCCCTTTGATGGCCGGCTGCGCACTAGCCTCTGTCGGCGTGACACTGGCAGCGACCATACCGGGTCTGGGCATTCTTTATCTCGCTGCGGTGCTGACCGGCACCGGCTTCATGGCGATCTTCATCGGCACCCAGCACGCCGTGGGTACGCTCGCGCTACCGGATCAGCGGGCGGCCAGCTTCAGTCGGCTGTCGCTGGGGTTTTCGGTGTCGGCATTCACGGGCCCGCTGATTGCCGGCTTTGCGATTGATCACGCCGATTATTCGGTGGCCTATCTGATCTGCGGCGCGTTTACCCTGACCGCGCTCGCGTTGGGTGCCAGCGGCGCCTTGCGCGATCTGCCAGTGCACAGCACGCTGACCAGCACGCGCAAAGGCAGTCCCTTGCAAATGCTGCTCGATCCGGAAATGCGGCGTATCTACATCGTTGGCATTCTGCTCGCGGCGGCCTGGGACCTGTTTACCTTTGTAACGCCGATTCGGGGCTCGCAGCTAGGGTTTTCTGCGTCAACCATCGGCATGATTCTGGCCACCTTCTCGGCCGCCACCTTCGTCGTGCGACTGGCCATGCCGCGCATCGTGCGGCGCTTTCGTGAATGGCAAATTCTCACCGGCGCGCTGTCGGCTGCCACTGTTTGCTATGCGCTGTTCCCCTTCATGCAGCAGCCGCTCACGATGGCAATCACCGCCGCCGGTCTGGGTCTGGCGCTGGGCACCGGCCAGCCGAATGTGCTGGCGCTGCTGCATCACAATGCGCCTGCGGGCCGCGGCGCCGAAGCCATCGGCATCCGCGCCACTATCGGCAATGCCAGCGCGGTGATGCTGCCGCTGGCCTTTGGCGCAGCGGGCGCAGCGCTCGGGCAATTTGCCGTATTCTGGGGGCTGGGCGCGATCATCGCGTGCGGCGTACCAATCGCCGCCCGCAAGGCGTTCAAACGCTTTCATCCGACTGCATGAAATGATTTTCTCGAATAATTTGATTCATTCACTCCACTCATTCACTCTCTGAACATCATGTCCATCGCTGATCTTCGCCGCGACTACAGTCAGGCCACACTCTCTGAACACGACGTCGATCCTGACCCCATCATCCAGTTTGGTCACTGGTTTCAGGAAACGCTATCGGCAGAACTGCCGGAGCCAAATGCGATGAGTTTGGCCACTGTGGGCAGCGATGGCCGACCGTCCCTGCGTATCGTGCTGCTGAAGGATTTCGATCAGCGTGGCTTTACCTGGTACACCAACTACCAGAGCCGCAAAGGTGAAGATCTGCTGCAGAACCCCCATGCCGCAATCACCTTTCACTGGGTTGAGCTGGAGCGACAGGTGCGTATCGAAGGCCGCGTCGAGCGTGTCGATCCGGCGGAGAGTGATGCATATTTTCAGATTCGCCCAATCAAGAGCCGCCTCGGTGCGATCGCTTCGATGCAAAGCGAACCGATCGACAGCCGCGAGTCGCTGGAAAAAAAATTCGATGAAGCCAGCGCCGAATTCGGTGACAACCCGCCGCGCCCTGCGCACTGGGGTGGCTATCGACTGACGCCCGACTGGATGGAGTTTTGGCAAGGCCGACGCTCGCGGCTGCATGATCGTGTGGTCTACACACTTGGCGACGATGGGCAATGGACACGGCAGCGGCTGCAGCCGTGAGTAAATAAGGACTGCAGACTGTACAGTCAGGCTGCTGTCGTTGTCCCAAGTTCAAAGGACCGTCACAAGCCTTCCTTCACCCTTGTCCAAATCGGATACTTTTCCGTAAAGCAAAGACACTGGATCCCGGCCTGCGCCGGGAT
>CAZXDB010000003.1:53632-73966 GCA_964639465.1 uncultured Bifidobacterium sp. | reverse complement strand
GCCGGGATCCAGTGTCTTTTGTTGTATTTGCGATGGCTTTTACAACAAAAATACACAGTTGCTGACCTTGGAAAGTCACAAAAGTCGTTGCGACTTGAATCAGTATCAATCCAATGCTCGGAGCGGCGACCCATCATGACACTTCGACCGGAGGTGTCATGTTCTGGGAAAGAAAGCTCGCGTCATGGATCACCAGCATGCGCAGCCAGTCAGCGCTGCCTTTGCGTGTACGGCTGTGGAATGGACGGCATTTTGATCTGTCAGCCCGCGCACCGGAGGTGACGATTCATGTGCCACGACCATCCGCGCTGCCCTACTTGCTCAATCCTTCACTCGCCAATCTGGGTCGGGCTTATGTGGAAGGCAAACTGGAAGTCGAAGGCCATCTTCGCGCCGTCATCGATGTCGCCACGGGTCTCTCGCAGCAGAAGCTTGCCAAAACACAGGGCAGAGCAAAGCGATGGCTCGGCAAGCTCGCACATAGCCGGCAAGAAGATGCGGCAGCCATCGCTTATCACTATGATGTGTCCAACGAATTCTATGCGGCTTTTCTTGATCCCGGCATGGTGTATTCCTGCGCCTATTTCGAAAGAGGTGATGAAGATCTCGCTTCAGCACAGCTGAAAAAAATCGATCACATTCTGACCAAGATACGTGTGAGCCCCGGCGACCGGCTGCTGGATATCGGCTGTGGATGGGGCTCGCTGGTGATGCGGGCGGCCGAAAAATTTGGTGCGATATGTACCGGAATTACGCTGTCGACGAATCAGTGGGAACTGGCGACGGAGCGCGTTCGTGCAGCCGGGTTGTCGGACAGGGTCAGCATACGACTGGAAGATTATCGTGATGTCGACGGACGCTTTGACCGGATTACCAGTGTCGGCATGTTTGAGCATGTGGGTCTGAAAAATCTGCCTCTGTATTTTTCAGGGATTGCGCGACTTTTGAGCGATGACGGCCTAGTGATGAATCACGGCATTACCACCACCGATATTCTTGAGGGCGATGCGCGCTACGGCGCGGGGGATTTTATTAATACTTATGTTTTTCCCCAAGGGGAACTACCGCACATCGGCACCGTGCTCAATACGATGCAGGAAGGCGGACTGGAAACTCTGGATGCGGAAAATCTGCGTCGTCACTATGCGCGTACCTGCAGTCTGTGGGCAGAAAATTTTGAGCGAAATGGTGCACGCATTCGTTCACTGGTCGATGAGCGCCGCTACCGGATCTGGCGGGTTTATCTGGCCGGATGCGCGCATGCTTTTCAGCATGACTGGATTAGCCTGTATCAGGTGGTTTGCGGCAAAGCAGGCCGGAATGCGAGCGGGCTGGCCTGGTCGAGACGGTACATGTATCCGTCCAACCCGGTCAGTTCTTTTTTGCCCGGGACGCAAATACCTGTCTGAATTTCGTCACCTTCGGGGCCACCACGAAGGCACAGTAGGATTGCATCGGATGATTGAGGAAATAATTCTGGTGATAGGCCTCGGCAGGATAAAAAACCGGCGCTTGCTGTAATTCAGTGACAATCGGCGCATCCCATACATGCGCCATCGCAGCGATCACTTCTCTGGCCAAAACCATCTGCTGTTCAGAATGCGTATAAATCACGGAACGGTACTGCGTACCCACATCATTACCCTGCCGATTGAGGGTAGTCGGATCATGGATGGTAAAAAATATCTCGAGAATGTCGCGGTAGCCAACGATCGTGTTATCGAACTGCAGACGTATCACTTCCGCATGACCGGTATTGCCCTCGCAGATTTGCTCGTAGGTCGGATCAGGAATGCGACCGCCGCTGTAGCCCGACTCCACCTTCTCCACACCGTTAAGCTGCTGATAAACCGCCTCGGTACACCAGAAGCAGCCACCACCGAGCGTTGCGATTTCGATTGTCATGATTATCCCCAGTTCAAGAGCCGGTAGGCTGGTGCAAATGCATATCGTTATTTTCGTTCAGGCTGTCTGTCGCAGCGAATCTGAGTTGTTTCGCCGCATGCAGCGCCGGCAGGATTATGTCCGTTAACACGGGCAGCGAAAAAATTCGATCACCAACATACACCGAAGTGACTTGCGGTGCCATGGCACTCAGCAGGTGATCGACGCTGAATGATTGCACTGCACCCTGATCCGATGCCAGCAGCAGTCGGGCATTGGAAGGTGACTCGTCCAGCGCTTCGGCATCGAAATGACACCAGTCTTCCAGCAAGCGCTGCAAGGGCCGGGTGTTCATCGCCTCGAAGGCCATGCCGTCATCATGAACGACCAGCGATACTTTTTGCTCGCGCAAGTACGCCAGCGCAGTAGCAGGCCTGAGCGACTCCAGCGGCAACAGCGACGCATTCAGGCGCTGAAGCGCGAAATACAAAATCAGCGCATCCGGGTGACCGTTACCGATATAGGCGACGATATCGCCCTGACGCACCCCCCATTCGCCCTGCAAACGGGCGCAGGCACGCTCAATGCGCGACCAGAGCCGCCGGTAGGTAATGATGCGACCGGGCAGAACATAGGCAATGGCATCAGGTTCTGCCTGTGCCTGTTGCTGAAGCAGAGCGAGCATGTCAGTGAAATAGTTACTTAGAAACATGATTGTAAGGACAAACCGGAAAATTTCTACATAGAAAACTTGTTTTCCGCTTTTTGGGCATAATTCGGGGCCCTAGTCCTTTTTGCCGTCATGACCCAACCTCCTACCGCTCACACAGCCACCGCCGCCCTGCCAGAATTCGATGAGCGTCATTTCCGCAGTGCGTTGTCTCAATTTGCAACGGGCGTCACCGTCATCACCACGCGTGACGAGAACGGTGGCTTCTTCGGCATGACGGCAAGCTCATTCAATTCCGTGTCGCTGAAGCCGCCGCTAGTGCTGTGGAGTCTGTCGGCCCAATCGCGCGGCGTGCGCTTGTTTGAGGCGAATTCGCATTATGTAATCAATGTGCTGGCCAGCGATCAGGCACATCTGGCCGAGCGTTTTGCCAGCCGGGTCGAGGATCGCTTCGACGGTGTAGGATTCGACCTATCGCATACCGGTCTGCCGGTACTGCACGGCGTCTCTGCCTGGTTTGAATGCCATAACCGCAACCGCCATCCGGAAGGCGACCATCTGATTCTGGTGGGAGAAGTCGAGCGCTGCGCGTATGAAATCAAACCTAGCCTGGTGTTTCATGGCAGCCGTTTCTCGCGCGTTGCGGAAATAGAATAAGTATCTCTGAACGAAAGACACTGGATCCCGGCCTGCGCCGGGATGACTGCCGGAATTTTACAATCGCCTCATCAACTACGATCATCCCGACGCAGGGCAGGATCGATGTCATACATAAAAACTTGGCACTTCCGATTTGAGAATTTATCTCAAAATTTTCAGACGCTGAGCAAACGCTCCAGCACACCCGCCGAATCAAACGCTGCACGACGCAGCCGATCATTGACGCCCTGCCAGCGTTCATCCTGCGGCGGCTGCTCGACCAGAATGAGTTCACAGGATTTTGCATCCAGCGTTCGCAGCGTGGCGTAGAGCGCATGCGCGTACGCTTGCGGATCGGCGCTCAGCGGCAGGCATGCTGCGGCACCTGACTGTGCAGCGACATCGCTGTAATGCATCAATGCGAAACGTCGGCCTTGCATCGTCAGACGCTGCAGCAGTTCAGGTAACTGTTCGGTGTTCACTAGCGCCAGCGGTGTACGCGGTGCGTAGTGCGCATCGAGGCTGCCAGACACACGCGGTGCGGCACGGTCCGGCAGCGAAAGTGCCCGACCCAGCACTTCGGCAATCTGCACGGCGCTGATACGACCGGGGCGCAGCAAAACCGGGCCGTGCGTCTCAAGACGGGTGAGATCGATGATGGTGGATTCAATGCCGACCTCGCTCTGTCCGCCATCGAGCACGCAGGCCAGCGGGCTGTCGCCCGACGCCGCGGGCGCACCAAACTCATCAATCACATGCTGCGCGGTCGTGGGGCTCACATGACCAAAGCGATTCGCGGACGGACCGGCGATACCGCCCTGCCCGTTTTTAAATACCGCCAGCAGTGCCTGGGCTACCGGATGGGAAGGACAACGCACGCCGATAGAGTCCTGTCCGCCAGCGACCACGGCCGGTACCGATTCAGCGCGCGGCAAGATCAGCGTCAGCGGACCGGGCCAGAAAGCAGTGATCAGTTGCTGCGCCTGCTGTGGCACGACACGCGCCCAGCGATGAAGATCCGCATTGCGAGCGACATGCACAATCAGCGGATGATCGGCAGGCCGGCCTTTCGCTGCAAAAATCGCGCGCACAGCGTCTGGATTCTCGGCGTCCGCACCCAAGCCGTAGACCGTCTCGGTGGGAAAGGCAACCAGCTTGCCTTTGGCCAGCAGCGTCGCGGCAGCGTGTATGCGTTCGGCATCAGCGTGCAGATCAGGATGCAATTCAGCTTTCATACGGAAGGCGTCAGGTCAGTCGGCATCAGATCGGGCAGCACAAGATCGGGATGCATCAGGCCGCAATGCCGAGCAGCGTGCACGCCGCCTGCAAACACTGCTGCGCTTGCGCGAGGGTAGGCGCAACGAAACTCACATGGCCCATCTTGCGGCCGGGACGGGGATCGTCTTTGCCATACAAATGCAGGTTAGCACCGGGCAAAGCCAGCAGCTGATCCCAGGCAGGCTCGACGGGCGTAGTGCTGCCATTCACAAACCACAGATCGCCCAGCAAATTGAGCATAACCACCGGCGAATGCTGACGCGGATCACCCAAAGGCAGTCGCGCCATCGAGCGCACCTGCTGCGCGAACTGGCTGGTGATGCAGGCGTCGATGGTGTAGTGACCGCTGTTATGGGGGCGTGGCGCCATTTCATTGACGACCAGCGAACCATCTTTCAACACAAAGAATTCGATACAGAGCACGCCCACATAATCCAGCCGCGCGATGATTTCCAGCGCGGCGGCCTGCGCTCGGGCAGCACCATCAGTAGTAACATTTGGTCCGGGTACCGTCGTAGTGAACAGTATGCCGTCGCGATGCACGTTTTCTGCAATCGGATACACCACCGCTTCACCATCGGCGCCGCGCGCGGCCAGCACCGAAATTTCATACGCCAGCGGCAGCATTTTTTCGAGCACACAGACCACGCCGCCCAAATTATCAAAGGCCGCCTTCGCTTCCGCGCGCGAGGTGATTCTTACTTGTCCCTTGCCATCATAACCAAGGCGCGCTGTTTTCAATATGCCAGGAAACAGCGACTGGTCAATCGAATCGATGTCGGCCACGGAGCTGATCGCATGATGCGGTGCGGGCATCACACCCGAGCTGGCCGCGCAATCGATGAAAAATTTTTTTTCTGCCAAACGGTCCTGCGCGACTGACACACACGCGGCATTCGGCGCAACGAAACTGTGGGCGGCCAGCGTTGCCAGACTAGGTGCGGGTACATTTTCAAATTCGGTAGTCACGGCCACACACTGCGCGCCGAGTTCGGCCAGCGCTGCGGCATCCGTATAGCTGGCGCACAGCAAATGATCAGCCGCATGACCCGCAGGACAATCAGCAGCAGGTTCCAGCACCGCGACTTTATAGCCCATGGCCTGCGCCGCATGCGCGAACATGCGACCCAGCTGGCCACCACCCATCACACCCAGCCAGGTGGCGGGTGAGGCTTGCGGTTTGAAGGATGAGGCAGACGGTGATGCTTTGTTCATTCGGGCAGTTTCATGGCCATCGCAGCCTCGGTTTGCTGAGCGCGGAATTGCAGCAGTTTTTCGACAAGGGTGGAATCATCAGCGGCCAGCATCGCAACTGCCGCCAGCGCTGCATTGGCAGCACCGGCTTCGCCAATTGCGAACGTCGCAACCGGTATGCCTTTGGGCATTTGCACGATGGACAGCAGCGAATCCTCGCCGCGCAAGTATTTGGACGGCACCGGCACACCAAGCACCGGCACAATCGTTTGCGAGGCAATCATGCCAGGCAAATGCGCTGCGCCACCCGCGCCGGCAATAATCGCGCGCAGTCCGCGCTCGCGCGCCGCTTTTGCGTAATCGAACATCTGGTCCGGCATCCGATGGGCTGACAATACCTGCGCTTCGTGCGCGACACCGAATTCCTTCAGTATGGCCACCGCATGCTGCATCACCTCCCAGTCGGAGGATGAACCCATCACGACGCCCACCACGGGTTTGTTCACTGTGCTCATGTCAGTCCTTCAGATGATGACCAGTCAGCCGGTACAGCGCTTCACGGTATTTGGCGCCGGTTTTTTCAATCACCTCAGCGGGCAGCGCCGGCGCGGGTGCGGTCTTGTTCCAGTCTTTCAGCGTTTCGAGATAATCGCGCACGAATTGTTTATCGAATGACGGCGGTGAGCCGCCCGGCGCATACGAATCCGCAGGCCAAAAACGCGAGGAATCGGCGGTGAGCACTTCATCCATCAGGTGAAGGACGCCGTTTTCATCCAGACCGAATTCGAATTTAGTGTCCGCGATGATGATGCCGCGCGTCGCCGCATAATCCGCGGCGGTCTGGTACAGCTGAATGCTGATCTCGCGCATTTGTGCTGCCAGTACGGGCCCGATGCGCTTTTCCATGTCGTCAAAACTGATGTTCTCGTCATGCTCGCCCAGATCCGCTTTGGCGGCGGGCGTGAATAGCGGCTCAGGGAGTTTCGCTGCCATCTGCAAACCAGCCGGCAGCGGAATGCCGCACACCGCGCCCGTGGCCTGATAGTCCTTCCAGCCCGATCCGATCAGGTAGCCGCGCACCACCGCTTCAACCAAAATAGGTCTCAGACGCTTGGCCACGACAGCACGTCCCAGCACTTGCTCTACTTCATCGGCAGACACCACCGACTCCGGCGCGACACCGGTCAGATGATTGGGGACGATATGCGCGAGCTTGTCGAACCAGAAGTCCGACATCTGATTGAGCACCTTGCCTTTGGCGGGAATGGGCTCGTTCATCACCACATCGAACGCAGACAGGCGGTCAGACGTGACGATCAGAATTTTATCGTCGCCCACCGCGTAGTTGTCGCGGACCTTGCCGCGGCCCAGTAATGGCAGGGATTTGATGGTGGATTCGTAAAGACTGTTCATTGTTTATTTTCGGGTCATGCTGTCGAGAGACTAAATTCAGGCAAGCACCTGATGCCAGTCAGTTAAGCGTTAAAGCTGTTGATACACAACGAAAGTCGCTGGGTCCCGGCCTGCGCCGGGATGACAATTTTAGGGCTGACAGCACTTCAAACGTCGTCCCGGCGCAAGCCGGGATCCAGCGTCGTTCGTTATGAGCGGCAGCAGTGATCAGTTAACGACCTGCGACAACTCTCCCTTTTTATACTTCTCTGCCATTTTCTCCAGAGACAGCGTCTTGATCTTCCCTGCCTGACCTTCACAACCGAACGCCAGATAACGCGCCTTGACAATCTTCATCGCCGCTTCGCGCGCCGGCTTCAGATAATCACGCGGATCAAATTTCGATGGGTTCTCGAACAGATAACGACGCACAGCGGCCGTCATGGCCAGACGAATGTCGGTATCGATATTGATCTTGCGAACACCATGACGTATGCCTTCCTGAATTTCTTCGACCGGCACGCCATAAGTTTCTTTCATGTCGCCGCCGAACTGGCGTATCTCGGCCAGTAATTCCTGCGGCACGCTGGAGGAGCCGTGCATGACCAGATGGGTGTTCGGAATACGTGCGTGAATTTCCTTGATGCGATCAATCGCCAGAATATCGCCGGTCGGCTTGCGCGAAAACTTGTACGCACCATGACTGGTACCGATCGCAATCGCCAGTGCGTCGCACTGGGTCTGGCGCACGAAGTCAGCAGCCTGACCTGCATCTGTCAGCAATTGCTCGCGCGTCATCGTGCCTTCGGCACCGTGACCGTCTTCCTTGTCGCCCTTCATGGTTTCCAGCGAACCGAGTACACCCAGCTCTGCTTCCACCGTGACACCAATCGCGTGCGAAAAATCCACCACACGGCGAGATACTTCCACGTTGTATTCATAGCTGGCGACTGACTTGCCGTCTTCTTCGAGTGAACCATCCATCATCACTGATGAAAAACCGGAACGAATCGCTGCCATGCACACCGCCGGCGACTGGCCATGGTCCTGATGCATGACGATCGGAATATGCGGATAAGCTTCGACTGCCGCAGAAATCAGATGGCGCAGAAAGGCTTCACCCGCATATTTGCGGGCACCGGCCGAAGCTTGCATGATGACCGGCGCGCCAACTTCATCGGCGGCCGCCATGATCGCCGACACCTGTTCAAGATTATTGACATTGAATGCAGGTAAACCATAGGCATTTTCTGCAGCATGGTCGAGCAGCTGGCGCATTGAAACGAGAGGCATAGTCAGAATCTCCGGAAATAAAAAATTATCTTTCACCAATCTTCGTGATCTTCAGGGCGTTGGTACCACCGACCTGTCCCATGGGCTCACCCCAGGTCACGACGATCATGTCATCTTTACCTGCCAGCTTTTTGGCGACCAGCAAGGCCTCCACATCAGCCAGCACTTTTTCACGGTCCGCAGACGACGGCTTGAGTTGCAGGGTATGGACATTTCGGTACAGGGCGAGTTTGCGCTGGGTCGCCAGACTCGGCGTCATCGCGTAAATCGGCATGCCGATATTGTGACGACTCATCCACAGCGGCGTCGAGCCAGACTCGGTGAGCGCAACGATGGCTTTTGCATGCAAGTGGTACGCAGTGAACAAGGCCCCATAGGCAATCGACTGATCGATGCGCGTGAAAGTCACGTTAAGAAAATCCGCATCCAGAGACAAATGCTCAGACTTTTCCGCTTCAGTACAGACGGCCACCATAGTTTCCACGGTTTCTACCGGATACTTGCCTGCAGCGGTTTCAGCCGAGGTCATCACGGCGTCTGTACCATCGAGCACCGCATTGGCCACATCAGACACTTCGGCGCGTGTCGGTATCGCGTTTTGAATCATCGATTCCATCATTTGCGTGGCAGTGATCACGAGCTTGTTACTCGCGCGAGCCATGCGAATCATGCGTTTTTGCAGCGCGGGGACGGCGGCATTGCCCACTTCTACGGCCAGATCACCGCGCGCGACCATGATGCCGTCGGAGGCATCGAGGATTTCCTGCAAGCGCGGGATCGCTTCGGCACGCTCGATTTTTGCAATCATCTGTGGCTTGCGGCCGTACGCTTCACCGGCAATATTGGCCAGTTGTCGCGCCATTTCCATGTCGGTCGCATTTTTCGGAAAAGACACAGCGACGAAGTCAGCACCCAGACGTATCGCGGTCTTGATGTCTTCCATGTCTTTCGCCGTCAAGGCAGGCGCAGATAACCCACCGCCCTGACGGTTAATGCCTTTGTTATTTGAGAGCTCACCGCCGATTTTCACGGTGGTGTGGATCTCACTGCCTTTCACATGAGTCACGACCAGCACGATCAGGCCATCGTTAAGCAACAGCACATCATCAGGCCTGAGATCGTTGGGCAGTTCCTTGTAATCGAGTCCGGCACGATGCTGGTCGCCCATCTCGCATTGCGCGTCGAGAATGAATTTTTCGCCTTTGACGAGTTCAATCTTGCCGTCTTTGAATTTGCCAACACGGATTTTTGGACCCTGCAAATCGGCCATGATGGCAATCTCGCGACCGCAAGCGGCCGCCGCATCACGCACCATCTGCGCGCGCGCGACATGATCTTCGGCACTCCCGTGGGAAAAATTCAGACGCACCACATCCACCCCCGCTTCGATCATGCGCTTGAGGATGTCCGGCGTATTCGATGCCGGGCCGATAGTGGCAACGATCTTGGTAGCGCGAGGTTTCATTGGGGCGTCTTTATTGTGAGCGCTGCTCGAGGATGTCGACAGCTGGAAGCACTTTACCTTCGAGGAATTCGAGGAAAGCCCCGCCGCCGGTGGAGATGTAGCCTATGTTGTCGGCGATACCGTATTTTGCAATCGCCGCCAGTGTGTCGCCACCGCCTGCGATCGAAAAACCGCTTGAGCGGGCAATCGCCATCGCGAGTGTCTGGGTGCCGTGCCCGAACTGGTCGAATTCAAACACGCCCACCGGGCCATTCCAAACGATGGTGCCCGCATCCAGCAATTGCGCGGCCAGCACCTCGGCAGTTTGGGGACCAATATCCAGAATCATGTCGTCGGCGGCGACGTCATTGACCGATTTGACGGTCGCTACCGCCGTGGGTGAAAACTCAGTTGCGCACACCACGTCAGTGGGAATCGGTACCGTTGCGCCGCGCGCGGCCATGATGTCGATGATGGCTTTGGCTTCGCCAACCAGATCGGGTTCAGCGAGCGATTTGCCTATCGGCAGACCCGCGGCCAGCATGAAGGTGTTGGCGATACCGCCACCGACGATGAGTCGGTCCACTTTGCTGGCCAGCGATTTGAGTATGGTGAGCTTGGTCGAGACCTTGGAGCCGGCAACGATGGCCGCCAGTGGCTTGGCGGGTTGACCCAGTGCCTTGCCCAGCGCGTCCAGCTCGGCTGCCAGCAGCGGACCCGCGCAGGCAATCGGCGCAAATTTGGCGATGCCATGGGTCGTCGCTTCGGCCCGATGGGCGGTGCCGAACGCATCATTCACATAGACATCGCAGAGTGCCGCCATTTTTTTAGCCAAGTCGTCACTGTTTTTTTTCTCGCCGGGATTCACGCGGCAGTTTTCCAGCATCACGACTTCGCCGGGCGCGACCGACACGCCATCGACCCATGACTGTTTCAGCGCAACGGGCTTACCCAGCAACTCGGACAATCGCTGTGCCACAGGAGCGAGCGAATCCCCGGCTTTGAGTTCACCCTCGGTCGGACGACCGAGATGGGAAGTCACCATGACCGCTGCACCGGCACCCAGCGCTGCCTGGATGGCCGGGACCGAGGCGCGGATCCGCGTGTCTTCCGTAATCCGACCGGCATCGTCCTGAGGCACGTTCATGTCGGCGCGGATAAAGACGCGTTTGCCGCGAAGCTTGTCTTGTGCAACAAGATCGCTGAGTCGATTGAATCGCATGTCGGATTCCTCTGCTGGGAGTGGCTTTGGGAAAGCCTGCTATTTTACCGCAGGCCACCCGCGCCAAGACCGTTATCAGACCGACATTGTGGCCCGACCGGCACGCTGGTTAAGCGCCACCACGGCAACGGCCTAAGAAGACTGGCTCAGTAACCGCAGCAGCGTAAAGCAGGCCATGCCAAAGACCAGCGTGCCCAGCAAGTGGCGGGTTTTCAGGAAGAAAAGGATGGCTGCAAGACCTGCCAGCAAACGGATATTTTTCCAAGGTTCGACTAGCACACCGCCTGACAGCAACAGGTCAGGCGCCAGTATTGAGGCCAGCGCCACGGCCGGCACAAAACCGAGCGCATGCTGCAGCCAGTCGGGCATGCGCACCGAATCTGCGAACAGGAAGAAAAATCCCCGCACAACCACGGTGCTGATCGTCATCAGCGCGATCAGCAGCAAAAATTCGTTATTACTCATGAGGATTCCCGGGCGAATTCTGTGGACGGGCTTCCGACCCGGCGCGATCAGCGGCGGACGGCGTCAGACGGTCTGCCGTCACCGCTGCCACAATGCCGAGCACCATCGCCACCAGCAAACCCAGCCGATAAGGCAGGCTGACGCTGAGGACCGACACGAGGCTGGCAACGACAACCCCAATGAATGTGGGCCGATTGGCTACCAGTGGAACCGTAATCGCCAACAACGCTACCGTGCCCGCAAATCCGATGCCCCAACTGGGGGGAATCTGGCTTGCCAGCAGGATGCCGGCCACCGTGCCCGCCTGCCATGCCGTCCAGTTCGGCATCGCCAGTCCGCGAAAGTAAGCGACTTTGCCAGTGGTTTTCCCCAGCGTATGCGCAGGATAGCGCTGCGGGAAGAACGCCATGATGACGTCCACATTAAAGTAGCCATACCAGAGCCGCTGATACCACGGCAGGTGCGCAAAATGGGGACCAATGACCGCACTGAAAATCACAAAGCGCAAATTGACCATGAAACCGGTAAACACAATCACACCCAGGGGCACGCTGGCGGCGATCAGGGGCAGCACGGCCAGCTGGGCCGATCCGGCGTAGACCGTGAGGGTCATCAGCAGGGCCTGCCAAATCGTCAGACCTGCCTGAACCATGGCCATACCGGTCACCGTCCCCCAGGCAAACAGGCCGGGCATGGTCTGCGTGCTGACGCGCACCCCGTCCCAGAATGCAGCACGTTCGCGCTCGGCTGCCTCAGCGAGGGTCGGATTCATGAAGATTGAGTAAAAAGTCAGCGTCCGTCGCAAACGAACAATCCGATATTCTAACGAGTGAGACGCCTGAGGGACTGAATCCGCTAAAATCCGGGTTTTGCAATATTGACGGGAGAATGTTTCATGTCCATGGCTGACCGCGACGGCAAGATTTGGAAAGACGGCCAGATGATCGAGTGGCGCGATGCCACTCTGCATATGCTGACCCACAGCCTGCACTACGGCATGGCGATTTTCGAAGGCGTCCGCGCCTACAAAACCGTCGATGGCACCGAGATTTTTCGCCTGAAGGAACACACGCAGCGTCTGTTCAACTCGGCAAAAATTTTCCAGATGAAGCTGCCCTTCGATATGGAAGCACTGATGGCCGCGCAGCGCGAGGTGGTTCGCGCCAATCAGCTCGAATCCTGCTACATCCGTCCGCTGGCATGGATAGGCTCGGAAAAAATGGGCGTCTCCGCGCGCGGCAATACCATTCACGTCTCCATCGCCGCCTGGCCCTGGGGCGCCTATCTGGGCGAAGAAGGTCTGGCCAAAGGTATACGCGTCAAAACTTCCTCGTTTACCCGTCACCATGTGAACATTTCGATGGTGCGCGCAAAAGCCAGTGGCTATTACATCAATTCCATTCTAGCCAATCAGGAAGTCACCGCCGACGGATATGACGAGGCACTGTTGCTGGACACCGAGGGTTATGTTTCCGAAGGCGCTGGCGAAAATGTCTTTATCGTCAAAGCCGGAAAAATCTACACGCCGGATCTGGCCAGCTGCCTGGACGGCATCACCCGAGACTCCGTGCTGACCATGGCGCGCGACCTGGGTATTGATGTCATTGAAAAACGCATCACGCGTGACGAGATTTACTGCGCTGATGAAGCCTTCTTCACCGGCACCGCTGCCGAAGTCACGCCGATTCGCGAGCTTGACGGTCGTCAGATTGGCGCAGGCAGCCGTGGCCCCGTGACCGAACAACTGCAGTCCTTGTTCTTTGACGTGGTGGGCGGTAGGGCCACAAAATACAAGCACTGGCTGACACCCGTCTGATTGAAGGACCAAGTATGACAACGTCATCCGCCGTCATCGAACTCGATAGTCAGGACCTGCCGGCCTATTGCCCGAACAAGGCCATGCCGGTCTGGTCTTCCCATCCGCGCGTGTCTCTGGATTTCGATGCACAGGGCCGCGCGAAATGTCCTTATTGCAGCACCCAGTATCAGCTCAAACCCGGCGCTCACGCTCACGGGCACTGATACCCACGAGACCTGGCAGCCGTGGCCTGGGTGTCCACGCTGCCCCGCATAAAAACGATATGTCGCCCATGCCCAATCCGATCCGAATATTCGCTACTGCCGACGATGTTGAACATGCGTTCTACGACGCGATTGCGCGCGCGGATCTGGAAAGCCTGATGGCTCTCTGGGCAGACGACGACGAGATCAGCTGCGTGCATCCCGGTGCTCCCCGTCTGCAGGGGCACACCGCGATACGCGAATCATGGGAAATGATTTTCGAGCGCGGCCCGGTGCATATTCGCCCGCGTCATTTGCACATCAGTCAGGATATGACCTGCGCTGTGCACAGCGTCGTGGAAGAAGTCAAAACACCGGACGATCCTGACTGGCAGCAAGCCCACATCGTCGC
The DNA here is from genome assembly GCA_964639465.1 of uncultured Bifidobacterium sp. Classification (GTDB taxonomy): domain Bacteria; phylum Pseudomonadota; class Gammaproteobacteria; order Burkholderiales; family Burkholderiaceae_D; genus Pernthalerella. Next base: position 60,072 of record CAZXDB010000003.1, on the reverse strand, counting down.
CACCAACGTGTATCTGAAAACTCCTCAGGGCTGGCGCATGGTCGTACATCACGCATCGATAGCACCCGGCGCACCCACTGATGAGCATGCCGGTGGTTCCGGCGTGCTGCACTAATGGATTACCGCGCGCCCCTCTGGCTGCCAGGCGGGCACCTGCAAACCATCTACCCGGCCAAATGCATACGTCCGCCGGAGGTCACGCTGCATCGCGAGCGTTGGGACAGCACTGACGGTGATTTCATTGATGTCGATTTCGTTGAAGGATTACCGGGCAAACCTTTCATCACGCTGTTTCACGGCCTGGAAGGCTCTTCATCGAGCCACTATGCGCGCGCCATCCTGCATCACATCGAATCGCTGGGTTGGTCGGGCGCAGTGCCGCATTTTCGCGGCTGTTCCGGCGAACTGAATCGTGCGCCGCGTTTTTATCATTCCGGAGACGCGAAAGAAATCGACTGGATCCTGCGCCGCATGGCCGGCCATCCGCAGGCACGCAATGCGTCTGACTTTTTTGCGGTCGGCATTTCACTGGGTGGCAATGCGCTGTTGCGCTGGCTGGGTGAATTTGCCGAAGACACGCAGTTCGTAGATGCTGCTTGCGCGATCTCGGCGCCGCTGGATCTCGCGGCAGGCGGCGCTGCGCTGTCGCGCGGCTTGAATATGATTTACACACGATCATTTCTGCGCACGCTGAAACCGAAGTGCCTGCAAAAGCTGGAACAATTTCCCAAACTCTTTGACCGGGAACGCATGCTGGCTGCGCGCGATCTGTATGAGTTCGATAACGTTGTGACGGCGCCGCTGCATGGCTACCGAGACACCAATGACTACTGGGACAAAGCCAGCGCAAAACATGTGCTGGGCGACATTGCGGTACCGACGCTGGTGATGAACGCTCGCAATGATCCGTTTTTGCCCGCCCGCCATTTGCCGCGCAAGGCATCCCGATCCGTCCTTCTGGAATACCCGGCGCAGGGGGGGCATGTAGGATTTGCCAAAGGCCACCCGCCCGGGTCGCTGAACTGGCTGCCTCGACGTCTGGTACGTTTTCTGTCCGATCAAGTGCTACTCCAGCCGCAGGAACCAACCGCCATGATTCACACCTGATCTATCATGGATGAGATCGTCAGACAGGCCATGGCGAAATGGCCCTCCGTGCCGCACTGTTACGGATGGCTGGCGCTCGATGCGCGCGGCGCCTTCCGCATGCGCGACGAAACCGCCCAGCGATTACACCAGCCCGGCGACATCATTCGCCATACTGCCCTGCTTGCCTTCATTTATCGGAACTACGCGCACGACGAACGCGGCGCCTGGTTTTTTCAGAACGGTCCGCAGCGGGTATATGTAGATCTTGAAGCCACACCGTTCATCGCCAGAACCGATCCGGTACATCAGATTGTGCTGCATGATGGTGAAGCGATGACGGATATTAATGATGTCTGGCTAACCGACAAAGGTCAGCTGGTATTGAGTAATGCAACGCAGGTCGCGATGCTGGATGATCGCGATCTGGCGCAATGTCTGCCGCTCTTGAAGAACAAAGGACAAGTGATCGATGATAGCCTGCTGATGCAATGGCTGAACTCACCCGATGAGTCGCTATCCAAGACTATTCTTGGGCGAGACATTCCGGTGCGCTGGCTGCGCAGCAATGATGTCGCTGCACGTTTCGGATTTATCAAAAGTCCTGTGCCGCTGTAAAAACGATCAGGATTTTCAACGCATCCCAACTCCTAGCCTGCATCAGGATGACACTTTAAAAGCCGACAGCTTCAAACTTGTCATCCCGACGCAGGCCGGGATCCAGCGTCGTTCGTTATGCGCGCACAGCTTTACCGCAGGGTTCAACGCTTCTTGGTCTGTGCCATCAGCTCCTGCCAAACCACCTGCAATTCACGCTCGCGCGCATCAATCATCGCCTGATCGTAAAACGAGGCGTCCGGCATAGTGCGCGCAATACGCAGTTGCTCGAGCGCTGAGGGCAAAGCACCTGACAAGTAGTAATACTCGGCCAGCGCCAGATGCTGCAAAGCCATCTTGCCCTGCTCAGCATAAACGCGTGCCAGCGCGCGCTGCACACTCGCATCCTGACGATACAGCTGCGACTGATCACGCAGAAATGCCGCAGCCGCTTCTTTTTTGCCGGTGGCCAGCAGACTGTCCGCGTACTGCATCGTCAACGCACGCGAGAGCGGAAAGCGATTGCGTCCCTCACTCGCCAGCGCCAAAGCCTGCGCCGCCTGACCACTGGCCAGACGATGCTCAATATCCATACTCAGCAGGGCCGGCGAGGCTTGCACAGCCGTCTCGCGTGCCAAATCCGCATGCAAAGCCTCCAGCAGTGCGCCGGCACGCGCCGCATCTTTCTGACGCAAGGCAATCATTGCCAGACCGTAGCGCGCACCCATCACTTGCGCCCGGGCGCCCTGCTGCAGCTGCTCATTAAAAATTACCGTGGCATCACGCCATCCCTGCACGCTATCGTCCTGTAGCACCCGGGCACGCGCCTTGATCAGAGCAAACTCGAGACCATCGACACGCTGCCGGTAAGGCATCGAGCGAATACGCGCCTCAATATCCGCAATCCGCTCCGTGGTCAGCGGGTGGGTACGCAAATACGAGGGCGCAGAGCTGCTGCGGCTACGACCCGCTGCCTCCAGTCGCCCGAAAAAAGCGACCATGCCATTGACCTCAAAACCCGACCCGCGCAAAAGATTCAGCCCGATCCGGTCGGCCTCACGCTCGGCATCCCGCCCGAAACTCAGCTGGCGCTGCGCTGCCAGCCCGGTGCCACCCATCATCGCTGCCATCGACAAATCCGGACTGGTACGCGCGGCCAGCACAGCGAGCAGCAAACCCGCTAGGGGCAGCAGCGCATCCTGACGCTGGTTGCCGATCATGCGGGCAATATGCCGTTGAGAGACGTGACCGATTTCGTGCGCCAGCACCGAGGCCAGCTCGGATTCCGTTTGGGAAGCCAGTATTAGTCCGGTGTGCACACCGATAAATCCACCGGGTAAGGCGAAAGCGTTCAGCGACGGATCGCGCACTGCAAAAAACAGAAAATCATATCCCGCGTCACCTCGCGCTTCCGGGCTGGAAGAAAGCAACACGCCGCCGGTCTGATTCAGATAATCCAGTACCGTCGCATCATTGATGTAATCCCGGTCACGACGAATGTTGTTCATCACCTGCTCGCCCAGCCGCCGCTCCATCAGGGGCGACAATTCCTCGCCATCGGTGCCGCCCAGGTTTGGCAAAGCCTGCGCCTGCAAGACCGAGGGTGTCAGCAACGCAGGTGCGGAAAATGCAAGCACCACTGCCGCCATGATGCGCAACAGAGGACCAGCCGCTCGGGGACGAAGACGAAGTTTCATGGTGCTATGATACCTGCAACCAATTTTCGTTCGCAGTACCCTTCTTAAGACCATTTTCCGCATGAGCTCAGCCAAAAACCCACCGATTCCTGCCGATGACAACGGCGGCCTGACGCATTTCGACGCCACCGGACAGGCACACATGGTCGATGTCGGATCGAAAAATGACACGCACCGGGTTGCGATTGCCAGCGGCTTCATCCGCATGAAACCACAAACCCTGGCCATCATCACGTCGGGCACGGCAAAAAAAGGGGACGTACTGGGCATCGCCCGCATCGCCGCCATCATGGCCGCGAAGCGCACCAGCGACCTGATTCCACTCTGTCACCCGCTGGCTTTAACCCGGGTTGCGGTCGAGTTCACCATCAATGAAGCCGATGACAGCATCATGTGCAATGCTCAGGTCGAGACCTACGGCAAAACCGGCGTGGAAATGGAAGCATTGACGGCAGTGCAGGTGGGATTACTGACCATTTACGACATGTGCAAAGCCGTGGATCGCGGCATGGTGATGACGGATGTTCGCGTGATGGAAAAGCAAGGTGGGAAGTCGGGGCACTGGAAGGTGGAATAGTGAGGGCTAACTAAGCTACTGCGCCACAGGGGGAAAACAAGTGTGAATCGCCCCGGCCTTGTCAACCGAAAATTACGGCCTGCTTATCCGACACCGAAGCCAGCAGATTGCGCTTGGCTGTACTGATGTTAACTGCAGCCATTCGTGACCAGACTGTCGCCAATCGGTCACGAATACACGATGAAAAGTGTTGCAGCATAGTGTATTTGCATCATTGTCTGCACATCCCTACCCTCCTAATCTGCTCTGACCTCAACCGGATCGGAGACAGTCATGGCAGACACCAGCGGCACCAGCGGCGACGACATCATCAATGGCAGCACCGGCTCAGACAAGCTTATTGGCGGTGCAGGTAATGACACTCTCGACGGCGGCACAGGTAGCGACTTCCTCAACGCCGGTGGTGGCGATGACACCATCGTCTATGACGAGGCCGACTACAAAATTCTCGGCGGTGGCGGCTTCGATACGCTGTGGTTCAAAGGGGAGCAACAAAAACTCGACCTGCGCAACAACAAAATTATCAACGGCATTGAGAAACTATGGCTCGATGGTGGTGGTGGACATAGCGTCTGGTTCAACGCCGCCGATATTGTGCGCCTGTCCGATACTGATCAGATGATCATCACCGGCGATGCAGGCAACCGGATTTACCCGGGGAGTGGCTGGAGCTTTGCCGGACTCACCAGCGACGGGAACTCGCAGATTCTGACGAATGGTGGCGCAACGCTCATTGTCTCGCTGCCGGTGTATGTCGAGGGCTTCTCTAACAATGCCAGCCTGGCAGTGAACGGCGTCACATCGCTGACCGAGGACAGTCCTCTGGAGGCATCAGTGCTCATGGCAAGCGGCGCAATCACTGTGACCGACCTGAATGCAGGACAGGCGCAGTTGCTGGCTAACGCAGACTCGCTGTTCACCCCGGTAGGGAACACCAAGGGCACGCTGACCGTCACGCTGGATGACTCTGCTACCGGCAGCGGCTCGACCTTCCAAAGCTATAACTATGGATATCAGATCAATAATGCCGACGTACAGTACCTCGGGGCTGGTACAACTTTGGAAGAAATTTTCACAGTCAAAACGATCGATGGCAGCATCTTGGATCTGAAGTTCGTCACCACTGGGATCAATGACCCGGCCTTATTTGGCGCACCCACCAACACGGTCGTGACCGAAGATCTCAACGGCGGGGATGCCACGGTGCTGCAAGCAAGCGGCAATATCACAGTAACCGACGTGGACGAGGACGAAAGCGCAGTCAAAACGACTTTCACGCCAGCACAAGATAACCTGGGCACGCTGGAACTCCAAAGCGATGGCAGTTATATCTACAGCGTATCAAACAATGCGGTGAAATATCTGGGCGCTAACGCCAGCAAAGTCGACTCTTTTGATATCTTCTCTGCAGATGGCACGCCCAACACGCTTACTTTCACGATCAATGGAATAAATAATCCCGCCGTCATTGGCACGCCGACTGACAACAGTGTGACTGAGAATACGGATGTCGTTGACGGCTACCTGCAAGCCACGGGCAACATTTCGATCACGGACCCGGATGCAAACGAGGAAAAATTCACGGCGGGCATTTTCACGGGACAATTTGGCACACTGAACTTGCTGGAAAATGGCGACTATACCTATAGCGTATTGAACAATGATGTGCAGAACTTTGAGTCTGGGCAGACGGAAAATGATAGCTTCACGATTTATTCGGCAGATGGCACGAGCAAGGACATCACTTTCGAAATCATTGGGTCCAATGAATCTGCTGTCATCGGAACACCGACTATCAACAGTTTTACTCAGGATACGGATCCCATCAACGGGAAGATTACGTTAGTCGGTTCAATACCCGTTACCGACAAAGATCCGGGCGAAAGTGGATTCCAGACGACCGTGACATCAGCAACTTCAAATATCGGGGAACTCGTTCTGGACACTAACGGCGGCTTTAGCTATACGATCGCAAACGGAGACTTGTCTGGTATCAGCCAAAACTCTGATACCTTCACCACCACCTCTCTGGATGGCACCAGCAAAGTCATCAGCTTCACGATCAACAACAAGAGCGATGCTTCATATTTCGATACATCGACCGCACCTCAAACTAGCGCTGGTCAGATCATCTTTGGTCTCGATCGTGCGGACCAATTCTATTGCGCAGGAGATGGCCAGCAAATCTACGGGAACGGAGGCGCAGATGAATTCGAGGTCGGTGATGTTAGAAACTCAATGATTCTAGGAGGCGATGGCGATGACGTTTTTGTTATCGATACCATTGAATCAAATAATAAAATCTTTGGAAACGATGGTAACGATGAGTTTATATTTAGTAATATCCCCCAGCAGGAGGTGTGGGGTGGGCTAGGATCTGACACTTACGAAATATTTATAGAAGGAACGGTAATTTCTTCTCTTGTGATCCACGACTTCAATTTCAGTTCTCCGACTGCTGGGGGCGACCGAATAGTCTTTAC